>DFDR01000023.1 GCA_002369295.1 Desulfovibrionaceae bacterium UBA3823
AGCTTTCGAGCTCCGGGGCTTTTTGTGTTTCCGGCGCCCCTTTCCGGGACACTGCGGGCATTTCGGCAGGACACCGGACGCCCTCTGTCTGTTAGACAACCTGCCTGCATTCGCGTATGTTCTCCCCTTACGAGGTACCTAGCATGGCTATATGTCGCATTATCAATCTGCAGAGTGACAAGGACTGGGCAAAGGCCGGCCAATGGCTTGAAGAGCGCGCCCATCCCGGCGGGGGCGATGTCGAGGGACATGTGCGCGAGATCATCGCCAATGTCAGAAGCCGCGGCGATGCGGCGCTGATCGACTACACCGCCCGCTTCGACTGCCCCGGCTTTGCCGGCCCCATCCGCGTGAAACCCCAGGACATCGCCAGAGCCGCGGCAACGGTTCCAGCCGAGGACCGCGAGTGCATTGCCCAGGCAGCCGGCAACATCAGGGCCTTCCACGAGCAGCAGAAGGAAAAGAGCTGGTTCACCACCCGTCCCGACGGCAGCATCCTCGGCCAGATGGTGAATCCCGTGGGTCGCGTTGGCCTCTACGTGCCGGGCGGCAAGGGCGGAAACACCCCTCTGGTGTCCAGCTTCCTCATGAACGCCATTCCGGCCCTCGTGGCGGGCGTGCCCGAGATCGCCGTCTGCACTCCCTGTCGCAACGACGGCACCATCAATCCGGTCATTCTGGCGGCAGCCCACCTGCTCGACATCAGCGAAGTCTACTGCGTCGGCGGCGCCTGGGCCGTGGCAGCCATGGCCTACGGCACCCAGACCATGGATCCCGTGGACGTCATCGCCGGCCCTGGCAACATTTTCGTGACTACGGCCAAGCGTCTTGTTCAGGGCACGGTCGGCATCGACATGATAGCCGGCCCCAGCGAAGTGTGCGTGGTCGCCGACGGCTCGGCCGACGTCAAGTGGCTGGCCGCCGACATGCTCAGCCAGGCGGAGCACGACCCGCTGGCCTCGGCCATCTGCATCGTCTTCGACCAGCATCTGGCCGACGCCCTCCAGACCGAGCTCGAGGAGCAGTGCGCCAAGCTTCCCCGCTCCGCCATTGCGGGTCGCTCGCTCATGGACTGGGGCGCCATCGTCGTGGTGCCGAATTTGAGCTGCGCGCTGGCCGTTGCCAACCGCATTGCGCCGGAGCACCTCGAGCTCTCGCTCAGGGATCCCTGGGGCGCGCTTCCCTACGTGAAGAACGCGGGTGCCGTCTTCATGGGCCACTACAGTCCCGAGCCCGTGGGCGACTACTTCGCCGGCCCCAACCACGTCCTGCCCACCCTCGGCACGGCAAGGTTCTCCTCCGCGCTTTCCGTACAGACTTTTTGCAAGAAGACGAGTATCGTGGCTACGTCCCGCGAGTTCGTGAGCGAGAGCAGGCAGGCCATTGCGGCCCTTGCCCGCCTGGAAGGGCTCGAAGCCCACGCACGCTCCGTCGAGATCCGCTAGGCCACAAGACAGCCGGTTCCTGGCGGCGCCTCGCCCGCCTGCGGCCGAAAGACAAGGAACGCCATGAAAGTCGTAACCAAGACTGAAATAACTGCCTATCCGCTCCTTTCCCGCGGCAAGGTCCGCGACATCTACGCCGTCGACGACGCGACCCTGCTCATCGTGACCACGGACCGCATGAGCGCCTTTGACGTCATCATGAGCCGTCCCATCCCCTACAAGGGCGTCATTCTCAACCAGATCACCCTGTTCTGGATGGACATGTTCAGGGATCTCGTGCCCAACCACATCGTCGAGCGCGACGCGGACAAGTTCCCTGCCGCCCTCGCGCCCTGGCGCGACGAGCTCGAGGGCAGGGCGGTTCTCGTGCGCAGGGCCAAACCCCTGCCCATTGAGTGCATCGTGCGCGGCTACCTCTCCGGCTCCGGCTGGAAGGCCTACCAGCAGACCGGCGAAGTGTGCGGCCACAGGCTTCCCGCCGGCCTGAGAGAGTCCGACAAGATTTCTCCCGCCATCTTCACGCCCTCCACCAAGGCCGAACTCGGCCAGCACGATGAAAACATCTCCGTCGAGCGGGCTGCTGAACTCGTCGGCGCCGATGTCGCCCGCCAGATCGAGCAGACGACGCTTGCCATCTACGAAAAGGGGCGGGCCTACGCCGCCGAGCGCGGCATCATCGTTGCCGATACCAAATTCGAATTCGGCTTCGTCGACGGCAAAATCCATCTCATCGACGAAGTGCTCACCCCCGACTCGTCCCGCTTCTGGGCCGCAGACAAGTACGAGCCCGGCCACGGCCAGCCCAGCTTCGACAAGCAGTATCTGCGCGACTGGCTGAAGCGGCAGCCCTGGAACATGCAGCCTCCGCCCCCGGCGCTTCCGGACGAGGTTGCCGATGTCACCGCTGGAAAGTACCGCGACGCCTACCGCATACTGACCGGCTCTGCGCTCAAGATTTAACTGTGCATCAAGGAGTGACTATGCTTCTCGAAGGAAAGAAAGCCCTCATACTCGGTGTGGCCAACAACCGGAGCATCGCCTGGGGCATCACCCAGCAGTTCAAGCAGGCTGGCGCCCGCCTCGCCTTCAGCTATGTCAACGACGCCATCAAAAAGCGCGTCGAGCCCCTGAGCGAGGAGGCCGGCGGCGAGTTCACCTTCAAGTGCGACGTCTCCAGCGACGAGGACATCGCGGCCGCGGCCGCGCTCGTGAAGGAGAAGTGGGGCGACGTGGACATCCTAGTGCACTCCCTGGCCTTCGCCAACCGCGACGATCTCAACAACGCCTTCATCAACACGACCCGCGAAGGCTTCCATCTGGCGCTCGACGTGTCGGCCTACTCCCTGGTTGCCCTGACCCGCGCCTTCGAGCCCCTCATGCACGACGGCTCGTCCATCCTGGCCATGACCTACCTGGGCTCCACGCGCGTCGTGCCCTCCTACAACGTCATGGGCGTCGCCAAGGCGGCGCTGGAGTGCTCCATGCGCTACCTCTCCTTCGATCTCGGCGCCAAGGGCATCCGCATCAACTGCATCAGCTCCGGCCCCATCAAGACCCTGGCCGCCTCCGCCGTGCACAGCCTGAAGACCTCGCTCTCCGTGGCCGCCGACATGGCCGCCATCCACCGCAACGTGGAGTCCACCGACGTGGGCGGCCTGGCCACCTTCCTGGCTTCCGACCTCGGCCGCGCCGTCACCGGCCAGGTCATCTACTGCGACAACGGCTTCAGCAACTCCGTCGGCAAGGTCTAGGAATGGACGTCGGAACACTAAACGACATCGGCATCACCCTGGCCGGCGTCATCGGCGTTGCCCTGTTCTACTTCATCGGCAAGAAATCCTTCGACAAGGATCAGCGCAGGGAAGGCTCTTCCAAAAAGCCCTGACAGGGCTTCCATCCCTGGCGCTAGCCGAAAAAGGGCTTGCCTTTTGTCTGCCGTTTGCGTACCAAACGGCTGTAGCTTCTGCGGAGAGATGTCCGAGTTGGTCGAAGGAGCACGATTGGAAATCGTGTAACGGTGGAAGCCGTTCTAGAGTTCGAATCTCTATCTCTCCGCCACATATATGGCAGCGATGCAGGCTCTGGTGTCCCATGGACGCTGGAGCCTGCTTTGCGTTGCAGGGGGGGCTGGCGAGGCGGCGACCAGCCGGGCATGTCTACACAGACAGAATTCGGCACCTCCGGAGAGGGCTCCCCGGCTCGGCATTGCCCTGAGGCCGCAATGCGGACACGTGATCCATCAGAATGCAAATTGCTTGAGAAAGCGGGATATTTCGACTATACTAGGAAATTTTGCTAGTTCTGAAGCGCATGAAGTTCCTCTCCACTTTAGGCTTTCGCATGAGAAAAGATTTCAAATTCATTGCCGGCGGTTTGACCTTCATAGCGCTGGTTGCAGTGTGCATCTTTTTCTGCCTGTTCCGCTACATGGACAGCGAGACGGTGCGGCGCGTCAAAGATGTTGCGCAAGTGCACCTGCACGGCATGTCCAACCAGGAAATGAACCGCTACGAGGCTATCAAGTCCCTGCGCTTCAGGCAGATGGGGATGAAGATTGAGACCCTGCATGAAAAGGGCGTGCTCTCGGATGCTGAGAAGGTGAAGAAGGAGCTTCTCGAGCTTGCCCACCTTCAGCGCCTGTCAAGCTGCACTCTTGTTGCCGAGGACGGCACGCTCGAAACCATCTACGGAGAAAGCATCGCCAGGCTGGGCGATCCCAGCTTCCTGATGGACTCCCTCAGGGCCGGCAGCCGTTCAGTCACTGGCGGATGGGGCAGCACGGGCCAGCTCGTCATCTACGCCTCGCCCCTGAGCGTGTCCATGTCCAGCGGCAAGAGAAGCCTCGGACTGCTCTGGTGCAAATCCATTGTCCTCTTCCGGCGCCTGATGAATCTGGACGACCCAGAGTCCCTCGTCTACTACTAGATTATGCGCCGCAACGACACCTACGTCGTGCAGAGCCGAGGCGTGGAGAAGGACAACTACTTCAAGAAGATGCTGTCCTACGGACGTCTCGACGACGGCGGCTCCATGCAGGCCGAGGTCGAGCGCTTCCAGCAGAGCATCGAGGACAGCGTCCCCTATACGCTCAACGTCAGCTACGTCAACAGCGAGAAAGGCATCTCCGAGCGTCGCAGCATTCGCGCCGTTCCGCTCAACGACAGCAACTGGTATCTTGTTTCCATCATTCCCTACGGCGTGCTCGACCAAACCATCGAGGAGCTGGACGATGCCATGATCATGGCGTCCGTGGGCTGCATGACTCTGCTCGTCGTGGTCATTCTTTGTGTTTTCTGGCTGTTTGCCGGCATGACCATGCGCCAGATGAACCAGTTCGCCACGGCGCGCACCTCCGCCGAATCGGCCCTCGCCGAGTCCAGGGAGGCGCAGGCCAAGGCTGAAGAGGCTAGGGCGGACGCGCTCAAGGCCCAGCAGGAGGCCGAGGCTGCCAGGGAGGAAGCCGTCTATGCCAACAAGACCAAGAGCGAATTCCTTTCCAACATGAGCCACGACATACGCACGCCCATGAACTCCATCATAGGCCTGACGACCATTGCCAGGGATTACGTAGGCGAGCCTGCCCGCATTACGACTGCCTCAAGAAGATCATGATCTCCGGCAAGCAGCTGCTCGGCCTCATCAACGACGTCCTCGACATGTCCAAGATCGAGAGCGGCAAGATGACGCTGAAGCCGGAGGAGCTCTCCCTGCGCGAGACCATGGAGACCATGTGCGACATCAACCGTCCGCAGCTCAAGGTCAAGCAGCAGAATTTCGACGTCTTCATCTCCGGCATACTTGCCGAGACTGTCGACTGCGACGGGCTGCGCCTCAACCAGGTGCTCCTCAACTTCCTGAGCAACGCCGTCAAGTTCACGCCTGAACACGGTTCCGTCGAGCTCGAACTCAGGCAGGAGCCTTCGCCCAAGGGCGACGGCTGGGTGCGCTGCCACTTCACCGTCAGGGACACCGGCATCGGCATGACTGAGGCGTTTCGGAAGAAGCTTTTCACGGCTTTCGAACGCGAGGACAGCCGCCGGGTGAACCGTACGCAGGGCACGGGCCTCGGACTTGCCATCGTCAAGTACATCGTGACCGCCATGGGTGGCACCATCGATGTGAAGACTGGGGGCGGCAAGGGGTCGAGCTTCCACGTGACCATCGACTTTGAGCGCGTGCCGTCCCCGCAGGACCTGCATCTTCCGCCGTGGCGCGTGCTCGTGGTCGATGACTGCGCCAGGCTGCGCGAGACGGCGGAATACGCCCTCAGGGAGCTTGGCGTCCAGGTCCAGACCTGCGGAAGCGGTGCCAAGGCCGTT
>DFDR01000200.1:0-192 GCA_002369295.1 Desulfovibrionaceae bacterium UBA3823
GAACAGGGGATGGTTCCACTTGGGATAGAGAGGCTGGAAGCCGAACTTTTCCCTGAAGCCGGGGGCGAGCGTATAGAGGAAGATAAGCTTCCGGTTGCGGTTCGGCTTCCAGTCCGCGGCATTCCTGCCCCTGCCGCTTGTCAGGCCGAGCTCGTCCCAGCTGGATGCGCGGCAGCAGATTCCCGCAAGGAG
>DFDR01000200.1:238-8945 GCA_002369295.1 Desulfovibrionaceae bacterium UBA3823
TTCCCGCAAGATCCTGTTCGGGATCCACGAACGTCTCCACCACGCAGGGGCAGTAGCCGTACTTTGCCGGGAAGTCCTTCCGGAGAGACTCGAGAGACATGGAGACGACCTTCGTGGCCAGGCTGCGGCAGAGCACGGACCTGCGGATGCAGAGCCGGCACATGCAGAGTGCGACCCTGACGAGGAGGCTCCTTCTCTGACTGAGCGTCCACCCTATGAATTCGTCTCTGGGCCTGGAGCTCTTAGACGCGCAGGAAAAGCCCGGGCGCCAAGATAGCCGTGATCGGAGACGACAAGGTAGCGGTTCTGGCGTCCGAAGAACATCCTGGGGCCGAGATAGTGGTCGTACTTGAGGAGCGTGCTCCAGATCTTGATCTGCTCCGGCGTCGTGACAAGCTCAAGGCGGATCCCTTTGACCCTGTCGACCGAGCATGTATAGCTTGGAAGGCGCGCCGCTAGCGACAGCAAAAGCATAGGAAGCGCTCCGGTCCCGTTCGGGCCGGGGCGCTTCTTGTCTGGCAGCCCTTCCTATCCAAGGACCGCAGGGCCGGCCAGGGGAAGAAGTTCCGCACTCGGGCGCTTCAGATGCATTCTAAGCTTGCCGAGGCCCTGTCCTGGTGGAAGGAGAAGTGTCCCTGCCAGTCGGAAGCGTCTTCATGCAGGCGCAGAACGGGTCAGCCATGGGCAAGCCCTTCACGCGCAGAGTCGCTTCATGTCCGAAGTCTGCAAGAAGCTCGGCATCGTGTCGCTTGTCTTCCACGCTCTGCGTCGCAAGAGCGTGGCCATAGTCTGTGGCGCCAGGCCGCGCAGAGGCTCCTCGGCCACTGCCGCGCGACGACGGACCGCTGCGCGAGAAGCGCAGGCCTGCACACGCGGCACAGGAAGGCATCCTGAAAGCCCGAAAGCGCGCGGCGACGTCGGCAAGGTGGCGGGAAGCTTTGCTCCCACCATGTTTGCTGGCCAGGTCTGCAGGCTGTAGGGACAACAAAAAAACCCGCGTAAGCTGGCAGCTCACAGGGGTTTTATGCAACACGAAGCATGTAACCCTCATGCTTCATTCAACCATGAGATATGCAATCTTTTGATTTCATTGGCGTCCCCAGGCGGATTTGAACCGCCGTTGACGGCGTGAAAGGCCGCTGTCCTGGGCCGGCTAGACGATGGGGACGTGCAAAGCAATGCTTGCTGGCTGGGCTACAAGGACTCGAACCTTGATCGTCGGAGCCAGAATCCGATGTCCTGCCAATTGAACGATAGCCCAGTGTGCGAGGAAGGCTTTTATATGACTCGGCATCAGCTGTCAACGATTTTTTCGGCTTTTTTGAAACATCCCCGCCTGGCCCTTGCCCGCCCCTCTGGCTCCTGCGTCTCCGGACTCCTTTCCAGATCCGCGTCTGGATGTGGGGCGCAGCTCCCTTCCGGACGTCTTTGCCGGACAGATTGGCGCATTGTTCTTGAACCTCCGCATCGCTGGTGCTACATAGAGAAAATCACGCATTACATCTTGTTTCCCTGCAGCAGGGAAAGCCAGAAGGAAGTCAAAGCCATGCCCACGCCCTGGTCCCAGTATTTCACCGAAGAAGCGCTTGAACTCACCCGCCGCTCCATCCGCCTCGCGCTGGACGAGGACGGCCGGGATCTCACCAGCATCGGCGTCTTCACGCCCGACGTGCCCATGCGGGCCCGCATCGTGGCCAAGGAGGCCACGCGGGTGGTGGGTCTTCCGCTCATCCCCATGGTTTTTGAAGCGATAGGCTGCACGCCTGCCCTCTCCTTCCTGGTCGAGGAGGCTTCCCAGGTGCCCGCCATGACCGAGGTTGTGCGCATTCAGGCGCCGGCCACGGCGCTCCTGCGGGCCGAGCGCATCATCTTGAACTTCGTGGCGCACCTTTCCGGCATCGCCAACCTCACGGCCCGCTACGTCAAGGAGCTGGAAGGCACGGGCGTGACCCTGCTCGACACGCGCAAGACCACGCCCGGCATGCGGTGGATCGAGAAGTACGCCGTCCAGGCCGCCGGCGCCGGCAACCACCGGCGCAATCTCGAAGAGCTCCTCATGCTCAAGGACAACCACATCGACCAGGCAGGCTCCATCACCAGGGCCGTGGAAAGGCTCCGGGACGCCTGGAAGCCCTGCCCGCCTATCGAAGTGGAGTGCCGCACGCTGGATCACGTCCGCGAGGCCGTGGCCTGCCGGGTTGAGCGCATCATGATGGACAACATGCGGGGTCCCCTGCTCGCCGAAGCCCTGGAACTCGTGCCTGAGGGCATCGAGACCGAGGTGAGTGGCGGCGTGACGCTCGACAGCCTGCGCCAGCTTGCGCTCGCCGCTCCGCGGCGTCCCGACTTCATCTCCGTCGGCCGGCTCACGCACTCTGCCGTGTCGGCGGACTTTAGCATGACCCTCCAGCCGCACAGCTAGCCGTCACGGGCGGCGCATCTCCTTCCCGCGAATCCTTCTGCCAACCAGCCGGAGGTCTTCCCCCGGTGCAACGAATATAAGGTGAAAAAGCTATGCAAACGCAGCATTGCCACGTGCCAGTCCTTGTCATCGGCTCCGGCCTCGCCGGCTGCTCGGCAGCCCTCACCCTGGCCGATGCCGGCCACGAAGTCCTTCTGGTTTCGGAAAGCGACCACCTTGGTGGCGGCAACTCCGAACTGGCACAGGGCGGCATCATCTACAAGGCAGCCGAGGGAACGGCGGCCGAGGAGGCCCTGGCCCTCGAGCGCGACATCCTCGTGGCCGGCCACGAGTACAACTCGGTCAAGGCTGTCAAAAACCTCTGCGAGCAGGGCCCTGCCTGCGTGGACAAGGTGCTGCTCGAGCGCGTCCAGGTACCCTTCGACAAGGGCCCCGACGGCGCCTGGGATCTCACCCGCGAAGGCGGACACGGCCGGCGCCGCATCCTGCACAAGGCCGACTACTCGGGCGCGGCCATCATGGACGGCATCACCGAGAAGGTGCGCGCCCACAGGAACGTGCGTATCCTCTACCGCCACGCGGCCGTTGACCTGCTGACCAGCCACCACAGCCTGCCGGGCTCCCAGTTCCGCTACGAGGTGGAAAACCGCTGCCTTGGCGCCTACGTGCTCAACGAGGCCAACGGCGAGACGCTCACCGTCATCGCCGACCACACGGTGCTCGCCACTGGCGGCGTCGGCCAGATCTTCCTGCACTCCACCAACGCCCCCTCCTGCGTGGGCTCGGCCATCTCCATGGCCGCCCGCGCCGGCGTCGAGCTCGCCAATCTCGAGTTCATGCAGTTCCACCCCACTACCCTCTTCTCCGAGACCGCATCGCGCTGTCCGCTCATCACCGAAGCCCTGCGCGGCGAGGGCGGCCGGCTCGTCGACGACAAGGGAGAGCCCTTCATGCAGCGCCACGACAAGCGCGGCGACCTCGCCCCCCGCGACATCGTTTCCCAGGCCATGATGGAGGAAATGCTCGCCAGCGGCGCCCCCTGCCTCTACCTGGACGCCACGAAGGTCGAGGCGGATCTCCCCACCCGCTTCCCCACGGTCTTCCAGGAATGCCAGGAGATTGGCATCGACATACGCAGGGAGCCCATCCCCGTGGTGCCGGGCGCCCACTACTTCTGCGGCGGCATCCTCGTCGACGTGGACGGCAGGACCTCCATGCCAGGCCTCTACGCCGTGGGCGAGTGCGCCTGCACGGGCCTGCACGGCGCCAACCGCCTCGCCTCCACGTCCCTGCTGGAGGCGCTGGTCTGGGGCGTGGGCTGCGGCAGGGCCGTGGCCGCGGGCATTGCGTCCGGCGCCTGCGCCATCCCCGCCGGCGTGGCTGCCGGCGTGCCGGACTGGGAGCACGAGGGCGACGACGAAAACGACGATCCGGCGCTGGTCTCCCAGGACTGGGCGAGCATACGCAACACCATGTGGAACTACGTGGGCATCTCCCGCAGCAAGATGCGCCTGCGCCGCGCCTTCGAGGAGATGCGCGGCCTTGTGCGCCACATCCACGACTTCTACAAGCACACCCCCCTTTCGCGCAGGCTGCTGAACCTCTTCCAGGGCGTCCAGACGGCCTACGTCATCACCCAGGCTGCCATGCGCAACAAGCACAGCCTCGGCTGCCACCACCGCATCGACTAGCCTGCGCTCCCTGTCGTTCCGGCCGCAGGCGGGAGCGCGTCTTCCCGCCTGCGGCCTTCAAGCTTTCCGTGAAGTCCTGCGGCAGGCGCCTCGCCCTGACGCATTCTTCTCCCCCAGCCAGCAATGGAAAAGCCCATGCACCTGCGCTCCGCCATCCTTTCCCTTGCGCTTGTCCTGGCCCTTTCTGCTTCGGCCCCAGTCCAGGCCCGGGAGATCCAGATGCAGGATGCCGGCCCTCTGCCCCTGCCTGGCGAGGCCAGCGCCGAACTCAGAGCGCTGCTTAGCGTCAATCCGCTCCTGGGCTTCTGGAAGCGGCCCCCGCCGGCCGATGCCAGCGGCTGGAAGGCCCTTGTTGCCGGCCAGGCCGCCAAAACCGCCTCCCATGTGGAGGCGCTGGCCAGGAAGCTTGGCGTCGAGGTGCGCCAGCGCAGGCTTGCTGGCGTTGCGGTCTTCGAGCTTTGCCCGAAGGAAGCCGATCCCGCCTTCGAAGGAAAGGTGCTCCTGCACCTGCATGGCGGAGGGCACGTCTTCAACCCCGGGCTAGCCGGCGCCGGCGAAGGCGTGCTCATGGCGCACGCCGGCAAGGTGCGCGTGGTCTCCGTGGACTACCGCATGCCGCCGGACCATCCCTTTCCGGCTGCGCTCGACGATGCCCTTGCCGTCTACCGGGATCTGCTCAAGCGCTGCCCTGCCTCGCGCATCGGGGTCTTCGGCGCCTCCTCGGGCGGCGGACTTGCCCTGTCGCTCTGCCTGAAGCTCAAGGCCGAAAAGCTTCCCCTGCCTGGCGCCATCGCCCCCTGCTCTCCCTGGAGCGACATGGACAGGCGCGGCGACAGCTACTTCCTCAACGATGGCAGGGACAACGTGCTCGTGTCCTGGGATCCCTGGCTCAAGGCGTCCGCCCTGCTCTACGCCAGGGGACGCCCGCTCGGCGATCCCCTGCTGTCGCCCGTCTACGGCGACGTCTCCGGCTTTCCGCCGGCTCTGCTGCTGTCCGGCACGCGCGACCTCTTCCTGTCGAACGCCTGCCGCATGCACCTCAGGCTCAGGGCTGCGGGCGTGCCGGCTGAACTTGTGGTCTTCGAAGGCATGAGCCACGTGCTCTACCTCTATAATCCATCCATGCCCGAGGCCAGGACGGCCTTTGCCGAACTGACGGCCTTCTTCAGACGCCATCTCCGCTAGGACCTTGCCCTGGCAGGTTTCCGTCTTCAAGCCGCCGGTTCTGCTGGCGGGTGCCGGCGGGGGCAGGCTTGAAGCCTGTCCCCGCCTTGACGTTCGGAACTCGCGCCGGTCCATCGCCATGGGTCTGCGGGCCGCAGGGGGCTGGCGCGCCTTGCGGGCCTGCTGACGGAACTATCTGGCGGGCTTGGCCTCCTCCTTGGTTATCTTGCCGTTCTCGACGTGGACAAATGCACCGTCAGACACGGCAACGTTGCCCTGCACGTCGCGCATCTGGAAGAGCAGGCAGTAGTCGCCATCGCCGAGGTCTTCGTCCTTGACCTGCGAATCGGCAGTCAGGGTGAAGCTGTCCATGTCCATGTCCACGGCCGGCATCTTCAGGCGCTTGGCCCGAATGATGGTGGTCACCTTGTCGCCCGGCTTCAGGGGGCGCAGCAGCTTGTCCGGCGTCCCGTCCGACAGCGCGCTGCGGGCGCCGAGAATCTTGTACTTGCCGTCGTCGAAGTCGTAGATCATCTCCATCAAGACCTTTTCGCCGTTGAGCTTGAGCGGGACGCGGTAGCGGTAGCGGTTCTCCTCGATGGCAACGCTCAGGAGCATGAGGACGTGCCCGTCCAGCGTCGGCCACACGTTGCGGAAATTGTCCTTGAAGACCGCCTTGTCCCAGTCGGCGGAAAGGTCGGCGTCGATGCCAAGGATGACCAAGAGGTCCTTCTTGAAGTCCACCATGGAAGCAAAGACGTAGACGTCGTCTACGTAGGTCAGGTCAGCCGGCTTGAGCTGCATGGTTATCTCGCCGTCGGCGTTCACGGTGACGGGAGTATTGTCCAGCTGCTCCAGACTCCGCAGTTCCAAGGGCTGGACTGCTGGCAGAGCATGCTGGCTGGCATCGAGGGCGGCCTGTGCGAGGTCATGCAGCGAAAGCGCCGAAGCAGGGGATGCCTCCTGCGGGGGCCTAGGCTGGGAGCTGGGCGTGGCGGCTGCATGCACTGCGGCCTCGGCGGCGGCCAGCGCCTGTGCGGCCGGCTCCCTGTGGCTCGGGGATCCTCCAGCGTGCGGAGGCCTTGGCTGGGGTCTGGGCGCGGCGGCGGCGTGCACGGCGGCCTCGGCGGCGGCCAGCGCCTGTGCGGCCGGCTCCCTGTGGCTCGGCGATCCTCCAGCCTGCGGAGGTCTTGGCTGGGAACTGGGCGTTCCTGCGAGCTGCGGGAGACTTGGCTGGAAGCTGGGCGTTCCAGCGGTCTGCGGGGGCCTTGGCCGGGAGCTGGGCGTTCCAGCGGTCTGCGGGGGCCTTGGCCGGGAGCTCGGCGTTCCTTCAGCCTGCTCCTCCTCGCGCTCCATCCTCGCCAGCTCAGCCTTGGCATCCTTCACGATGCGGTTGGTATGGGTTTTGGCAGTCCCGCTGTTCATGCGCCCTGTCATCAGGCCCTGCAGCACGAGAAAGGCCGAAGGACGGCCCAGCTCCAGCACTCTGCTGTAGGTTTTGCCGCCGTCAAGCGGATAGTAGAAGGACAGGCCCGAGGAATGCTGGAGCGGTCCGTTGACCCGGTAGACCACGGCGCTGCGCAGCGCCGTGGCGAGTTCGCCGGCAAGTTCGGGCTGGCTTTTGCGCAGGTGGGAGACGAAGTCGCCGAGATCCACCATGTTGCTATAGGATTCGCCCTTGACGTTGTCGTAGTTTTCCGAGGCATTGGCGTAGCGCCCGAGGACGGCAAAGTAGGATTTGTCCTTCGCCACACGCGCGAAGGCCTCCAGACCGAGGCAGTTCCACGCCAGCCTGAGCCTTGGCAGCTTGCCAAGGTCGACGACGGAAAGCGTGACGTCCCTCCCCTGGCCGGCGGCGTTGCACCCGGCAATGTAGGTGTCGCAGATGTGCCTGCCGAGCGTTGCGGCATCCATGTTCGTTCTGGCTCCGAGGGCCGAAAGAAAGCCCGTGTAGTTCCAGCCCTCGCCCGGCTCCAGCTGCTCCGAGGCGACGAGGTGCGTGGCAAAGCCGTAGGAGGCTTCCGCCACCTCAAGCGAGCCCATGAGGCAGGCGTCGAAGCCGATGATGTCCAGGGGCGGGTCCTTGGGATCCGGGTCCCAGACGGCTTCCAGCGCTTCTCGCAGATGCTTGACGCGCATGGCGTTGCCGCTGTTCTCGTCGTGGGAGAAGCGGCCGGCGCCGCCTCCGCCGTGGTCCCAGACGATGAGCGCGCGGTGGTCGGCGTCGTAGTTCTCGCTGCAGAACTCGAGGAAGTCGGCGAGGGTGTCCTTGCTGCCCATGTCGCCCTGCGGCAGGTTCTGCACGAGTTCAAGCCTGCCCTGGCGGATGAGGTAGCGCTGGATCTTGCGGGGGCTGATCTGCGTGTTTCTCCATTTCGTGGTGCCGCCCGTCTGCAGGACGACGGTGACGTCCTTGCCGAAGCGGGCCCGCATGGCCTCGGCGATGTCCGCAGAGGCGCCGCCGAAGCGCCGCTCCAGATCGCTTCCGCAGACATACCAGTAGATGGCCCAGGTGTCGGCGAGGGCCGATCCGGCCGAGAGCAGCACGGCAAGGGCCGCGAGGGCCAGCATTCGAACGCATGCACGCATGGGTTGCGCCTTTGTTGCAGTGGGGGGGCCGCGGAAGGCTGCCGGGACGGCCGGTCGCGACGAGGATGATTTGGGCTAGCACGATGCCTTCTGGTCGGTCAATGGCCAATGCCGCAGTGAGGCGCGGCGCGCGATGGCCAGGATTTGCTTTGACAAGGGCGAAGAAGGGAGCGTAGAGCTACGCAATTCCGCTCAACTGCTCATGCAAGGAGACAGACATGAAGCATGCCCCCGCCTCCGCCCCCGCCCTCGCCCTCGCCCTCGTGCTTGGCCTTTCCACCGGCGCCATGGCTGGGAAGCTCAAGTGCAAGGCTGGCGACGGCACGCCGTTTACCGTCACGGTTCCCCGGGACTGGTACGGACAGCAGATCCAGTGCGGCTGCGTCGTGTCCAGCAAGGATGGCAGCGAGGCCATCTCCATTGCCTACGTCGATGCCGGCGGCGTCAATGCCAGGACCTTTGCGCAGGCGCTCGTCAAGAAGATGCAGATTACGCCCAAGTACACGCAGCAGGAGAACAACTACGCGGCCTTCGAGACAACGCTGAAGGGCCAGAAAGTCAGCATCTCCATTGCCGGCGAAACTGGGGACAGCGAGCTGCAGATCCTCACCCAGAAGGGCGAATCCGACGAACTGGAGCAGATCTTCGACTCCGTGAAATTCTAGCCTCCCGTCTGCGGGCTGGAAGCGGCGCTTGCCGTGCCGGCGGTCCGGCGGCTGTGTTCCGGGGTTATTGCGGTCCGCCAGACGCCTCCGCCCTGCCCTCTGGCACGCTCCTGCGTTCCAGCCAGGCTTCAGGCATTGCTTCAACTCGAGGCGCCGCCTCCGTCCCGTCCGCAGCC
>DFDR01000200.1:9011-11951 GCA_002369295.1 Desulfovibrionaceae bacterium UBA3823
CCCGTCCGCAGCCTCTGGCGCATCCTTTGACATGCCGCAAAGGCGGGGCGTACAAGTGGAGCATTCCTGCTTCATTTCTCCTCGAGGTGGCGGCCATGAAGACAGCCACGAGGCCAGTCGCGCCTGTCCCTGCAGCCAAGCCTGCAGCTTCTGCCAGCTCCATCGGCCGCGCCAGGGGGAAGAAGCGTGGATCCTTCTTCAAAAGGGAGGTCCGGCCATCTGAACGAGATTGCCGGCATCCTGATCTTCGCGTTCAGCCACAGTCATTCTGGGCAGCCTATCGCCTGAAGGGCCGGTCTGCCAAGGAGAAGTCCATGCGAAAAGCCGCCTTGCCCCCGTTCCGCCCTGCCCTGCTGGTTCTACTGGCCCTGTGCCTGGCCCTTCCTGCTTCCGCCTCCGCCCTCTCCAAAAAGGAGGCCGAAGCCATCCTCCAGGACACCTTTACCATTCACGGCTACATGGAGCTCGACGGCGAGAAGGACTACGCCGGCAAGCCGGGCAACGTTGCGGCGGCGGCCCTCTTCGGCGCCTTCGACGCCGCGATGGCGCGCCAGGCTGAGGAAAGGCCCCAGCCCAAGAACGCCCCGCTCTTCACCGTGGCCGGCCAGGCCCTCGCCCCCGGCGAACTCGTCATGCGCGACGGCAATCCCGGCCTCTTCAAGGGACGTCCCTCGAAGTACAACTGCTTCGCCTCCCGCAGGGCAGCCGAGCTTGCGGCCCTGCGCTTCACTGGTCGCGGCATCAAGACGCACGTCGCGCCCAAAGAGGGCATGCTTGCCGGCACGATCCTGACGGACAAGGGCTACTTCTTCGCCATCGACGGCCTCGGCGACCTCGGCGTGGAGCCCGTGCTCAAGAAGATCGAGCCCAAGGGGGCCGGCTTCGTCCTGACCGGCGTCGTCGAAGCGACCATGGACGGCGGCGATGACGGCGGCAAGCCCGCAGCCTTCAGGCTCGTTCTCGAACCGGGCGATGCGCCCGGCACTTGGAAGCGCCAGCTTTCCGTGAAGAAGGCCAGGTAGAGGAGACGTCATGCCCCGCACATTCCCCTTCAAGTGCTTCTGGAAGTCTCTGGCCCCCGCGTCTGTCCTTGTCCTTGCTCTGCTGCTGGCCGGCGCCGCCCTGGCCGGCCCCCGGACCGCCGGTCCTGAAGCCGCCGGCCTCGACTTCTCTGTCGCCAAGGTCCAGGCAGGCCGCCTTGACGGCGCCAGGCAGGCCATTGATCTCTGGATAGCCTTCAAGAACAACGAGAAGGCGCTTTTCCTGCAGGAGCTGGATGCCGTTGAAGTCGAGATCACGGGCTTCTGGGACGACCTGCGGCGTAGCGAGACCCTTGTCAGGAAGATTGATCTGCACTACCGCCCGGCAGTCCACCCCGGCGCCTGCGCCGAGGTGGCGACGCGCCTTTTCGTCGATCACGAGCGGGCAAGGCTTGGCTACAGCTACGTCAAGGTCCGGGTGCTGCGCTACTGGGGCAGGTGGAGCCTGTAGCCCAGCCAGCCCTGTCCGCTGCCAGTCTCTCCCTCCCTGCCGTTCCTTTGCCTCTTCCTGCGCTGTTCAGCCCCTGCGGGCCAGCCTTGGCGCCAGGGTGGCGGAAGGCCTCGGGGCAGGCTGGGAAGGCCGGTTGCGCCAGCGTTGCTTTAATCATGGATTTTTTCCGCCGAATGCTGTAACTGGAGCCAAAAAAAAGCGGGGCCAGCCATGCGCGCCCGCCAAAGGAGCAGCATGCATGCTTGAACTGCGAGGCATTTCGTTTGACGTGGTGGACAAGGACGGCGTGAAAAAGTCCATTGTCAAGGACGTGGACCTCACCGTCGGCGACGGCAGGTTCGTGGTCGTCACCGGCCCCAACGGCGGCGGCAAGTCGACGCTGGCCAAGCTCATAGCCGGCATCGAGACGCCCACTGCGGGCAGCATTCTCATGGACGGCGTGGACGTGACCGCCAAGAGCATCACCGAGCGCGCCAGAATGGGACTCGGCTTCGCCTTCCAGCAGCCCGTCCGCTTCAAGGGCATACGGGTGCTCGATCTCCTGCGCATCGCGGCCGGCCGCGAGCTCTCCCTGGCTCACGCCTGCGACTTCCTTTCCGAAGTGGGCCTGTGCGCCAAGAACTACATCAAGCGCGAGGTCAACGCCTCGCTTTCCGGCGGCGAGCTCAAGCGCATCGAAATTGCCACCGTGCTTGCCCGCAAGCCCCGCATCGCCATCTTCGACGAGCCGGAGGCCGGCATCGACCTGTGGAGCTTCAACAACCTCATCACCATCTTCGCCTCCATGCGCAGCGCCATCAAGGACAGCTCCATCGTCGTCATCTCCCATCAGGAGCGCATCCTGAACATCGCCGACGAAATTGCGGTGATGAAGCAGGGAAGCATAGAGAAGCTCGGGCCCAGGCGCGAGATCTTCCCCCTGCTCACCAGTCTGGACGAGGCCCAGGCCTCCTGTCTCAAAGTCAAGACGCTCTAAGGAGGCAAGCCATGAACCAGCTCGACGCCATTACCAAGCAGCTCTTCACCAAGGTGGCCGACATCACAGAGCTTCCCGAGGGCGCATACAACCTGCGCTCCAACGGCGAGCTCTGCGGCCGCGTGAGCACGGAAAACATCAGCATCACGACCAAGGTCGACCGCAGCGGCATCGACATCGCCATCAAGCCCGGCACCAAGGGCGAGACGGTCCACATCCCCGTGGTGGTCACGGCATCCGGCCACAAGGAGACCGTCTACAACGACTTCTACGTGGGCGACGGCGCCGACGTGGACATCGTGGCCGGCTGCGGCATCCACAACTGCGGCGGCCAGGACTCCGAGCACGACGGCATCCACCGCTTTTTCCTCGAAAAGGGCGCGAAGGTCAAATACGTGGAGAAGCATTACGGCTCCGGCTCCGGCGACGGCAAACGGATCCTGAATCCCGTCACCGAGGCCACTCTTGCCGAA
>DFDR01000249.1:0-2505 GCA_002369295.1 Desulfovibrionaceae bacterium UBA3823
AGTCCCGCAGGCCAGCTGTCGCCATGTGGGCGGAGGGAAGGCGTGAAGAACTGCCACAGGGTGAAGAGGAGCATGATGGCGCCTGCCCCCAGCTGGAGCGCCCAGGCGGGCGTCACGAGCAGGACGGCAAGGCCTGCGGCTGCGCCAGGGGCCGCTCCCGCCAGCAGTGCCGGCAGGCTCTTCCATCGCGTGTAGGCCATATAGGGGGTGGCTGTTGCCAGGGAAACCACGAAGACCATGAGGCAGGTGGCAGGGATGAGCAGCTGGGGCGCCATGGAGCCGGCAACGATGGGCAGGGCGCACATGGCTGCGCCCATGCCGCTCACGCCGTTGACGAAGCCGGCAAGGAGCCAGGCGCAGGCAAAGAGGACAAGGGACGGGTCGGCGGGCACGGACGGGAACTCCTGAGAGGCATGCGAAAAAGAGCGCAGCGAGGGGAGAGGGGGCGTGGAGACGGCTGTCAACGGCAAAAGGCGGACCGCGTGCGGCCTTGGGCCGGCGGTCCGCCTTTGAAGCTATGGATCTCTGCCTGCCGTGGCGCCAGCAAAGCGTGCTGGCGCTGCCGGCAAGGCAGCCGTTTCCCCGGCCTACTGGTGGCCCAGCAGGCAGAGCGGGACTTCAGGCACGTAGGTGATGAGCAGGAGCACCAGCAGCATGAGGCCGATCATGGGCAGCACGCTCTTGGAGAGGTTCGCCAGCTTGGACTTGGAGATGCCGGAGGCGACGAAGAGGTTGACGCCGACGGGCGGAGTGATGAAGCCGATGGCAAGGTTCACCACGATGATGATGCCGAAGTGAAGCGGCGAGACGCCGACGCCCGTGACGATGGGCAGCAGAATGGGCGTCAGGATGACGATGGCAGCCAGAGCTTCCATGAAGGTGCCGACGATGAGGAGCAGCACGTTGATGATGAGCAGGATGAAGATCTTGGAGTTGGTGAAGCCTAAGATCGCGCGGGCGATGGTGCCGGGCACGTCCTCGATGGTCATGATGTTGCCGAAGATGGTGGCCATGGCCATGAGCACGATGATGGTGGCAGACGTCTCGCAGGACTCGGCGCAGCAGTTGATGACGGCCTTGAGGTCGAGCTCGCGGTAGAGGAAGACGCCGACGATGAGGCCGTAGAAGGCCGCCACGGCTGCCGCCTCGGTCGGGGTCATGAAGCCGCCGTAGATGCCGCCGAGGACGATGACGGGCACCATGAGGGCCCACTTGGCTTCCCAGAAGGCCTTGCCGAAGGTCTTGAAGGAGCGCTGGCGCGCCTCGCCGTGCCAGCCCATGCGGCGGGACTTGACGTAGGCGTAGGACATGAGGACGAGGCCCGTGAGCACGCCGGGCACGATGCCGCCGATGAAGAGGTCGCCGATGGAGACCTGGGCCGAGACGCCGTAGACCACGAAGGGGTTGCTCGGGGGAATCATGACGCCGATGGCGCCGGCCGCTGCCACGAGGGCGCCGGCAAAGAACTTGTCGTAGCCGCGTTCCACCATGGCGGGGATGGTGAGGGCGCCGATGGCGGCCACCGTGGCGGGTCCGGAGCCGGAGATGGCGCCGAAGAACATGCAGGTGGCGACCGTGGTCAGCGCCATGCCGCCGTAGAGGCCGCCCAGCATCTCGTCGGCAAAGGCGAGCAGGCGCTTGGAGAGGCCGCCTGCCCCCATGAACACGCCGGCAGCGATGAAGAAGGGGATGGCCATGATGGGGAAGCTGTCGATGGAGGTGAAGGCGGTCTGGGCGAGGTACTCGATGGGCAGGGTGTCGGCGCACACGACCGTGCCGAGGGTGGCCAGGCCGAGGGAGATGGCGATGGGCACGCCGCAGGCGCACAGGACGAGGAAGTAGCCGAAGAGCACCGGCAGGGGCGGAATGTAGTCGTAGAGGACGGGGAGGCTCGGCACGTTGAGGGCGAGCAGGACAGGGTAGAGCGGCGCCCAGAGCAGGACGGTGAGGCCGATGCCGATCAGCGTGTCCTTCGTCCCGCAGACCTTGGCCTGCCGCCAGAGATCCTGGACAAGCCTCAGGCTCATGAGGCCGAAGCCTATGGGCAGGATGAGGTAGGGCAGCAGGAAGGGCACGCGCATGGCCGGCGTGTACTGCGGGAAGGTCAGCAGGCGCTCGATCTGGGCCCAGCCGGTAACGGCGATGACCACGGTCAGGAGCAGGAAACAGAGGTGGACCAGAATCCAGCTGATGTTCTGCCAGCGCGCGGGCATCATGTCGTAGAGTATGTCCACGCGGATGGAGGAGCGCTTGCGTATGGCCGTGCAGAGGGCGAGGTAGGTGATCCAGATGAAGACGTAGCGGGAGAGTTCCTCGGTCCACACCATGGCGCCGGCCGAGGAGGCCATGCTCGTGATGATGTAGCGGTACGCCGTCTGCAGGGTGATGAAGAAGATGATGGCGAGTATGCCCGTGACGAGGAAGATCTTCTCGAAATTCTCGTCAAGCCAGCCGAGCAGGCCGGCTGGGCCTTGTTGCGGCGTCTGGCTCGGAGTGGAGGCGGCG
>DFDR01000249.1:2600-4960 GCA_002369295.1 Desulfovibrionaceae bacterium UBA3823
CTTTGATGGCTTGCTGTGATGGCGCACGTTGGCGTTTTTTGGGGGGAGGGGCGGAACTGGCCGCTGTCGGGACGGCAAGCTGTACCGTTCCAGTCTGTGCTCGGCCTGTGCCCGTCCTGTGCGTGGCCTTTGCCAGTCCTGTGTCTGCCTGGCAGGACTTGCTGGCGGGAGTGACGTGCCGGCCCTTCCAGTGTCTGCAGGCTGGCTGGGGCCCGTTCGCTTCAGGGCGAAACAGGGCGGTTCAGGAAGGGGCAGGATGGTTCAGGCCGGCTCAGGCCGACTCAGGGGGGATAGCATGGTTCAGGACGGGGCAGTTCTGCTCGATGCGCTTTATGCTGGTGCAGTTCGCATCGGGACGGGCCCTGCCGAATTGAGGATTCTGGGCCTTCCCTGTGGACTAGGTGCTCTGGGCTGCGGGCCGGCTGCGGCCTGACGGGGACAGAGCGGGTCCAATTGGCAGCGGATGCCGTGGAGGCAGCACGTGGAGGTTGCCGTGGAAGAGGCAGGGCACCCGACCTCAGGCTGAGGGGGCGAGAGGGAAGGGACGTGTGAACAGGGAGGGGCCGCGCCCTGCGCGGCCCCTCGGCGTTCAGCTGGAAGGAACTACTTCTGGGTGTCGGCAATGAGCTTCAGCAGCTCCGCAGGGAGCTTCTTGGCAAACTCGTCGCGCACGGGCTGGGTGGCCTTGTAGAGCTCTGCCTTCTGGGCATCGGTGAACATGGTGATCTGGATGCCCTTGGCCTTGAAGGCGTCCCAGGCCTTCTTTTCGAGCTCGGCGGTCACGCCGCGCTGCCATTCGAGGGCCTCGTGGGCGGCTTCGCGGATGATCTTGCGCTGCTCGTCGGTGAGGCTGTCCCACTTCTTCTTGTTCATGAGCAGGACGTGCATGGAGTAGTTGTGTTCGGAGTTGGTGGCGTACTTGAGCACTTCGCTGTGCTTGGCGTCGTTGAGCAGGGAGAAGGTGTTGCCTTCGGCGTCAACGGTGCCCTGCTGGAGGGCGGTGTAGGTTTCGCCCCACGCCACGGGAGCGGGGTTCATGCCGAGAGCCTTGGCCACGGCGACTTCAACAGGGGAGTCGGTGGTGCGGATCTTGAGGCCCTTGAGGTCGGAGACTTCCTTGATGGGCTTCTTGGCGGTCACGAAGTTGCGGTAGCCGTACTCGGAGTACATGATCGGAACCAGGCCGATGCCCTCGGCGACCTTGTCGTAGTACTTGCCGAGCTCGCCGTTGTCGAGGGCCGCATAGAGCTTCTTCTGGTTCTTGGGGCTGGTGACGTAGGGCAGGTCCAGCGCCATGTAGTCCTGGTGGAAGCTGGCGAGGTTGGGGCTGGAGCTGGAGGACATGTCCAGCGTGCCGGCCTGGGCGGCTTCGGTGGTCACGCGGTCGGAGCCGATCTGGCAGTTGCCGAAGATTTTGATCTCGATCTGTTTGTTGCTTTTTTTGGCGACCAGTTCGGCGAACTTCTCGTAGCCGACGGTCACGTTGTTGCCCGGCGCCATGGGATGGCCGAGACGCAGCTGCAGGGGACGGGCGTTGGCGTCGGCGGGATTGAAGCCGCAGACCATGCCGAAGGCGGCCATGGCGGAAAGGGACATGAGCACAGTTCTTCTGTTCATGGGGATCCTCCTAAATGTGAAGAAAGGGTCAAGCTTGCCCTATATGGCCAGCCTCGGGGCGGCAGGGGCAGGCAGCCAGTATGCGGAGGAGATAGGCAATTTCCATGCCAATCGTGAGCGACTCCAGGGGGCTGAATGCGGAGCTCGTCAGGCAAAATTTGCCGTATTCCGTATGCAGACGCCCATAATGGTAGTAAATTAACAATATCAATACCTATTCCTGATAAAAAATCGCAAAATTGCGACTGTCGAGGGCGAAGAGGTCGAAGCCAAAGCCCACGGTCTCGAAGTCCTTGCGGGGCGCGGAATCGATACCTTGCGGGGAGGTTTGAGCGTGTGAAAAAAAGCACAGACAGAAGGGAGAACACAGCGTATGTTGCGTTTTTGCAATAAAAAGGATGCAAAAACGCATCTAGCTTGCAGCTATGTTGTAATTTTGCCTTAGTCGCCTCGCCGATCCGTCGCCAGCCTGCCACCGATCTGGCACTGGTCTGACGCTGGCCTGTCGATCAGCAGGCAAGGGCAACAGCGGGAAATTCCTCCGGCAGCGCTGGCCACGTGCTGTACGCCAGGGGCGAGCGGATCGCCTGCCTCCTCTGCCCCATGAAGCGCTCCTCTCGCCAGGACGAATCCCGCTTGCCTGACGACTGCCCTCACCGTCGGCGTTTTGCCCCTGCCGGCCGTCATCCCAAGTCTTCCTCCCAAATATCCTTCCGAGTCTTCCTCCCCAGTTTCTTCCCCAG
>DFDR01000249.1:5018-5392 GCA_002369295.1 Desulfovibrionaceae bacterium UBA3823
TCCCCAGTTTCTTCCCCAGATTTCCTCCTCAGCCTTCCTTCTCAACCTGCTTTCCATAGCCTTGTCCCTGCCACGCCAACTGCGCCAGCCAGGCTAGTGCCCGCTCCTGACCTTACGAACCAGTCGTCTCGCTCAGGCACACCAGTCTCTGCCACGTTGCCTGCGCCATCCATGCCCTCCCGTTCCGCCATGTCGCCGTCGGCCCAGCCACGCAGTGGAGCATGTTGCGACCGACACCGTCGCTCCGCAGTCCGTCCGCGACGCCTTGCCGTCGCCTGGCCCGTCTGCCGTTCAGACGGACATCTTGCCAGTCGCCCGCCAGCGCACCGGCCTGTTCCTGCCAGGCGAAGGCGCTCTCCCTGCTGATGGCTCCC
>DFDR01000218.1:0-12223 GCA_002369295.1 Desulfovibrionaceae bacterium UBA3823
CGACATCTACACCGCGGCCCTCTAGCCGTCAGCGTGCGGAATGCGGGCCTGCCCCGCTCCGCCTAACGCCTAAGCCATCCCGGGAGGAGGGAACACCCCTCCTCCCTTTTTTGCGCCCTGCCCCCGCCGACCCGCGCGGCCCCGCTTGGCAGGGTTCTTTCTTCAATGCTACAAGGAGGGCAAGGCCGCCTGCGCCCCTGGCGCCAGCGCGGCACGCAACCTCCAGCACAAGGGGGCATCCATGCTCACCGTCCAGTTGAAGGCCTGCCCTGCGGGATCCACCATGCCGCTCGCGGCCGACAAGCTTGCGGGAACGGCGGCCCACACCCTCGCCCCGCTGCGTCAGGGTTCGGCCTGTCCGCCTTCGGCGCTCCCCCTCATGCCCGTCGGCACGGGCCTCTACGACGAATCGGGCACGGAGCTGCTCCGGGTGACCGGCCACGCCTTCCTGCCGTCCCGGACCGGCATCCACAGCCTGCTCTGCCCGCTGACGACGGCCTGCGTGGACCTGCCGGTCGGCGCCATCGACCTAACGCCCCTCAAGAACGGCGTGGCGCTGGCCTGGGTGACCCTCTCCGACAAGGGCTACTGCGGCCTGCGCGAGGACGCCAGCGGTCCCGCCATCGAGGAGATGGTGCGCCAGAACCTCGGCCTGTGCTACGCTCAGGGCTTCCTCCTGCCCGACAGCCGCAACGCCCTGCGGGGGCTTTTGACAAGCCTCGCCCTGGTCGAGGGCTACGACCTCATCGTCACCACGGGCGGCACCGGCGTGGCGCCGAGGGACGTGACCCCCGAGGCCACGAAGCTCGTCCTCGACTACCCCCTGCCCGGCTTCGTCCAGGCCATGATGCAGGCGAGCCTTGCCAAGACGCCCAAGGGCGCCATCTCAAGGGCCATGGCCGGCGTCGTCGGCCAGAGCATCGTCGTCAACCTGCCGGGCAGCCGCAAGGCCGTGGCCGAAAACCTCGAGGCCATCCTGCCGGCCCTTGGCCACGCCCTGGACAAGCTGCGCGGCGATCCCGCCGACTGCGGCGCCTAGCCGGAACGCCCCAGACAGGCCAAAAAGCCCTTGACGGGCCAAGGCTCTGCGGTAGAGAATGCGTCCTTTCACGAACGCTGGCAGGCCCACGGCCTCCACGCCCAGCGCCGGTGCAGGGACGCTCTTCCTGCGTCCGGCAGCAACACTGAGAACGGCGCCCGCCTGCGGGAACGCGCCTGAGGAACGACAGATGAAGCTCGAATCGCAATGCATCCACGCCGGCTACGAGCCCAAGAACGGCGAGCCGTGCGCCCTGCCCATAGCCCAGTCCACCACCTTCCGCTACACCTCCACAGCCGAAGTGGCCAAGCTCTTCGACCTGACCGAGGCCGGCTTCTTCTATACGCGGCTCGGCAACCCCACCGTGGACGCGGTCGAGCGCAAGGTGGCCGAACTTGAAGGCGGCGTCGGCGCCCTTGCCACCTCCTCCGGCCAGGCAGCCACGCTGACGGCCATCCTCGCCATCTGCAAGGCGGGCGACCACATCGTGGCGAGCTCCTCCATCTACGGCGGCACCTTCAACCTGCTCGGCGTCACCCTCAGGCGCTTCGGCATCGACGTCACCTTCGTGGACCAGAACGCTTCCAGCGAGGAACTGGAGAAGGCCTTCCGTCCCGGCACCAAGTGCGTCTTCGGCGAAACCATCGCCAACCCCGCCCTCACGGTCTTCGACATCGAGCGCTTCGCGAAGCTCGCCCACGCCCGCAAGGTTCCGCTCATCGTGGACAACACCTTCGCCACGCCCTACCTCTGCCGGCCCTTCGAATGGGGCGCCGACATCGTCGTGCACTCCACCACCAAGTATCTGGACGGCCATGCCGTGCAGGTGGGCGGCATGATCGTCGACAGCGGCAATTTCGACTGGACCAGCGGCAATTTCCCCGAATTCACCGAACCCGACGACTCCTACCACGGCACGGTCTACGTCAGGGACTTCGGCAAGGCGGCCTTCATCGTCAAGGCCCGCGTCCAGATCATGCGCGATCTGGGCTGCTGCCAGACCGCCCAGGGCGCCTTCTACGTCAACCTCGGCATCCAGACCCTGCCCGTGCGCATGGAGCGCCACTGCAGGAACGCCGAAAAGGTGGCCGCCTTCCTGGAAAGCCATCCGAAGATCGAGTTCGTGAACTACCCGGGCCTTGCGTCCAGTCCCGAGCACGCCCTGGCCCAGAAGTACCTGCCGAAGGGCGTCGCCGGCGTCATCTCCTTCTCCCTCAAGGGCGGCCGCGAGGCCGGAGCGCGCTTCATCGACTCCCTCAAGATGATCACGCTCGAGGTCCACGTTGCCGACATTCGCACCTGCGTGCTCCATCCGGCCTCCTCGACGCACCGCCAGCTCACCGACGAGCAGCTCGTCGACTGCGGCATCACGCCAGGCATGGTGCGCCTTTCCGTCGGTCTGGAAGATCCCGACGACATCATCGGCGATCTCGAGCAGGCCATAGCCAAGGCCTAGACATCCAGGCGCCGGACGACGCTCCCGGAGCGCTCCGGCGCCGGTCAAACAGCATATGCCTAACACCACTCTGGTCATCACCGGCATGGGGGCCGTCACCCCCGTCGGCATCGGCTGCGATGCCTACTGGCAGTCCCTCGTCGAAGGGCGCTGCGGCGTCGGCACCGTCACCCGCTTCGATCCCGCAGGCGCTCCGGTCCGCATCGCAGCCGAAGTGCACGGCCTTGTCCTCAGCGAAGAGGTGTCCAAGACGCTCGGCCGCAACATGGACCTCTTCTCCCAGTTCGCCTTTGCGGCCGCCGAGGAGGCCCTGGAGGACGCTGGCATCAGGCCCGGCTTCAACCCGGAGCGCACGGGCGTCGTCATGGGCACGGCCCTCGACGGCATGGCGCTTCTGGCAGACACCCAGGCCAGGCTTGCGCAGGGCGAGATCCACAAGGCCAGCCCCAGGCTCGTGCCCATGGTGCTCGGGAACATGGCGGCCTGCCTCATCGCCATGCGCTACGGCTTCCACGGCGCCAGCCTCACCGTCAACACCGCCTGCTCCTCAGGCGGCGACGCCATCATGACGGCGGCCATGCTCCTGCGATCAGGCGAGCTCGACTGCGTCGTCTGCGCAGCCGGCGAATCGGCCGTGAATCCGGTCATCATGCAGAGCCTTGCCCAGGCCAAGGCCCTCTCGCGCAACAACGCCGATCCTGCCCACGCCTGCCGGCCCTTCGATCTCGCCCGCGACGGCTTCGTCATCGGCGAAGGCGGAGGCTGCATCGTGCTCGAAACCGAAGAGCACGCGCACTGGCGCCACGCCAGACCCTACGCCGTCCTGGCCGGCTGCGCCAACACCCACGACGCCTACCACATCACCTCCCCCAGGCCCGACGGCGGCGGCGCGGCCGAATGCATGCGCCTGGCGCTTCGGCAGGCAAGGCTCCTGCCGTCAGACATAGGCTACGTCAACGCCCACGGCACCTCGACCCATGCCGGCGACGTGGCGGAGACGGCCGCCATCCACGGCGTCTTCGGCAACGGGGACGGCGCTCCGCCCATCAGCTCTACCAAGGGAGCCACGGGGCACCTCATGGGCGCCGGCGGCATCACCGAAGTCATCGCCTGCATCAAGGCCATGCAGACGGGGCTTCTGCCGCCCAACATCAACTACGACCAGCCCGATCCCGAGTGCCAGCTGAACATCGTCGCCAACGAGGCCCGCGAAGCGGGCATCTTCTGCGCCATGTCCAACTCCCTCGGCTTCGGCGGCCAGAATTCCAGCATCGTCGTGGCGCGCAGGCCCGGCTGCCGCTAGACCAGCTCTGTCAGCAGCCATGACCCGCCGCATCTACTTCATCCGCCACGGCGAAACCGACTGGAACCAGGCCGGGCGCTTCCAGGGGCGCACCGACGTGCCCCTCAACGCCCGCGGACGCGCCCAGGCGGCCCGAAGCGCCCTCTGCATCAGGGAGTACTTCCGGATCGCCGGCCTTCCTCTGCACTTTGCAGGCCTCGCTGCCTCCCCGCTTTCCAGAGCCGTGGAAACGGCCGCCATCGCAGCCTCGGCTCTGGGCGGAAGCGCCTGCGGCCTGCCTGATGCTCCGGAGGGGATAGCGCTGGACGAACGCCTGCAGGAGCAGGACTACGGCCTCTGGGAGGGTCTTGCCAGAGACCAGATCGAGGCGCGCTTCCCCGGCGAGTGGAACATCCGCTTCGCCGATGCGCCCCGCTTCCAGGCCCCTGGCGGGGAGTCCATGGAAGCCGTGCGCGCCAGAGTGGCGGCCTGCGTCGCGGAGCTTGACGACGGGGTTCTGGCCGCAGGCCACTTCGGCACGGCCTACGCCCTCCTGCTCGGCTACTCGGACAGCCCCCGGGACATTCCCCGCATCAGCCAGGAGGCGCTCTACGTCTTCGAAGAGCGCCGCGTTCTCGAGGCCAGCGTCGCGCATCCCCAGGGACGGGTGATAGCAGCCTGCTCCTGGAACGCCCTTGCCGGTCCCGGACATGCCTGAAGCCAGTCCCTTTTTTTCCGCAGACCTAAAGCCCTCGGTGAAACAACCGAAAAAGGGTGAATGAGGAACAGCTTCGTTGCCGTCTCCCGGGCCAAAGCGCCGAAACGCCGAACGACCAGGTTTGACACCTTCTTCCTGCGGCGGTAGGGTGTGCAGCACGCCCCCCTCGGCTGTTCAGCCAATCTCACTCAAGTTCATCAACCATTCTGAAAGCGGTTTGCCATGAAAGCAACAGCTCTTATCCTTGCGACTCTCCTGCTGGCCCCCCTGCCAGTCCAGGCAGAACGGCTGGAAAACAAGCACTTCCCGCCCCCGCCGGCACCCGGAGCGCATATCAAGGTAGAGGATACGGTTTACGGCGTGATGCGCATGCACAGGACCCTGCGCGGCATCCAGGAAAACCGCAACGTACTAGAACACGAACTTGACCGTGCCCGTGCGGGCTTCGGCCCGAGAGTCGATGTCGAGGCCGCCACCGGCTGGGGCATGCTCAGCGACTCCTCTACCCGCGCCTACGATCTCGACGACCAGTACTGGGGCCAGGTGCGCCTCTCCGCCAAGCTCGTCCAGCCCATCTGGGACGGCTTCGCCACCAGAAGCCGCGTCCGCGCGGCCCAGGCCACGCTCGACTCCGTGAAGCACCGCGTCTTCGACAACGCCACATCCCTCTCCCTCGACGGCATCATCGCGCATATCAACCTGCTGCGCTGCCGCCACCTCCTGCAGCTGGCCCAGGACAACGTGGAGATCCACAAGAAGATTCTCGCCCAGTCCGAAGACCGCGCCAGCGTGGGCGCCGACACCAAGGCCGACGAAAGCCAGGCCCAGTCCCGCTACCAGCGCGCCATGTCCACGCTCGAGGAATTCAAGGACAACCTGCGCGTGGCCGAGGACACCTACACCCGCCTCACCGGCCTGTCCGCCGATTCCCGGCTCGAGCCCGTGAGCATGCCGCCCGTGATCTACAAGGACACCAAGGTGCTCTTCGACGACGCCCTCAAGAGCAATCCCAAGCTCGAGGCGTACATGAAGGACATCAAGGTCCAGACGGCCAACCGCGAGCTCTCCCGCGCGGCCTTCTTCCCGACCATCAACTTCGAGGCCGGCCCCAGCTACACCGACCGCGCCGGCGGCACCGACCGCTGGACCTACAGCTTCGACGTGCTCTTCACCCTGCGCTGGAACATCTTCAACTCCGGCGCGGACGTTGCCGAGTACAAGGCCGGCTCGGCCCGCATACGCCAGGCCCGCCAGGTCTACTACAACTTCATCGACGATCTGAAGCTGGACATCGACACGACCTGGAGCAACTACCTCTCCGCCCAGGAGCAGTACAAGCACTACGCCCAGGCCATGGAATACAACAAGTTCACTCTCAACGCCTACAATGAGCAGTTCCTCATCGGACAGCGCACCCTCCTCGACGTGCTGGACTCCGAGAACGAGCTCTTCAACTCCTCCACGCAGGCCGAGACGGCCAAGAGCAACGTGCTCATCGGCGCCTGGCGCATGCTGGCCCTCTCCGGCGAGATGCTGCCCAAGATGAACATCGACTGCTCCGGCCTCGACAAGGCGCCGCCCGTGGATCCCGAAGACAGGCGCGAGGTCTTCGAGCCAGGCTGGTTCAACTAGACGCCCGTGGCATCCTTTCAGAACGCACCGGGGCGGGTCCTTGACCCGCCCTTTTTTTGTCCGCAGGCCTCGGCCGGACAGGCCTGCGGGAACCCCTTGCCGTCTGCGTATCCGTGTTGACCTTGAATCTTTTCAGCGGTACGCTAGCAGTAGTTCCGATTCTGACAACCAGGCAACTGCCTTGGAGGTCCGGCCCCTTGTGGGCAGGCGCTCCGGCAGATCAGGATCAGCACTGTTTGGCCAATCGCCACACACTTCTTCAGGAGGCTCACATATGCGAATTGCCGTGGGACTCGGCAGGCAACGCGGAGAGAAAGAACTCGAGGCCAGCGGCGTCAACCGCCGTGACTTCATGAAGTTCTGCACCGCAGTGGCAGTCACCATGGGCTTCGGCCCTGCCTTTGCGACTGATGTTGCCGCCGCTCTGACTGGGAAACGCCCCTCTGTCGTCTACCTTCACGAAGCCGAATGCACCGGCTGCTCCGAAGCGCTTCTGCGCACGGTCAACCCTCTCATCGGCCCCCTTATTCTTGACACCATATCCCTTGACTACCACGAGACCATCATGGCCGCGGCCGGCGAAGCCGCCGAAGCGGCCCTCGAGCAGGCCGTCTCCAATCCCGACGGATTCGTCTGCGTGGTCGAAGGCGCCATTCCCACTGCCGATAACGGCAAGTTCGGCTACATCGCGGGCCACACCATGCTCGAGACCGTCCGCCGCATCATTCCCAAAGCGAAGCTGACCGTCTGCATGGGCACCTGTTCCGCCTACGGCGGCGTGCAGGCCG
This sequence comes from Desulfovibrionaceae bacterium UBA3823, assembly GCA_002369295.1. Lineage (GTDB taxonomy): Bacteria > Desulfobacterota > Desulfovibrionia > Desulfovibrionales > Desulfovibrionaceae > Desulfovibrio. Next base: position 6,916 of record DFDR01000218.1, read on the forward strand.
CGAAACCCAATCCGACCCAGGCCAAGGGCGTCAACGAAGTGTGCGCCGACCTGGGCGTGAAGGCCGTCTGCATCCCCGGCTGTCCGCCCAACCCCCTCAACCTGGTCGGCACCCTCGTCGCCTACCTGACCGGCAAGCCCATCGAACTCGACGAGTACAACCGTCCGACCATGTTCTACGGCAAGACCATCCACGAGCAGTGCGAGCGCAAGAAGCACTTCGACGCCGGCGAATTCGCCCCGTCCTTCAACTCCGAAGAAGCCCGCAACGGATGGTGTCTCTACGACCTCGGCTGCAAGGGGCCGAGCACGTACAACAACTGTCCCAAGGCCCTCTTCAACCAGACCAACTGGCCTGTCGGCGCCGGCCATCCCTGCATCGGCTGCAGCGAGCCCGGGTTCTGGGATGAACTGAGTCCGTTCTACCAGAACTAGGAGGACCTACGATGAAAACACCTATGAGCAACTACAGCGGACCCGTTGTCGTCGATCCGCTGACCCGCATTGAAGGCCACCTCCGCATCGAAGTGGAAGTGGAGAACGGCAAGGTCAAGGACGCCCGCAGCTGCGGCACGCTTTTCCGCGGCCTCGAGCTCATCCTCAAAGGCCGCGATCCGCGCGACGTGCAGCACTTCACCCAGCGCACCTGCGGCGTGTGCACCTACACCCACGCCCTGGCCTCGACCCGCGCCCTCGAAGACGCCGTCTACAATGCCGACAACAGCTTCCGCATCCCGGACAACGCCACGCACATCCGCAACCTCATGCTCGCGCAGCTGTACATGCACGACCACATCGTGCACTTCTACCACCTGCACGCGCTTGACTTCGTCGATGTCGTGAGCGCCCTCAAGGCCGATCCCTACAAGGCCGCCTCCCTCGCCGAGTCCATCTCTCCGCGCAAATGCCGCGGCGAAGACCTCAAGGCCGTCCAGGACAAGCTGAAAGCCTTCGTGGAGAGCGGCCAGCTCGGCCCCTTCACCAACGCCTACTTCCTCGGCGGACACGATGCCTACTACCTTGAGCCCGAAGCCAACCTGGTCGCCACGGCCCACTACCTGCAGGCCCTCGAGCTGCAGGTCGAGGCAGCCCGCGGCATGGCCGTCTTCGGCGGCAAGAACCCGCATCCCCAGTTCCTCGTCCACGGCGGCGTGACCTGCTACGACGCCCTCAAGGAAGAGCGCATCAAGGAATTCGAGGAGATTGCCACCAAGACCGCGGCCTTCGTCAAGGAAGTCTACATTCCCGACCTGCTTCTCGTGGCAGGCGCCTACAAGGACTGGGCCGGCATCGGCGGCACCCACGACTTCCTCAGCATGGGCGACTTCCCGGCCCCCGGCGGCGAGCGCGATCTCAACAGCCGCTGGCTCAAGCCCGGCGTCATCTACAACCGCGAGCTCAAGCTCGTCGATTTCGATCCGGCCAAGGTCAAGGAGCACATCCGCCACAGCTGGTACGACGGCACCCAGGCGGACCATCCCTACGAGGAAAAGACCGAGCCCAAGTTCACCGCCATGGGCGACACGGACCGCTACTCCTGGCTCAAGGCCCCCCGCTACGAGGATCATCCGACGGAAGTCGGCCCGCTCGCCAACGTTCTGGTCAACTACGTTGCCGGCAACCCCGACATCGTTCCGCTTGTGGACTATGTCCTCAAGACCCTCGGCGTCGGCCCCGAAGCCCTCTTCTCGACCCTGGGCCGCACCGGTGCCCGCGGCATCCAGACCCTGGCCGTGGCCAACAAGATGCCGTCCATGATCGAGGCCTTCAGGGAGAGCATCAGCCGCAACCAGCAGATCGTGGCTGACCACGACGTGCCCGCCGAATCTCAGGGCGTCGGCTTCGTCGAAGCTCCCCGCGGCGGCCTCTCCCACTGGATCCGCATCGAGAAGGGCCGCGTCGGCAATTTCCAGCTCGTCGTGCCCACCACGTGGAACGGCGGCCCCCGCGACGCCAAGCACGTCATGGGCCCCTTTGAGGAAGCCCTCATCAACACGCCCATCGCCGATCCCAAGCGCCCGGTGGAAATCCTGCGCACCATCCACTCCTTCGATCCCTGCATTGCCTGCGCCGTGCACGTGATCGACGGCGAGACCAACGAAGTCCACAAGTTCAAGGTGCTCTAGGATCTAGACCCTACGTTGCTTCCAGGCGGGACTGGCGCTGCCAGCCCCGCCTGTTTTCTTTCTTCCGGCCCTGCCAGCGCGGCCTCCCTGCGCCCTGCCGGCAGACCACAAGCCTGCAAGGAGCAAGCCATGCCCCTCGACACAAGCCTTTGCATACTCGGCGTCGGCAACACCCTGCTCACCGATGAAGCCTTCGGCGTGCGCGCCATGGAATGCCTCAGGGACGAATGGAACTGGCCCGAAGGCGTCGACTTCGTGGACGGCGGAACCCAGGGAATGGGACTCATGCCCCTGCTGCTGGACTACGCCCGCGTCGTCGTCCTCGACATCGTGCGCGGCCAGTGCGCGCCCGGCACCGTCTACCTGCTCGAGAACGAGGACATGCGCAAGTCGGCCAGCTTCCACGACTCCACCCACGAAACGGACTTCGTCGATCTGCTCCTGCGCTGCGAGCTCATGGGCCGGCGCCCCGAGGCCTTCGTCGTGGGCTTCGAACCCTTCGACTTCAGCCGCATGTCCCTCGAGATGACGCCGGGTGCCCAGGCAGGCCTCCGCGGCTTCTGCGACAAGGCGGCTGCCGAGATAGCCCGCCGGGGATGGGCGCATCCCGTCCCCCGCCGGACCTAGCAGGCACCGGCATGGCAGCTGGCACGGCTTCAAGCCTCTCCCTGCGGGAAGCGCGGCGCATTCTCGGCATAGGCCTTCCCATCTTCATTGCCCAGCTCTCCCAGATTGGCATGAACTTCGTGGACACGGTCATGACAGGACGCTACAGCGCCGAGGCCATGGCAGCCGTGGCCGTGGCAGGCTCCATCTGGGCGCCTGCCATGCTGCTGGCCATAGGCTTCCTGCTGGCCCTGCCCGGCATGGGCGCCCAGCTGGCAGGCGCCCGGAGGCCGCAGGACTGCGCCCACCTCTTCCGCCAGGGCGTGCTGCTGGCCCTCGCCCTGTCCCTTGCGATCGGCCTGCCGCTCTGGATCCTGTCCTCCCGCCTCGAAGCCTTCGGGCTCAAGCCCGGACTGGCGGATCAGGCCTGCGCCTACCTCAGGGCGCTGATTCCTGGGCTTCCCGGCTTCCTGCTCTTCATCTGCCTGCGCTCCCTTCTCGAAGCCTTCGCCCGGACCAGGCCGGCCATGGTCATCGGCATCGCCTGCCTCGCCCTCAACGTACCCCTGAACTACGCCTTCATCTACGGCCGCCTCGGCATGCCCCAGCTGGGCGCCATGGGCTGCGGGGTCGCCACGGCCGCCTGCTACTGGTTCATGGCGCTTGCCATGCTCGGCTGCATCCTCTTCGACAGGGAGCTTGCCGCCATCCGGCCCTTCGTCCCGCGAAGGGCAGATCCCGCCTTCGACGCGGCCCTCGTCCGCCGCATCCTGCGCATTGGCGGCCCCAACGCCCTTGCCCTCTGCGTCGAGTGCAGCCTCTTCGCCCTCACGGCCATCCTGCTCGCGCCCTTCGGCACCACGGCCGTGGCAGGGCATCAGATCGCCATGAGCTACGGCAACCTGCTCTTCGCCGTGCCGCTCTCCATCTCCTTCACGGCCACCATACGCGTGGGCAGGGAACTCGGCGCAGGCAGGGCGCAGAGGGCACGAACCGCCTCCCGCACGGCCCTCGCCCTGGGACTTCTCCTGGCCCTCGCGGCCATGGCCGCGACCGTCGCCTTCCGCGGGGAGATAGTCTCGGCCTACACGGAAGACCAGGCCAGCGCCGCCATGGCCTCCACCCTGCTCCTCTACTGCGCGGCCTATCTTGCCGGCGACTCGCTGCAGTGCATAGGCGCAGGCGCGCTCAGGGGCTGGAACGACACCCGCACCGTCTTCCTGACGAGCCTTGCGTCCTGCGGAGGGCTGGGACTGCCGCTCGGCTTCGTCCTCGGGCGCACGGACATCCTTGTTCCCGCCATGGGGGCGCCCGGCTTCTGGACGGGCTACATCGCGGCCATCGCCTTCAGCGCGGCCTGCTACATCTGGCGCCTGCGCCGCCTGGAGCGGCTGGGCGACAGCGAGGCGCTGGCGCGCGTCCTGCCGCAGGGCGCAGGCCCCGCCAGCCGCAGCCGGGACTGAGCGCCAGAGGACAAATCTTTCGCATATCTGCAAACTTCGCCCCAGCGCTGATCACATTGACAACTGTCATTCCGGCAGGCATAAGTTTATGATCAGTCTACAGCATGCCCCTGCCGGCACGGCCTCTTCCACGCCGCCGCAGGGCCGACCCCGCGAATATCCAACCTTCTCCTAGGGGGAACCATGAAACGCTTTGCCTCCTGTGCAGCCGCCTTCTTCGCGGCAGCCGTCCTCGCCTGCCCCGCCCAGGCGGAAGACACCATCAAAATCGGCGTGCCCGGCGCGCACACCGGCGCCCTCGCCTCCTACGGCGTGCCCAGTCTGAACGCGGCCAAAATCGTGGCCGAGAAGATCAACGCCAAAGGCGGCGTGCTCGGCAAGAAAATCCAGCTTTTGACCGAAGACGACCAGTGCAAGGCCGAGCTTGCCACGAACGCCGCCACCAAGCTCATCAGCGAAGACGTCAACGTTGTCATGGGCCACATCTGCTCCGGGCCGACCAAGACCTCCCTGCCCTACTACAACAAGGAAAACATCATTCTGATGTCGCCCACCGCCACGACGCCCGCGCTGACCGCGCCCGGCGTCAACCCCATGTTCTTCCGCACGGTCGCCAAGGACGACGCCCAGGCCACCCTCACCAGCAAGTTCATCCTCGAGAGCCTCAAGGGCAAGAAGGTTGCCTACGTGCACGACAACGACGAGTACGGCAAGGGCTTCGCGGACGGCAACAAGGCCATCCTCGAGCAGGCCGGCGTGGAGACCGTGCTCTACGAGGCCGTGACTCCGGACGCCGTCGACTTCTCCGCCATCTCCCGCAAGCTGCGCCACGCCAAGCCCGACGTCATCGTCTTCGGCGGCTACAAGGATCTGGCCGGCAAGCTCATCAAGCAGTTCCGCCGCGAGAAGGTGAACTGCCCCGTCGTCGGCCCCGACGGCGTGAAGGACCAGGCCATCCTCGAGCTCGGCCCGGCGGCCGAGAACGTCTACTGCTCCTATCCCAAGGACACGAGCACCCTGCCCCTCTTTAAGGAAGCCCGCGACGCGCACGTGAAGCAGTTCGGCTCCGAGCCCGGCTTCGGCTACTACAACGCCTACGCCGCCATGCTCGCCC
>DFDR01000218.1:12271-15198 GCA_002369295.1 Desulfovibrionaceae bacterium UBA3823
CTCGCCCTGATCCACGGCATCGAGAAGGCCGGCTCCACCGACACCGCCAAGATCATCGAGGTGCTCCACAACGATCCCGTCGATACGCCCATCGGCAGCCTGACCTTCAACGCCAACGGCGACGCGGCCGGCATGGGCCTCTCCATCTACACGGTCAAGGACGGCAAGTTCGTCGAGACCGAGTTCAACATCACGCTCAAGTAGCTCTTCCTGCGCCTTTGCGCGGGGCGGGGCGCCTGCATCGGGGCCCCCGCCCCGCACGCTGTTTTCCCTCCCAGGCACGGAACTTCCTATGGACTTGCAATATTTCATCGAGCTTTTCTTCGGCGGGCTCACCCGCGGGAGCATCTACGCCCTCATCGCGCTCGGCTACACGCTGGTGTACGGCATCATCGGCCTCATCAACTTCGCCCACGGCGAAATCTACATGGTTGGCGCCTTCACGGCCCTGCTCGTGGCGGGCTGGCTCGGCGCCATCGGCTTTCCGGCGGGCGGCATCCTGCTCGTGGCGGCCCTGGCTGCCGTTGCGTGGACGGCCGCCTACGGCTTCACGCTGGAAAAGGTCGCCTACAAGCCCCTGCGCAGCGCTCCCCGGCTCTCCCCCCTCATCTCCGCCATCGGCATGTCCATCTTCCTCCAGAACTACGTGCTGCTGGCCCAGACCTCGGATTTCGTGCCCTTCCCCGACCTCGTGCCGGAGATGCCCTTCCTCTCGTACATCGGCGACGTCATGGGGCCCACCGACTTCCTGATCCTCGTGGTCAGCTTCACCACCATGCTCTGCCTGATGTTCTGGATACGCTACACCCGCACCGGCAAGGCCATGCGCGCCACGGCCCAGAACCGCAAGATGGCCATGCTGCTCGGCATCAACGCCGACAGCCTCATCTCGGTGACCTTCATCGTGGGCTCTGCCCTGGCTGCCCTCGGCGGCGTGCTCATCGCCTCGCACATGGGACAGATCAACTTCAACATCGGCTTTCTCGCCGGCATGAAGGCCTTCACGGCCGCCGTGCTCGGCGGCATAGGCTCCGTGCCCGGCGCCGTTGTCGGCGGCCTCGTGCTCGGCATCGCCGAATCCATGACCACGGGCTATCTCTCAGGCAACTACGAGGACGTCCTTTCCTTCTGCCTGCTCATCCTCATCCTGATCTTCCGCCCGGACGGCATTCTGGGCAAGAAGCAGGTTCAGAAGGTCTAGGGGGCACGCCATGCAAAGAATCTTCAAGGCCCTCGCCGCGTCCGTCTGGTTCATGGTGCTCTGCACGCCCATCATGGGCCTGCTCCTGCTCCCCGACGGGACGGCAACCTTCCGCTGGCAGCGCCTCGCGGGCCTCGGCATCGGGATTTTCTTCGCCTCCCTGCTCTGGCACTGGTACTTCGAGAAGAAGGAGCGCGGCGAAAAGCTCTTCGGCGGCAAGGTCCAGGCCGACGCGCCGAAGCGCAGGGAGAGCCTGCTCAAGAGCAGAACCTTCCAGCGCGTCGCCCTCGCCTGCCTGTGCGCCTTCATGATCGCCATGCCCTTCATTCCGGGCATCAACTCCATCTACCAGATCACGATCTGGATCTCGGCCCTCATCTACGTGATGCTGGCCCTCGGTCTCAACATCATCGTGGGCCTCGCAGGTCAGCTCGTGCTCGGCTACGCCGCCTTCTACGCCATCGGCGCCTACACCTACGGCCTGCTCTACCAGTTTTTCGGCCTCGGCTTCTGGGCCTGCCTGCCCGTTGCGGGCGCCGCCACCGTGCTCTGCGGCCTGGCGCTGGGCTTTCCGGTGCTGCGCCTGCGCGGCGACTACCTCGCCATCGTGACCCTCGGCTTCGGCGAAATCGTGCGCCTCGCGCTGCTCAACTGGGACAGCGTCACCAGCGGCTCGCGCGGCGTGAGCGGCATTCCCCGCCCCTCCTTCTTCGGCATCGCCATGAACATGCAGTGGAGCACGACCTACCTCTACTACCTGAGCTTTGCGGCCGTCGTCGTCACCATCGTGGTCATCACCAGGCTCAAGAACTCCCGCGTGGGCCTTGCCCTGCAGGCCATGCGCGAAGACGAGATCGCCTCCGAGGCCATGGGCATCAACCTCACCCAGGTCAAGCTCACGGCTTTTGCCCTCAGCTCCGCCTGGGCCGGCTTCGCGGGCGTGCTCTTCGCGGCCAAGACCTCCTTCATCAGCCCCTCCTCCTTCACCTTCTGGGAAAGCGCCATGATGCTCTCCATGGTGGTGCTCGGCGGCATGGGTTCCATCCTTGGCGTCACCCTCGGCGCCCTCATTCTGGTGCTCGTCCCCGAATACCTGCGCGCCTTCTCCGACTACCGCATGCTCCTCTTCGGCGCGACCATGGTCGTCATGATGATTTTCCGCCCGCAGGGCCTCGTCACCGGCGAGCGCCGCCGCTACCGCATCAGCGCGCTTGAACGCAAGGGGGACTAGATGGAAGCGGTTCTTGAAGTCAAAGATCTCGTCCAGGACTTCGGCGGCCTCAGGGCCCTCAACGAAGTGGACCTGACCATCAACAAGAAGGAGATCGTCGCCCTCATCGGCCCCAACGGCGCGGGCAAGACCACCTTCTTCAACTGCATCACCGGCATCTACACGCCCACCTCGGGCACCATGGTCCTCCGCACTCCAGACGGCGAACGCCATGCCCTCAACGGCATGAAGACGCACCAGATCACGGCGCTCGGCATGGCCAGGACCTTCCAGAACATCCGCCTCTTCCCCGAAATGACCGTGCTCGAGAACGTCATGGTCGGCCGGCACTGCCACACCAGGGCAGGCATACTCCAGGCCCTCCTGCGCGACAGGGCAACAGTGGCCGAGGAGCAGGAGACCGTGGACAAAAGCTACGCGCTGCTCGAAACCGTGCACCTGGCCGAATTCTGGGACGAAACAGCCAAGAATCTGCCCTACGGCGCCCAGCGCCGC
>DFDR01000218.1:15295-15652 GCA_002369295.1 Desulfovibrionaceae bacterium UBA3823
CTGCTGCTGCTCGACGAGCCGGCCGCCGGCATGAACCCCCAGGAAACGCTGGAGCTCAAGCGCCTCATTCTCTCCCTGCGCGATGCCCACGAGCTCTCCGTGCTGCTCATCGAGCACGACATGAGCATGGTCATGTCGCTTTCCGACAGGATCTACGTCATGCAGTACGGCTCGCCCATCGCCAGCGGCACGCCCGAAGAGATCAGCAAGAATCCCGAAGTCATCAAGGCCTATCTAGGAGAGAGCGACAATGCTTGAGCTCAGGCAAGTCAACACCTACTACGGCAAGATCCAGGCCCTGCAGGACGTCTCCATCCGCATCGACGACGGCGAGATCGTGACGCTCATCGGCGCCAA
>DFDR01000082.1 GCA_002369295.1 Desulfovibrionaceae bacterium UBA3823
ACCTCCACCCACGTGCTCGCGCTGTGCTGCGTCATGGGCGGCTACACCGGCGTCAACGACGACGCCGTAAGCGGCGATCCCGCCCGCATGCCGGCCGACGGCGGACATTGGCTGTGCTCGCACCACGTGCACAACGCCTCCGGCGACGAGATCCTCGCAGCCTGCCGCCGGCTCGGCCTGGACAACAATCCCGCCAGCCACGTGTCCGTGATCTTCGATCCCGCCCTGCTCAACGGCCGCGACGGCTTCCTCAACCTGCCCTACGAAGAAGTTCTGGCCGCCTCCGACCTCGGCGTCTTCCCCTCCTGGTACGAACCCTGGGGCTACACGCCCGAGGAAAGCGCGGCCTATGCCGTGCCCACGGTGACGAGCGACCTCGCCGGCTTCGGCATCTGGGTGCGCTCCGTGCACATGGAGGACAGCAAGTCCACGGGCGTCTCCATCCTGCAGCGCCGCCAGAAGCGCTTCGAGGACACGGTCGTCGATCTCCAGCACGCCATCCTCAGCGTCTGCGGCCTTGCCCCCAGCGAGATGGCGGCCCTGCGCAAGGCTGCCCGCCATACGGCAAGCCTCTGCGACTGGACCGAATTCTTCCCCTTCTACATCAAGGCCTACAACCTGGCCCTGAGCAAGGCCCTCGAGCATGGCGCCGAGCTGCGCGAAGCCGTTTCCGACGGCGCCACCCACATCTTCATGGACCAGTCGAGCCTCACGCCCCTGCTCCACCCCTTCACGGCGCTCACGAAGCTGCCCAAGCCCGTCTCCCGGCTGCGCGAACTCGGTTCCAACCTCTGGTGGTGCTGGCATCCCGAGTGCTGGTCGCTCTTCATGCGCATCAACCCCGACGTGTGGGAGAGCTCCAACCACAACCCCCTGCAGTGCCTTGAGGAGGCCTCGGACCAGGCCTTCTCGGAGATGGTCGCCGACTCGGCCTACGTTTCCCTCTACGAGGAGACCCTCGCCAACTTCGACGACTACATGAAAAGGCCCCTCAACGAGAAGGACGTCGTGACGGCCAAGCACCCCATCGCCTACTTCTCCACCGAGTACGGCCTGCACGAGTCCCTGCCCATCTACTCGGGCGGCCTCGGCGTCCTTTCCGGCGACCACCTCAAGAGCGCCAGCGACATGAACATCCCGCTGGTCGCCATCGGCCTCTTCTACCGCTACGGCTACTTCCGCCAGCAGATTGACAAGAACGGCCGCCAGGTCGCCGTCTATCCGGAAAACGACATCACGGCACTGCCCATGGAGGCTGTGCGCGGCGAGGGCGGCGAGCAGCTCGAAATCAGCATCCAGCTGCCCGAACGCCGGCTCTTCGCCCGCGTCTGGGTAGTCAAGGTCGGCACCATCCCCCTCTATCTGCTCGACACCAACCTCGAGAAGAACACCCCCGACGACCGCAAGATCACCGATGCGCTCTACGTGGCGGACCGCGACTTCCGCGTGCGCCAGGAAATCCTGCTCGGCATAGGCGGCGTGGAGCTGCTCGACGCCCTCGGCATCACGCCCTCGGTTTTCCACATGAACGAAGGCCACTCCGCCTTCCTCATCCTGGAACGCATCCGCAGATTCGTGTGCAACGCCCACCTCTCCTTCAAGGAGGCCGGCGAGATTGTGCGCTCCTCCTGCGTCTTCACCACCCACACTCCCGTGGAGGCCGGCAACGAGCGCTTCCGCAGGGAGCTCATGACCAAGTACTTCGCCGGCTACGCCAACAACGTCGGCATTACCCTGAACGAATTCCTTGATCTGGGCCGCATGGAGGGCGGAAGCGCCGACAACTTCGAGATGACCGTCCTCGCCCTGCGCTTCTCCGCCCGCGCCAACGGCGTCTCCCGTCTGCACGGCGACGTCTCCAGGCACATGTGGCAGAAGCTCTGGCAGGGCATGCCCATCGCCGAAGTGCCCATCGGCCACGTCACCAACGGCGTCCACATGCCCTCCTACGTCGGCACCGAGATGGCGGAGATGCTCGTCAAAAACCTCGGCAAGAACTGGATGGAGCTCTCCGCCAAGGCGCCCGGCTGGTACAAGTTTGCCTCCGTGCCCGACAAGTTCCTGTGGCGCATCCGCCTCTTCCAGAAGACCTGCCTGCTCGACTACGTCAGGAGCAAGCTGCCCGAGTTCTACAGCAAGCTCGGCGTGAGCCGCGAAGACAGCAAGCTCGCCCTGTCGCGCCTGTCCGAAAACACCCTGCTCATCGGCTTCGCCCGCCGCTTCGCCCCCTACAAGCGCGCCAACCTGCTCTTTGCCGACCTCGAGCGCCTCGACCACCTGCTCTCCTACTCCGAGCATCCCGTGGCGCTGCTCTTCGCCGGCAAGGCCCACCCCGCCGACGGCTCGGGCATGGACATCATGCAGGAAATCATCCGCCACTGCACCGAAAAGCGCTTCCTCGGCCGCATCTTCTTCCTGGAAGACTACTCGCTGGCCATCTCGCGCCTCATGGTCCAGGGCTGCGACGTGTGGCTCAACACCCCCAGGCGCCCCTACGAGGCTTCCGGCACTTCGGGCCAGAAGTGCTCCATCAACGGCGTGCTCAACCTCAGCATCTCCGACGGCTGGTGGTGCGAGGGCTACAACGGCGAGAACGGCTGGACCATAGGCCCGGTCGTCACCCGCGTGGAGAACGCCGACACCCAGAACGACTACGCCGACGCCGAAGCCCTGTACAACATCCTCGAGGAGCAGGTCATCCCGCTCTACTACTACCGCAACCAGGACGGCGTGCCCACCCGCTGGGTGCAGCTCATCAAGGAGTCCATGCGCACCCTCATCCCGAACTACTCCTCGCACCGCATGGTGCGCGACTACCTCGAGATGTACTACGAGCCCACGGCCATGGGCTTCAAGAAAATGCTGAGCGGCAACTTCAAGAACGCCAAGCGCATCTGCTCCTGGAAGGAGGAAATCCAGGTCCGCTTCAGCAGCCTCAAGCTCGGCATCCTGCGCGTGGACGGCATGGAAGGGGACTCCTGCGACGCAGGCCAGGACATCCACGTGACCCTCAGCCTCGATCCGGGCGCCATGAAGCGCGAGGAAATCCTCGTGCAGCTGGTCGTCGGCCCCTGGGACGGCAGCAACTTCACCGAGACGCCCGACATCACCCCGCTCTCCTACGAGCGCACCACGAGCGACCAGAGCCTGGTCTTCTCCTGCAACTACCAGACCCGCCACAACGGCTCCCATGCCTACGGCGTGCGCGTCATCCCCATGATTCCCGAACTGGGCAGCTACCTGGACAGCCATCTGTGCGTCTGGGCGTAGGCCCCGGCTCCGCAGCGGGGCGGCCGCAGGGCCGCCCGGCATAGCCTGCAGCCGTCAAGGGCCGCGGTCTTCCGCCGCAAGCGGAGGCGCCGCGGCCCTTTTCCTGTCCGCCGACCCGCGCCGGCAGACAGACGCCCGGCGGACAGGTACCCGGCAGACAGCAGGCACAGGGAGGGGATGGCCTCTTTCGGCAGACCGCGTCCGCCTGGCCCTGCACGGCAAAGACCAGGGCCGCAGGCCCCCCTCTTCAGCGAAGGAAGCCTGCGGCCCTGCACTGTGCCTGAGACCGCGCCGGCCCCAGACAGGCCAGCCCCGGCAGGGAGCCGGCTAGAACTTGTAGATGAGGCTCACATTGACGTTCCAGAGGTCTTCGGTGGTGTTGGCGTGGTAGCTGGCGCCGTTGTAGCGGAAGCCGCCCCAGACGCTCCGGGAATTGTCCAGCCACAGGGCAATGTAGTTGGCTTCCACGAGCAGGCGGAGGTTTTCGTAGATCTGCCAGGTGGACATGAGGCCCACTTCGAAGGCCCTGTCCCTGTCGGTGAGGTAGAGGCCGTAGTCGACGGTGTTGAAGTCGGGCGCCGAGCTGTTGGGGCTCACGTACCTGCCGTTCACCCGCGCTTCCTTGATGAAGCGCGCCATGTCGGAGGAATTGGTGCCCTGGTAGTAGTTGACATGCAGGGTGTGCTTGAGGTTCTCGACGAAGCTCACGTCCTTCACCCGCAGGCCCACGCCCCAGGTGCCGGAGAGCGTCTGGCCGAGCACGCCGTCGCGGCCTATGGTCCAGGTGCCCATGGTGGCGATGGAGGTCAGGCCGCTGGTGCTCTCGTTGTTGCCGCCGACGTGGGGCATGCGCTCGGAGCCGTTGGCGGGATCGTCGTCGTCGCCGGAGCTGTACCAGCCGTAGATGCCGGGCGTGCCCCAGTCGAACTTGTACTCGGCAAGCAGGGCGGCGTAGAAGCCCCTGCGGTCGAGGGTCTCCGCGCCGGTGGCGACGGAGCCGTAGTTGAAGCTCCAGGCCAGGCGGAAGGGATCGGCGCCGGTGAACTCGCCGGTGAGGCCGGCCCAGAAGGCCGCGGCATAGGCGTAGGCGCTCTCCCCGGTGTCGGCGTAGACGCTGGGCGAGAGGCCGTAGCCGTAGATGAAGTCGCTGTCGACGTCCCTGCCGTAGTAGCCGCCGACGCCGGCGCCCCTTCTGAAGGTGTTCTTGCCTATCATGCCGCCCATGGCCCAGGGCGTCAGCTTGATGCCGTCGAAGGTCAGGGCAAGGGAGAGGCCGAAGAGGTCGGCATTGTCCAGATAGCTGGCATAGCCCCGCCTGCCGCCGTCCCAGTTGTCGTTGAAGGGCCTGGCCCAGAAGAAGGTCATGGCTGCGTTTTCGCCCAAGGGCGCGCCGACGCTGATGCCGGCCACGTCCGCGTCGAAGACCTGCGAGGCCTCCACGGCGTAGTCGGGCAGGAAGATGCGCTGCAGTCCCATGCGCACCTTGATGTCCGTGTCCGGCGCCTTCCAGTCGAGATAGGCGTGCTTGATCTTGACCTGCCTGCCGTCCGCGCCGAGGGCACCGCCCTTGCTGGCCTTGCCCCAGGTGAAGGCGCCCATTTCAAGGTACACGGTGCCGGACAGGCTCTCGGAGGCGACGGCCTCCAGCTGCAGGCGCACGCGGTTCTTGGCCTCGAAGCGGTCCTCGCCCCAGCGGCCCCAGCCCTGCTGCTGCCTGCCTTCGCGGTCCCTGCGCATGAAATTGCCGCCGTCGCCCATTTCCAGCATGCTGATCCACACGCCCTTAGCCTTGAAGTCCACGGCCTGAAGCTCTGCCGGCTGGCAGGCCAGGCCCAGCGCCAGCATGGACGATGCCATCGCCAGCGCACGGCGCCTCGCGGCGCCTTTTGTCTTCTTTGACATGCTTTCTCTCCTCCTCAGTGGAAGCCCTAAAAAAGGGTGGCACATTTTGTAATTTAGTATTACGGTTGCCTCTGGTAGCACAAATTGCAAAAGCTTGTCACCACCCCAAAGCCCACCTGCCGAAAAGGAGCTCCACGCATGATCAAACGGCTTCTCGCGCTCGCCCTGTTCGTCCTGGCGCTTGCCTCGGCGAGCCTGGCCCACTCCGCGCCCAAGACGGAGATCGCCTACGCCAGCACCAAGGACATACGCAACATCAACCCCCACCTCTACGCCGGCGAGATGGCTGCCCAGGGCATGGTCTTCGAGCCCCTGGTCATGAACACCAGGGAAGGCATCAAGCCCTGGCTGGCCGAAAGCTGGGACATCTCGGCAGACGGCAGGGAATACCTCTTCCACCTGCGCAGGAACGTGAAGTTCTCGGACGGCGAGCCCTTCACCGCCGAGGCCGTCAAGCTCAACATCGAGGCTGTCCTCGCCAACGCCAAGCGCCACGCCTGGCTCGACATGGTGAACGAGATCGAGCGCTGCGAGGCCGTGGACGAGTTCACCTTCAAGCTCGTGCTCAAGCACCCCTACTACCCGACCCTGGTGGAGCTCGGCCTCCTGCGGCCCTTCCGCTTCATCTCGCCCAAATGCTTCGTCAACGGCCAGACCAAGGACGGCGTCTCGGGCTATGCCGGCACCGGCCCCTGGATCCTCGCCGAGCACAAGGACGGCCAGTACGCCCTCTTCACGGCCAATCCCGGCTACTGGGGCGAAAAGCCCAAGACGCAGGCCGTGCGCTGGAAGGTCATGCCTGACCACCAGGCCATGCTCCTGGCCCTGCAGAAGGGCGAAATCGACCTCATCTTCGGCGCCGACGGCGACATGGTGAACCTCGACAGCTTCGACGCCCTGCGCCGCCAGGGCAAGTTCGCCACCGCCATCAGCCAGCCCATCGCCTCCCGCGCCATCCTGCTCAACGCCCACCAGCACTTCACGAAGGAAAAGGCCGTGCGCCTCGCCCTGCAGCACGCCGTCGACAAGGAAGGCATAGTGCAGGGCGTGCTCAACGGCTCCGAACAGGTGGCAGACACCCTCATGGCGCCGACGGTGGCCTACTGCGATCTCGGCTTGGAAAAGCGCACCTTCGATCTCGCCAAGGCGGCATCCATGCTCGACGAGGCCGGCTGGAAGCTTGGCGCCGACGGCTGGCGCGTCAAGGACGGCCAGCGGGCATCGGTGCGCCTCTACTTCAACTCCCAGAACGCCCAGGAGCGCACCATCAGCGAATTCATGCAGGCTGACCTCAAGAAGCTCGGCGTGGAGATGAAGATCATCGGCGAGGAGAAGCAGGCCTACCTGGACCGCCAGAAGACCGGCGACTTCGAGCTGCAGTACTCCCTCTCCTGGGGCACCCCCTACGACCCCCAGTCCTACCTCTCCTCCTGGCGCATCCCCGCCCACGGCGACTATCAGGCCCAGGTCGGCATGGAGCGCAAGGAATGGCTCGACAAGACCATCACGGCGCTCATGACCGAGCCCGACGAGGCCAGGCGCGCCCAGATGTACCGCGAGGTGCTGACCTACGTGCATGAGGAGGGCGTCTACATTCCGCTTTCCTACTCGCGCACCAAGGCCGTGTACGGCACAGCCCTCAAGGGCGTGGAGTTCGGCCTTTCCCAGTACGAAATTCCCTTCGAGAAGATGCATTTCTAGCCGGCTCCTGCGGCAGGCTTGCGCGGCGCCGGAAGAGGCCCTTCCGGCGCCGTTCCTTGCAGGCCTTCGCCCCTGCCCCCAGAGGCCTTCATGAACATCGGCGGCTACATCCTGCGCAGGCTGCTCGGGCTTTTTCCCCTGCTCCTGGCCATCTCCTTCTTCGCCTTCGTCCTCATCCAGCTCTCCCCCAGCGATCCGGCGGAGGTGTGCATACGCGTGAACGCCATGACGCCCACGCCGGAGCTCATTGAAGAAATGCGCGAGGAGATGGGACTGAACAAGCCCTTCCTCGAGCGCTACCTCGACTGGGTCGGCCATGCCCTCCAGGGAGACTTCGGCAAGCGCTACGTCGACGGCAAGCCCGTGGCCGGCGAGATGGCCAAGGCCCTTCCGCCCACGCTGGCGCTGGCCGGCGCCACGGCCTGCCTGATGCTGGCTGTCAGCATAGCCTGCGCCCTTGCCGGCGTGCTCTTCGAAGGGCGCTGGCCCGACATCGTCCTCAGGGGCTTCGTCTTTCTCCTGACCTCGGTGCCCGCCTTCTGGGCCGGCCTGCTCTTCATCTGGCTCTTTGCCGTGCACCTCGACCTTCTGCCCACGGGCGGGCTCGAGGGGCCAGGCTCGCTCGTCCTGCCGGCAGCCACCCTCTCCCTGCCCTACATTGCCGCCTACTCCAGGCTCCTGCGCGCCAGCATGGTGCAGGCCAGGGAGCAGAACTTCACGCTCTACATGAAGGCCTGCGGCCGCTCCGGCGGCGCCGTGATGCGCCACGTCTTCCGCAACTCCCTGCAGTCGAGCCTCACGGCCCTCGGCATGAGCCTGCCCAAGCTCGTGGCCGGCACCTTCGTCGTGGAGTGCATCTTCGCCTGGCCCGGCCTGGGGCGCCTGTGCGTCACGGCCATCTTCAACCGGGACTACCCGGTCATCCAGGCCTACGTGCTGCTCATGGCCGTGCTCTTCGTCGTCTGCAACCTGCTCATGGACGTCTTCAGCGCCCTGGTCGATCCGCGCCTGCGCGAAAGGGGGCTCAATTGACCTTCTGGAAGAGCCTTAAGGAAGACAGGGCCGGCATGGCCTGCCTTGCCTTCATCGTCCTCGCGGCCCTGGGCGGCCTGCTGGCGCCATGGATTGCGCCCTGCGACCCCACGGCCATAGACGCGCGCTCCAAATTTGCCGCCATGAGCTGGGCGCACTGGCTCGGCTGCGACTACCTCGGCCGCGACATACTCTCGCGCCTGCTCTACGGCGCCAGGGCCACGCTGGGCTTCTCCCTGCTCACCATGGCGCTCACCGTCTGCCTGGGCGGCGCCCTGGGCATGCTGGCAGGCCTCCTCCAAGGCCGGACCGAAGCCTGCATCATGCGCCTGTGCGACGTCATGATGTCCTTCCCGAGCGAAGTCATGATCCTGGCCATTGTCGGCATGCTGGGTCCCGGTCTCGAGCACGTGGTGCTGGCCTGCATTGCCGCCAAGTGGCCCTGGTACGCCCGCATGATCCGCACCGTGACCCGCCAGTACAGCGCCATGAACTACATCAGCTTCGCCAAGGTCGCCGGCTACGGCACGCCCTACATCCTGCGCCGCCACCTCCTGCCCTGCGCCTCCGGCGAAATCGCCGTGCTGGCCACCCTCGACACGGGCTCCGTCATCCTCATGATCTCGGCTCTCTCCTTCCTCGGCCTCGGCGTGCAGCCGCCCACCCCGGAATGGGGCATGATGCTCGGCGAAGCCAAAGACGTCATGCTGCTCTATCCCGGGCAGATGCTTCCGCCGGGACTGGCCATACTCATGCTGGCCGCCGCCTTCAACATGCTCGGCGACAGCCTCAGGGACGCCATGGATCCCTGGCGCCGCCAGGGCGCGGAGGACTAGCCCCATGCACTGCATCCACGCCGGCGCCGCTTCCCCAGGCCCTTCCCCAAGACCTTCCCAAGACCCATCCCAAGGCCCTTCTTCCCAAGGCCCTTCCCTGACAGCGTCCCCAAGCGCGGCCAGCGAAGCCGCCCAGGGAGCCGTCGAGCCCATCGTGCGCATGCACAAGGCCGGCGTCGTCCATGCCAAGTCCGGCAGGCGCATCGTGAGCGAGATCAGCTTCGAGCTCCCGCCCGGGCGCTGCCTTGGCCTTGTCGGCGAGAGCGGAAGCGGCAAGACTCTGCTCTGCCGGGCCCTGCTTGGCCTGCTCCCCCGGGGACTGCGGGCCGAGGGCCAGATCCGCTTTGACGGCGTGGACATGATCCACGCCTCGCCCGAGGCGGCCAGACGCCTGCGCGGCCAGGGCATGGGCTTCATTCTCCAGCACCCCATGACGGCCTTCGACCCGCTCTACACCCTGGGCTCCCAGCTTGCCGAAACCCTGCAGGAAAAGCTGGACCTGCCCCCCGGCGACGCAGCCGCGAAGGTCCAGGCAAGCCTCTCCCGGCTGGGACTGCCTGAGCGCGTCATGGCAAGCTATCCCCACCAGCTCTCCGGCGGCCAGCTCCAGCGCTGCATGATAGCCCTGGCCCTGGCCCTCAAGACCCGCCTCCTCGTCGCCGACGAGCCCACCACGGCCCTGGACGCCCAGAACCAGCTCGAAGCCCTGACCCTCTTCCGGCGCCTCAAGGAGGCCGGCACGACCCTCATCTTCGTCTCCCACGACCTCGGCGCCGTGCAGATGCTCGCAGACAGCCTGATTGTCATGCGCAGGGGCCTTGCCGTCGAGCAGGGCGAGGCCGCGCGCGTCTTCAACGAGCCCCGGCACCCCTACACCCAGTACCTTGTGGCAACCCGCCTGGCCCTCACCCGGGGCTTCCGCCAGGCCCTCGGAGGCAGGCATGCCTGACAGCGCCCCCTTCCTTGACGTGCGGGCCCTCTGCAAGAGCTACCCCGACCGCCAGGCCTCCCGCTTCTGGCGCAAGGCCCTGCGGCCCGTGCTCAGCGGCGTGTCCTTCCAGGCCAGGCGGGGCGAGATCCTCGGCCTGCTCGGCGAAAGCGGGAGCGGCAAGAGCACCCTCGCGCGCTGCCTGCTCGGCCTTGAGCGCCCCGACAGCGGAGCCGTCCTCTTCGACGGCATGCCGGACCAGGCCTGGCGCAAGGCCCACCGGGGCGCCGTGAGCGTGGTCTTCCAGGACTACGCGACCTCGGTCAATCCCGGCTTCACGCTCAGGGAGATCATCGCCGAAGGCCTGCGCGCGGCCAGCACGCCAGCCTGCGACGAAGCCTCTGCCGTCGCGGCCCTCATGGACAAGGTGGAGCTGCCGGCACGGCTGGCGGCATCCCTGCCCCACCAGCTCTCCGGCGGCCAGCTCCAGCGCGCCTGCATAGCCCGCGCCCTGGCCTCGGCGCCGCAGTTCATCGTCTTCGACGAGGCCGTGAGCGCCCTCGACGTCTCCATCCAGGCCCAGATCCTGGATCTGCTGCAGACCGTCAAGGGGGACATGACCTACCTCTTCATCACCCACGACATCCAGCTCGCCACCCTGCTCTGCGACAGGTTCCTGCTCCTCAGGCACGGCGTGCTCGAAGACGAGGCGGACTGCCGGCATCTCGACCTTGCGGCCTCGCCCTATCTGGCCAGGCTCGTCGACGCCACCGTGCTCTTTGCCTCGGACTACCGGGGAAGGCCCGAAGCGCTCTCGGCAAGCCTGTCCGAAAATCTACCCAGCAGTCCGCCCCAAGACCAGCCCCAAGACCAGCTCCAGGACCAGCCCCGCAATCTGTCCCCCAATCCGCCTGGCAGCCCCGACGGCGCCAGCCGCCACCCCTCGCCCAACCCCAAGGAGGCCCAGCCATGACCCCTGCCTGCCAGTCCTTCCCTGCCGAAACCCCCGCCGCTGGCGCCGGCCTCCAGCTTCCTGCCTCCCCGGCGCAGGCCCCTGCCCGCAGCCAGGCGCTGGCAGAGCGCATCGAACGCTACTGGACCCGCAGGTCTGCCGGCTTTGGCCAGGTGCGGCGCAGCGAGATAGCCGGCGACAAGTGGGAGGCCTGGCGCGGCGAAATTCTGCCCTGGCTGCCGAAGCCCCGGGAGGGCAGAACGCTTGCCGTGCTCGACGTGGGCACGGGGCCGGGCTTCTTTGCGGTGCTCCTGGCCTGCGAGACGGGCTGCGAGGCCACGGGCATCGACCTTTCCGAAGGCATGCTGCGCGAGGCCAGGGCCCTGGCCCGCGAGACCGGCTGCCAGGCGCGCTTCCTGCACATGGACGCCGAAGCCCTGGACTTCGAAGACGGCACGTTCGACGCCGTGCTTGTGCGCAACCTGACCTGGACCCTGCAGCGGCCGGCCCAGGCCTACAGGGAATGGTGCCGGGTGCTCAGGCCAGGCGGCGTCCTGCTCAACTTCGATGCCGACTACGGCGCCGTGGACTTCACCGAAATGGCCAAGGCCGAAGGCGCCCACGCCCATGCCGGCATCGCGCAGGATCTGCTCCAGGAAGGCGAGGACATCCGGCGCCTGCTTCCCCTGAGCGCCGAGCCCCGTCCCCAGTGGGACGTGCAGGCGCTGGCCAGGGCGGGCTTTGCCTCGGTCGCGCTCGACCAGAACATTAGCTCCCGCGTCTTCCGCGTGCGCGACGACGCCTACAATCCCGTGCCCATGTTTGCCCTGCGCGCCGTCAAGTAGCGCCTTCCGCCTCTTGCGGCTTGCCCAGGCACCCTTGCTCCCGGGGGCGGGAAGTCCCTTTCTGCCGGAAGGCCGCTCTGCCCTTGCCATCGCCCTGCAGCTGGAGCAGACTGCCTCAAGCCGGCCGGACAGCCGGCCCCCCCAGCAACCGGACATCAAGGAGGCAAGGCATGAGCCGACTCAAGGAACTGCGCAAGCTCGTCGACAGGGAACTGCTCGCCATGGAGGACCCCGACAGGCGCCGGGGCGCCTACGCCCACCTCTACGGCGTCTCGCTGGCTGCCAGCCTCATCGCCGAAAAGCGCAGGGAAAACGCCGAGCTTG
>DFDR01000012.1 GCA_002369295.1 Desulfovibrionaceae bacterium UBA3823
TTCCGGCGAGCCGAGGCCGTAGATGCAGGAGACCGAGGCCACGATGACCACGTCCCGGCGCGTCAAAAGGGCGTGGGTGGCAGCGTGGCGCAGCTTGTCGATGTTGTCGTTGATGGCCGAGTCCTTGGCAATGTAGGTGTCGGAGGCCGGCACGTAGGCTTCGGGCTGGTAGTACTCGTAGTAGCTGACAAAGTACTCCACGGCGTTTTTGGGGAAGAACTCCCTGAACTCCGAGTAGAGCTGGGCAGCCAGGGTCTTGTTGGGGGCGAGGACCAGCGCCGGCCTGTTCACCTTGGCGATGACGCTTGCCATGGTAAAGGTCTTGCCCGAACCCGTGACGCCGAGCAGCACCTGATCCTTGACGCCGGCATTCAGGCTGCCGACTATGCTGGCAATGGCTTCCGGCTGATCGCCGGTAGGGCTGTAGGGACTGGTCAGCTCGAAGGGGCGGTCCTCCAGGGCACCGCCTGTCTCGAGACGATCCATGAATTCTTTCCTGTCGGCGATGGTCTCGTTTTCCAAAAACATATTTCATTTACCCACTGCAATACAACAAATTTAAATGTCAATATAGCGATCAAATACACACATTATCACTGTGTTAATAGAGATTTCATATGGGGTTATTTGACAAAAATTTGCATGACATAAAAGAAGATCTACTCCATTGCCATATCATGCAAGATCCTGATCCAATCTATCCAACAGATCCATCAAAAACATTAGGTGAAATCATTGATAATATTGCTGGAACAGGACAAAAAATCAAAAACACTTGCAGAAAAATAAAATCTCTATTTCATGATGAAAATGATAAAGAATTAAGACCAGGTGATATAAATGGAATAACAAGAAAATGTATCATTCCTTATGATCATTACGGTGTTTATGTTAACGAAGATTCTGTTATACACTTTTCATCAAAAGACTCAGACGTAAGCCCAAGCAACAATTCTATAATAGAAACAGATTTTAAAACATTTAAACGTAATGACGATTGTGTTTTTAAATTAATATTTCCAGAAAAATACAGCAATCCTTCACAGGTTGTCGTAAATATGAATGGTTTCATGACCGATCAAGCGATAATTTTTAAAAAACTTGAAAAATATATTGAAAAAGTAAAAAAATATAAAGTGTATAGCACTGAAGAGACTATACAAAGAGCAAAATCAAAATTAGGTTGCAAGGATTACAACTTGCTCACTAACAACTGTGAATATTTTGCTATATGGTGTAAAACTGGACTATCGGAATCACGTCAAGTAGAAATGTTACTTGATATCCTTGATCCAAACAATTACAAAGTTTATTAAAACACAATGATTCTAGATTTATTTCATAATTTGCAAGAAATTCAATTCAAACAAGGCGGACGAGACGAGCTCTTGGTGGAATGCCATGCTTCAGGCCCTTCTCCAGCCGGCCCCGTCGTGCAGGTAGCGCGTCCGCCAGGGAAGAAAGGGCCAGACGTCGTCGAGGGCGTTCGACAGGTTCACGTCCACGAAGGCGCTGCGCCAGGGAAGGGCTCCCGCAAAGTCCCTGTACTCCAGGGTCAGGGCATCCTCCGATTCGGGGCGGACCGCCATGCAGGAAGCGAGCCTTGTCTCGAAGTCCTCTCTGGCAAGCAGGCTTCCGCCCTGCATCATGATGTGCGCCGTCTCCTGCTGGCAGTCCAGCAGCTCGATCCCCCTGAGCCGCAACAGCTCCACCAAAGCCTGCAGTCCCGCCCTGGAGGCTTCGGAGACGGCATGGAACATGCTCTCGCCGAAGAAGGCGCGGCCAAGGGCGACGCCGTAGAGGCCGCCCGCCAGCTCGCCGTCCTGCCAGACCTCCACGGAATGGGCGTAGCCTGTCCGGTGCAGCAGGCCGTAGGCCTCCTCGATGTCTCTGGTAATCCAGGTGCCTGACTCGCGGCGCCGCTCCCCGCACTGCCTGACGACTTCGGGAAAGCAGGCGTCCAGGGTGTAGGCGAAGCCGAGCCTTGGGATCTTCCGGGCCGCCCGCTTCGGGAGGCGGTAGTTCTCGGGCAGGATCACGCAGCGCGGCGCCGGCGACCACCACATGACGGGGTCGCCTTCGTTGAACCAGGGAAAGATGCCCCGGCTGTAGGCGGCCAGCAGCATGGTCAGGGAAAGGCGTCCGCCAGCGCAGAGCGGATAGTCGTCGCAGCCTGCCGTGCGCGGATCCGGAAAGCCGGAGGCAACGCGCTCCATGTAGGAGCGCACGGTCAGCGTCGGTCTGCCGCCAAGCATGCCGCCGCTACCCTGCCAGCACCAGCTTGTCTTCCTTGACGGCCAGGCGGACCTTGCCGCCCTTCTTCAGGAAGCCGAAGAGCAGCTCGTGGGCCAGCTTGTCCTCGACCTCGTTGCGCAGGAGCCTGCGCAGGGGACGGGCGCCCATGGCGGGATCGAAGCCCCTGGCTGCCAGCCAGTCGCGGGCCTTGGGGCTCAAGGCCAGGGCCACGCCCCGCTCGGCGAGGGCGTCCTTGATCTCCTTGACGAACTTGTCCACGATCTGGTGCATCATCTCGCCGGTGAGGCTGTGGAAGGGGACGAGGGCGTCCAGGCGGTTGCGGAACTCGGGCGTGAAGATGTTCTCCACGGCCTTGAGGGCCTTGCGCGCCGCATCCTCGGGCCTGGCGCCGCCGAAGCCCACGGCAGGCCGGCTCATCTCGAAGGCGCCCGCGTTGGAGGTCATGATGAGCACGACGTTGGAAAAATCGGTCTTGCGGCCGGTGTTGTCCGTCAGCGTCGCGTCGTCCATGACCTGGAGCAGGACGTTGAAGATGTCGGGATGGGCCTTTTCGATTTCGTCGAGCAGCACGACCGAGTACGGCGCCTTGCGCACGGCCTCGGTCAGCAGGCCGCCCTGGTCGAAGCCGACGTAGCCTGGCGGCGCGCCGATGAGGCGGGAGACGGAGTGCTTCTCCATGTACTCGCTCATGTCGTAGCGCAGAAAGTCCACGCCCATGATTTCGGCGAGGCTCTTGGCCACCTCGGTCTTGCCGACGCCGGTGGGGCCGTAGAAGAGGAAGGATCCCGCAGGGCGCGTGGCCTGTCCCAGGCCGGCTCTGGCGCGCAGGATGGCGCGCACGGTGAGCTCGATAGCCTCGTCCTGGCCGAAGACGCGCTTCTTCAGGTCGCGCTCCAGATGGGCGAGCTTCGAGAGTTCGGAGCCCGACACCGTCCGCACGGGGATGCCTGCCATGCGGGCCACGATGCGCTCAACGTCCGGCATGCCGACGGCAGGGCGCTTTTCAGACTGGCCATTGCCGGCCGCGTCGGCCTGTCCTGTTTCGGGAGCAGGCTGCGCGCCCTCCGGAGCGGCCGCCCTGCCCTCCCTGCCTGGCGGACCGACGATGTCGCCGACGATGCGGGGCTGCGCGCTTTCGGAGACAGTCCCGCCGGCAGAGGCGGGCTTGCGCCTGACGTAGCCCTCGGCCTCGCAGGCCAGCCGGCAGGACTGCAGATGCACGGCCGCGCCCGTTTCGTCCATGACGTCGATGGCCTTGTCCGGCAGGAGCCTGTCGCGCACGTGGCGCGCGGAGAGATCCACCATGGCCTTGAGCACGGGCTCGGAGAAGCGGACCTGGTGGAAGTCGGCGTAGCGGCCCTGGAGGCCCTTGAGGATTTCCAGGCACTCCTCGCGGGAGGGCTCGCGGATGTCGATGCGCTGGAAGCGACGGGCAAGGGCCCGGTCCTTTTCGAAATGGTTGCGGAACTCCTCGTAGGTCGTGGAGCCCATGCAGCGAAGCTCGCCGCCAGCCAGCAGGGGCTTGAGCAGGTTGGAGGCGTCCATGGCGCCGCCGGACACGGAGCCGGCGCCCACGATGGTGTGGATCTCGTCGATGAAGAGGATGGCGTCCTTCTGCTCCTTAAGCTCCTGCATCACGGCCTTGAGCCTGGCCTCGAAGTCGCCGCGGTAGCGGGTGCCGGCCAGCACCAGGCCGAGATCAAGCGCATAGACGCGGGTGTGCGCGAACTGCTCGGGGATGCGGCCGTCCGCAATGCGCAGGGCGAGGCCTTCCGCCATGGCCGTCTTGCCGACGCCCGGATCGCCCACGAAGAGCGGGTTGTTCTTGCGCCTGCGGCAGAGCACCTCGATGGTGCGGTCGAGCTCCTTCTCCCTGCCGACCAGGGGATCAAGCCGGCCTTCCAGGGCCTTTTCCGTAAGATCCGTGGCAAACTTCGACAGCGCCCCTTCGGACGCGTCCTCCGCTTCCTTTCCCCTGCCCTCGCCGGCAGGGACCGGATCGGGACCTGCGCCCGAGGCCTGGCGCTCCCTGGAGGCAGCGGAATCGGAGTCCTCCTCTTCGTAGGAGCGGGAGACGTAGGTCTGCACATCGAGCAGGGACACGCCCTGGCGGCGCAGATAGTAGGAGGCGTAGGTGTCCTCGTCGCGCATGATCGACACGAGCAGGGAGCCCAGATCGGCCACCTTGCGGCCGGCCGAGGCCATGGAGGAGAGCGTGCGCTCGAGCGCCTGGGTCAGGGACTCCGTCTGCTCGATCTGGCCTGCCATGGTCTCGGGCACCTCCTCCATGTACTCGCGGAAGAAGCCCTCCAGCTGGTCGCGCAGCATGGCGGGCGACGCTCCGCAGCCCTCGAGCAGGATGCGGCCCTTCATGCTGAGGGTGTAGGCGTAGAGCACGTGCTCCACGGAGAGCAGGCTGTGGCGGCGGCGCTGGGCCTCCTTGATGGCGTCGTGCATGACGCGCTTGACGAGGTTGCTGAAAGTCATGGCGTGGCTGGGGTCCCTCCGGACCGGGAAAAGGGGCCGGCTACTCCGGCTCCATGGTGCACTTGAGCGGAAATTCGGCAAGCCTGGCGCGGAGCGTCACCTGGCGCACCTTGGTTTCCGCCACTTCCTTGGTGTAGGCGCCGCACTTGGCGACGCCCTCGCGGTGGACCTTGAGCATGATGGACGTGGCGTCGTCCATGGTCTTGAAGAAGACTTCGCAGAGGATCTGCACCACGAACTCCATGCTGGTGTAGTCGTCGTTGTGCAGGAGCACGGCGTAGCGGGGAGGCTCCTTGACCCGGGGCTCCTCCAGCACGTCGGCCTGGCTTCCTCCGGCAGGCGGCTCGGCATAGTGGATGTCGGACATGGCGTGCGCGTTCCTTAAGCTTGCGGCTCGAGGCCGAGGGCCTTGCGCAGGGAGGCCTTCCTCTCTGCGCTGAAGGCAAGGGAGGTCTCCGGGGCGCGTCCCCGCTCGGCGAGCCAGTCGGTGTACAAACCGTAGTAACTCTTGGCACTGGAAGGCTGTTTGTCAAGTCCAAGCAGCTTTTCCAGCCGAGCTATCTGCGCCTCGCTGCCCTCGATCTCCACCACGTCCATGAAGGGCAGCTCGTCCATGTCAACATGGGCGCCTTCGAGCAGCCAGCTCTCGCGCACCTTCTCATAGAAGGCAACGGGCCTGTAGCCGAGGCAGATCAGAATTTTTTCGGCGTCCTGGGCGCTGGAGACGCCTATCTCCGTCTCCTCCCTGCGCTTGGCCATGCGGCCTGCCACGGCCACGTCGGGCAGAGGCGCCTTGTAGGTGAGCCTGGCATCGCTTCGGCCCGGCCATTCGCGCGTGCGCAGGCGCAGCAGGCGCCTGCCCGCCGCAAGCTCGCCCTGCTCGCTGTCGTAGACCGTGTTGGACTCGAAGTGCGCGCCGCCCTGCGGCTCGGCACCGAGGGACTCCAGCACGGGACGAAGTTCCTCGCGCGAAACGCCGAGGTACTTGCGCTCTAATTCCTTGGCCATGGAGACTCCTTTGCTGTTGAACGCCTGCATCTTGCCAGCCGGCAGCGACAGGCGCAGCGCAAGATGTAGTCGGTGCCAGCGCAAAAGTCAAAGCAGAACGTGCCGATGCCAAGCCCTGCTCAGCAAGATGCGGACGGAGATGCGGAGAGGCCCTCAATAGATTCAACGCAACCTGACCAAATCGATCTGCACCTTGGTCGCAATGGCGGCATCCCGCAGCATGACAGTCAATATCTTCGGCTGACGAGAACTTCACTGGTCTACAACCACTTGGCAAGCCGCATGACCATGGTCCATGCATCTGGGCTGTGCCATAGCCCGACGTGTCGCCTGGTGATGCCAACGAAGACTTGCAAGGTCGTTCTTCATGCCTGCCGCGTCTCCCCTCCTCTTGATCAACGGACGTCGAGAGAACGTCGGAAGGGCGCCGTCCAGTCTCCAGGGCAGGCCGGGCGCATCCTCCCATCCCGCCCCGGGCGGAAGCAGAGGCGCCAGCGGCACGCCCCATTTTGACAGCTTAACTGTCACGCTTGGCCAGCGCTTGAAGCCCCTGCGTCCCCAAGGTTCGGGACAGAGCCAAAACTTGACTCTACCCGGCTGCGGCGACGCCGGAGCCCGCCCTCTTCAAGATTCGGGAAAGCGCCAAAAGTCAACCTTGACT
>DFDR01000214.1:0-3732 GCA_002369295.1 Desulfovibrionaceae bacterium UBA3823
GCCTTTTTTCAGGATCTTGCCCCCTTTTGTCCCGCAGAGCATAGTGCTATAAGATGCCTTCCGCATGCAGAAGGCGCCGCAGCCTGCGCTCTCTGCAGTCCGCAGTCCCTTTCCAAGGAGCCTTCCATGCTGCTCGAATCCCCGTCCATGCTCTTTCCTCTGGAGAAGTGCGATCCCGAGGAGATCAGCTGGCAGCTTTCCCTGGGGCACACGGCTCTGGACAAAGTGGCCAACCCCGAGTTTGCGGGCTTGACGGCCGTGGAGTGCTGCCTTGCCATGATAGTGCGCAGCCACCAGCAGGACGACTCGGATTCGGGCAAGCCCGATGCCATGGAAGAGAAGAGCCTGCGCCTTCTGGTGGAGGACGCCGTGGGCGACCCATCCTTCCAGACGGACCTGCTCCCGAAGCTCGTCCACGAGGCCATCGAAGCGGAAAACCTCCCCGTGGTGGAGATTCTGCTCAGCTACTCCACGAACCAGGGGCTGGCGCTCAAGATAGCCAACGCCCATCCCGGCGACGTCGTGGATCCCGACGAGGGCCGGCACGAGGCCACGGGCCAGATCGTCGTCAACGAGGGCGACGACTATCCCGAAGACGCCGAAGCTGGCGGCACGGGCAAGGAGGCCGGAGAGAAGCCGGCTGCCCCTGCCGAAGCCAGCGAGCCTCAGTCAGCCGCGCCTGACAAGTCCGCCGAGCCCGCCGAGTCCGCAGAGACCGGCGCGCCCATGGATCCGGCCCTGACCGTCCCTGCTCCCAGCCCGAGGCTGTAGCGCGGCTTCGCCCGGAGCCTGTCCTTGGATTCTGTCCTGAAGGCCGCGTTCCCCGCTGCGTGCGGCGGAACCAAAGCGCCATGATCTATGTCGTCAAGTTCTTCTGCCACTGGCTGTTTCCGCCCGGCTGCCTCGTTCTGCTCCTGCTCCTGACGGCCTGCTGGCTTGCCCGCAAGGGCAGAACCAGGGCCTGGCTGCCCGTGCTGGCAGCAGGGCTCCTGCTCTGGGGGCTTTCCCTGCGACCCGTGGCAGGCCTGCTCGTGCGTCCGCTCGAGGCGAGCTTTGCCGAGCCTGCGCAGGCGCAGGCCCTGAAGGCAGCCCTGGCCAGCGGCCAGCGGCTCGAGGTTCCCTGGGACGTGATCGTCGTGCTTGGCGCAGGCGCGGTGCAGGGCGTGCCCGACTTCGGAAGCGCTGATCAGACCTCGGGCATCATGGCCAAGAGCCTGCTCCTGGCAGCCCGCCTGCACCGGGCAACGGGGCTCCCCGTGGCCGTGGCCGGCGGCCGGGTTTTCGGCGACTCGGCCTGCGAGGCGGACATCGCCGTCAGGCAGCTGGCTGAGCTCGGCGTGCCCCGCGACAAGCTCCTTGCCGAAGGGCAGAGCCGCACGACAGTGGAAAACGCCAGAAACATGAAGCCCGTGCTGGAACGCCACGGCTTCCGGCACCCGCTCCTGATCGCGGCCGCCCTGCACGCGCCGCGCGCGGAGCTTGCCTTCCGGCGCGAGGGCATGGCCTGCACGGTCTGGCCTGCCAGCTTCCGCTTTCCTGCCAGGACGGCCTTCTCGGCAGTGCAGGATCTGACGCCCCAGGCAGCCTGCCTCGAGGACAGCGCCAGCGCGCTCAAGGAGTACCTCGGCGCCTTTGCCATCCGGGCTGGCCTGCAGTAGCCGGCCTGACTCCCCCAGCCGTCTCAGTCGGCCCTGCGTATGTCCACGCGCACGCCGGAGAAGGTCGAGCCCTCGCCCCTGTCGGTGAGGCGCTGGCTGGTCAGGGCGTTCACGCCGGGCTTTCCGCCAAGGCGGGAGCTCCACCAGACGCCTTCGCTCGCCACGAGGCCCTGGGGAACGCGGGCCGTCGTTTCGACGGTGAATTCGGCCTCGCCCTGGCGGTTGGAGCACAGGGCCCGTCCGCCGTCCTCGAGGCCGAGCGCCCTGGCGTCGTCGGGGTGCATGAGCAGGACCATGACGTCCCTTGCGGCAAGGCGGTCCTGCTCGCAGAAGCTGGAGCTCAGGGTTCTGGGGCTGGGAGCGCTCACGAAGGCAAAGGCGCCCTCGCCGGTTTCTGCGGGGAACCAGTCGGGCAGGGCCTGGGGCTCGGCCTCGTTGACGGCCTGTATTTTGCCCGTTGGCGTCTTGAAGTCGGTCGCATAGCCTTCCGGCAGGCGCAGGGGGACGGGAAGGCCCTCCCTGAGGCGCTCGACCTCCTCCGGCGCCAGCTGCCAGGACGAGTGCGCGGTGCTCTCGACAAGGCGGTCCACCATGGCTTCGGCGCTCTGCTCGAAGATGGCCTCCGTGCGTCCCAGGGCCTTGGCCAGCAGCCGGCAGGCGTCCCAGTTGGACTTGGCCTGGCCCTGCGGCGGAATGGCAGGACGGCCCCGCTGGAGGCAGTAGCTGCCGTAGGAGGCATAGACGTCGTCGTGCTCCAGGGCCGTGGTTGCCGGGAGCACGATGTCGGCATAGCGCGCCGTGTCCGTGAGGAAGCGCTCGTGCACGCAGCAGAAGAGATCCTCGCGGGCAAGGCCCCTGAGCACGGCGTTCTGGTCCGGCGCCGAGGCCGCCGGATTGGCAGACCAGACGAAAAGGGCCTTCACGGGCGGGCCTGCCAGCCGCGAGGGCGTCTCCAGCGCCTTGCCCAGCAGGCACATGTTGATCTGCCTGGCGCCAGGCTTCCTGAAGTCGGGCCGCTGGACGAGGGACAGATCGTAGGCGCTGGAGGAATGGCAGGAGCTCAGCATGCCGGCGCCGGGACGTCCCCAGGCGCCCGCGGCGGCCGGGAGCAGGGTGACGAGGCGCACGTTCATGGCGCCGTTGGCGTAGCGGCTGAGGCCCCCGCCGAGGCGGATGAAGGGCGCCTTGGCCGAGGCGTAGGCCAGGGCAAGCCACTGGATGAGGGCTTCCGGCACGCCTGAGGCCCTCGATGCCTCGGCAAGGGTCCAGCGGGGGAGCACCGTCCGCTCGAACTCGGCAAAGCCGTGGACGTGGGCGTCGATGAAGCTTCTGGCAAGCAGCCCCCTGCCTGCCATTTCGTGCAGGACGCCCAGGGCCAGCGCGCCGTCGGAGCCGGGCTTGACGCGGATGAAGACGTCGGCCAGGCGCGCTGTCGGCGTCTCGTAGACGTCGATGAGCACGACCATGGCGCCCCGGCGCTTGGCCTCCTTGATTTCCCTGATGAAGTGCACGCCCGTGGCGAGCACCGAGAGTCCCCAGAGCACGAGGAAGTCGCTTCCGGCGGCCTCTGCCGGCGGGGTGGCGGGCGTTGCGCCCATGACGGCCTGCCAGCCCATGGCCTTGGCCGGCGTGCAGATGGTGCGGCCAAGCTCGCTTGCGCCGAGCAGGCGGAAGAGGGGCGTGTAGGCGTGCTTGTTGAGATAGCCCATGGTGCCGGCATAGGCGTAGGGCAGGATGGACTCGGGGCCATAGCCGCTGGCGCAGGCCTGGAGCCGTTCTGCCGTTTCGGCCAGCGCTTCCTCCCAGGAGACGGGGGCAAAGCGCCCGCTTCCCTTGGGGCCCGTGCGCCGCAGGGGCGCTGCGAGCCTCAGGGGCGAGTGCACCGTGTCCTCGTAGTGCCTGGTCTTGGTGCAGAGGAAGCCCCGGGTGAAGGGATGGCCGGGGTCGCCGGCAACGCGCAGGACGCGGCCGGCCTCGCGCTCGACGAGCAGGCTGCAGCAGTCGGGGCAGTCGTGGGGGCAGACGGAGCGGACTGTCTCAGGCATGGTCTTTCCTCAGGCAGGGACTGGCCGGC
>DFDR01000214.1:3821-4190 GCA_002369295.1 Desulfovibrionaceae bacterium UBA3823
CCGGCAGCCCCAGAAGGTAGCGTATGCGGGCCTGGCGGGCTTCGCCGGAGAGGCCGCCAAGCAGATCCGTGGCCGGGACGCAGAGGGTGATGTTGGCAATCTGGCAGGGTCTGGCGGTGGCCAGGGGAAGGCCGCTGCGGCCGGCGCAGACGCCGCGCGTCCCGCCGGGAAGCTGCCAGTGCACCAGGGTGAGGCCCGCGCAGGCGGGATGGGCGAAGAGGCGGGGGAAAAAGCCGGCAGGGCTGGCTTGTGCCAGGCTGGCGAGCCGCGGCCTGGAGGCGTCCGGGCCCTCCTGCGCGCCAGCCTGCCCCAGTCCCGGCAGTCCCAGCATATTCAGCAGTTCGGCTTCCCGGCTCCGGGTCAGGCGCG
>DFDR01000250.1:0-541 GCA_002369295.1 Desulfovibrionaceae bacterium UBA3823
CGCCGGCGGCCCTGCACGGGACGCGCATCGCGCCGTGCCAAACCGCCATGCCAGGCTGGCGTGCCGGGCCGTTCCTGGCACCCACCCTGCCCTGCACCGAAGCGGCCCGCCTCCCCGGCTGCGGGGAAGCGGGCCGCAGGAAAAGACCTGGGCACAAGCGGCTACAGGCCGCCCGACATGGCAACCTGCGTCTCGACGGTCTTGCCGTCGAGGTAGGCGGCCTCCAGATCCGGCGACGACGGGACATTGGCGCCGGCCTCGAGATGGAGGCTGGCCGCAATCTGGTTCACGTCGCTTCCGCCGCCGTCGTCCACCTGGGACGAGTCCCTGTTGAGATTCTTGTCCGTGAGCGAGCGGGCCTCTTCGGCGGCGACATCCTGCTCCTCGCCATGGACGCCGCTGAGCAGATCGTCCTCGTGCTCCTTGAGATCGACTTCCCGCGGGCCGTCTTCCAGGACGACATCGTTGAGGTAGGCCTGCGGCATGCCGAAGATGCCGGCACCGGCCGGCTCCTCCCCGGCCTGGACAGCCTCCGCTTCCA
>DFDR01000250.1:671-8581 GCA_002369295.1 Desulfovibrionaceae bacterium UBA3823
CACCGGGGCGTCGATGCCCTCGTCCAGCGGAATGTCCTTCAGGCCGTGGCCCGAGGACGCGTCGTAGCCGGAGGGCTCGTCAGGCTCAAGGCCGGGCCCGAAGGCATCGAAGAACTCGACGCCCTTCATGGCGGCGCCGTTCACCTCGAATTCGGGCAGCTGGCCTTTGCCATGCTGCGCGTAGAAGTCCTCCAGCTCGACGGTCGAGCCGTTGGCAAAACGGAAGAGCAGGCTGTCGGAGCCTTCGGGGCGCTCCATGGCGGCATGTTCGGGGGAAAAGTCAAGGACGATGCGCTTAAAGGGCTCGCTTGGAACAACGACGTGCTCTCCGGCAGAGGGCTTTGCAAGCTTGATCGTGGGCATGGCGGTTACTCCCGTAGACGAGCAAGGCTGAATCGTGGCTCATTCTGGCGCAGGCGCGCAGGCAAGGCTGCCCGGCGGGGGACGCCGGGAACCCCTGGCTCTTTTGTAACCCCCTCCCGAAGACTCCGTCAACGGCGTTTGGCTTCGCGGCCGCCCTGTCCTGCGGCGCTGCCGGATCCCGGCCCTCCGGCGCAGGCCCGGCCACATGTCTGCAGACGCAGCAAAAGGCGCATGCCGCCGAAAACAAGCTCCAGCGGCATGCGCCAGGACAGGGACAGGCAGCGCCAGAAGGCAGCCGGATTCCGGCTGTCTGGCCGCGGGAGGATCTGGCCGTCAGGCCTGGGCGTCGAGCCAGCGGCACCACTCGATGCCGCGGGCAACGAGTTCGTCTTTCGAGACAACAAGCGGGTCGTAGCGCACGAGGGCAGATCCGGCCAGGACGTTGACCTCGACATCCTTCACGCCGGGGCGGGCCATGAGCATGCGCCGGCTCTCCTCGGCGGCCTCGCGGCGCCGAAGGGCGGGATGGCGCACGCGCACGCGGCCTGGCACGAAGCTTGCGACATGGCTGGCGAAGCCCAGCCAGCTTGCGGATTCGGAAAGCTTGGACATGGCGGCTCCTAGGCTTGGGCGCTCCCGGCCTCGCCGGGCCGGAGGTTTCTGCGCATGGCCCTGGCAGCCAGGGCCACGGTTGTCATGTTGTGCAGGAAGGCCGAGGCGGAGGGCGAGAGCAGCTGAAAGACTCCGCCGGCGAGGAAGAGGCTGTTGAAGAGCATGGTGCAGACGAAGTTGGACTGGATGCGGGCCATCACCCGCGTGCCCAGCAGCCTGGCCGTGACGAGGCCCTCGAGGCTGGGGCGGGTCAAGAGGACGTTGGCGACGCCCCGTGCGAGATCGGTGCCGTCGCACATGGCAACGCCGACCGAGGCTGCGGAGAGCGCGGGGGCGTCGTTGACGCCGTCGCCGACCATGAGCACGCGGCGGCCCTCTGCCTCGAGGCCGGCAACCACGTCGGCCTTGTCCCCGGGGAGCACCTGGGCGCGGAATTCGGCGATGCCGAGGCGCTCCGCCACGGCCTTGGCCGTGCGCTCGTCGTCGCCTGTCATCATGACGATGCGCGAGATGCCCGTCTCCTTCAGGGTCTGAACCACCTGCCGGGCTTCGGGACGGGGCGGATCCTCGATGGCGAGAAGGCCGGCAGCCCTGCCGCCGACGGCGACGTAGAGCAGGGAGCGGCCAAGGGACGTCTGGGCGTCGATGGCCGAGGCCAGCGGAGAGAGATCCACGCCTTCGTCGCATTCAAGATAGTGGCGCGAGCCCACCACCACCTTGCGGCCGTGCAGCAGGGAGGCCACGCCATGGGCAACGACGTACTGGACCTCGCCGTGCTCCTCCGGATGGCCGAGCCCGCGCTCTTCGGCCGCGCGCACCACGGCGCGGGCCACGGGATGGGGAAAATGCTCCTCGAGACAGGCCATGGCGCGCAGCACGTCGCCAGGCTCAAAGCCCTCCGCGGGAACGACTTCGGCCACGCGGGGCTCGGCGTTCGTGAGCGTGCCGGTCTTGTCGCAGACCACGGTGTCGACGTCGCGCAGGGCCTCGAAGAAGCGGCCGCCCTTGACGACGACGCCGTTCTGGGCGCCCTCGCGCATGCCGGCGAGCACGGCCAGGGGCGTCGTGAGCTTGAGGGCGCAGGAGTAGTCGACGAGCAGAACCGAGGAGGCGCGCAGAATGTTGCGCGTGCAGAGCCACACGAGGCCGGCCAGGCCGAAGGTAAAGGGCACGGCCATGTCGGCCATGCGTTCGTAGCGGGCCTGGACGCCAGCCTTGAGCGACTCCGAGGCCTCGATGAAGGCCGCTATCTGCCTGAGCCTGGTCTCGCCCGCCACCTTGACGGTGCGTATCCTGAGCTCGCCCTCCTCGACCACGGTGCCGGCGAAGACCTCGTCGCCGCTGGCGCGGGGCACGCCGATGGGCTCGCCCGTCATGGACGCCTGGTTCACCACGGCCTCGCCCGACGCCACGACGCCGTCCACGGGAATGCTCGATCCCGCGCGCACGACGACCACGTCGCCTTCCCGGACCTCGCCGAGCCGGACAACGCGCTCGGTGCCGCCGGGTTCGGCAATCCAGACGGCATCGGCCGCAATGCTGAGGCTCTCGGCCAGCGAGGCGAGGGATTTCTGGCGCGTCCAGTCCTCCAGCTCGCCGCCGGCGGAAAGGAGCATGGTCAGGGTGCGGGCCGTGCGGAAGTCGCGGCGAAGCAGGCAGGTAGCCACGGCCGAGGCGTCCAGCACGGCAACGGAAAGCCTGCCCCTGGCCAGATCGGCAATGCCGTGCCAGATGCAGGGCGCTGCGTGCAGCAGGGCCATGCCGACGCTCCACCACAGGGGCATGAAGTTCCTGAGCAGGAAGAAGCGGCCAAGGGAGAAGGCCACGCCGCCGGGACCGCTCGAAGAGGGCAGGACGCCAAGGCTCCAGCCGGGAGCTCTGCGTCCCTCGCCCAGTTCCCTGCCTGCGGCCGCGAGCCGGCGAAGGGCGGACAGGCGCGCCGCCCTGTCGCGGTAGAAGAAGAGCACGCTGCCTATGCGGGGGTTCACGCTCACGCCGAGGACGCCGTCGACGGCGTCCATGGCGCTGGCCAGCGTCTCGGCCTCGTCCATCGAGAGGCGTCTGCCGCTGCGGCAGCGCATGCGGCCCTGGCAGACGGTTTCGCCGTCTGAGAAGAGGCCCTCTATCTCGTGCACTACGACAAAATCCATGTCACGGATCCTTATCAGCGGGCGAAGGGACGCGAACGGCCCGGCGCACGCCTTTTCAAGGCTGAAAGGGGTGAAGAAGCAAGCGCGCCGCGAAAGCACGCGGGCGCAGGCCAGGCAGAGGCGGAGGCAGAAAAAAGGCGCCGCCCTCAACTGCCCCCCTTGCTCCCGGGACCGGAAACCGGCTCCGGAAGGCTGCGGAGGCTGGCTGCGCTTTCCAGATCGGCCTCATTGGCTTGCCTTGCCCGCAAGCCTACGCCATTGGCTGGCGAAGTCAAGAAAGAGAAAACCATTTTCAATTACTGTTGTTCTGAAAACCCGCGAACCACGGGTCCCGCGCTTTGCCATTTGCCGGCAAATGTGCCAAAGAGAAGGCAACATCCCTGCCGCCGGGAGCACGGCGGCGCAGAAGGCAGGGGCAGAAGCGCCCTGCCGAAGGAGCACCCCATGCAGACAGTTGAAGACGCCATCGCCGAAGCCGAGGCCAACGGCGACGCCCTTGCCGTCCAGTCCGCCGTTCCTGCCGGAACGCCTCCTGCCCGGCTTCGCAGGCCGGCCTGCGTGTTCGGCATGAAGCCTGCAAACGCAGGCCTGCTCGCCCTCGCCGCGGCCTGCCTCGCGACGGGCTTTTGCGGGGGCAAGCACGCCCACGCCGCCATCGGCCTTGCCTTGACCGCAGGCCTCGGCTGGCACGTCTGGAAGCGCCGCCGGGCGCTGTAGGCCCAGTTCAGCAACGCTTGTTCTCGCAAGGGCCGGGAACGCCTGCGGGCGCTCGCGGCCCTTTGATCCCGCCTGCCCGGCGGCCTGCGCCGAAAGCCTGGCGAAGGCCGGCATGGAAGGCAGGCCGCTTTTCCGCGGCGCCGGCTCAGGCCTGGCGCAGGGAAGAAGCAGCCAGCCCGGAACGGCCCGCTTCCTTGAAGCGCTGAGATTCCAGGGCGTACATGACGTCGCTGTCCTTCAGATTCCTGCCAAGGGAGCGCAGGGAGAGCACGAGCGTGCCCAGGCTGTGGAGGAAGCCTGCGAGGGCGGGAGAGAGGAGTCCTCCTGCGCCGCCGGCGGCGATGGCGCTGTTGAGGAGCATGAGGGCGAAGATGCTGCGCCTGACGCGCTCAAGCACGCGGCCGCCCAGCAGCTTGGCGGTGATGAGGCCCCTGAGGGAGCCGTTGGAGAGCACGACGCCGGCCGCGCCCTGGGCGAGCGCCGCGCCATCCTGCATGGCGACGCCCACATGGGAGGCCGCAAGCGCCGGCGCATCGTTGATGCCGTCGCCCACCATGAGCACATGCCGGCCCTCGCGCACGAGTTCCGCAACTATGGCGCCCTTCTCCTCGGGCGGGACTTCGGCCCGCCATTCCCCGATGCCGAGGCGCTCTGCCATGCGCCTCGCCGTGCGCTCGTCGTCGCCCGTAATCATGAGAATGCGGCCGACGCCGGCCCGGCGCAGGGCCTGAATGACTTCGCGGGCCTCCTGGCGCGGGGGATCCTCCATGGCGATCATGCCGGCTGCGCGGCCGCCCACGGCAACAAAGACGAGCTGGCGGCCGAGGGCCGTCTGGCGCTCGGCGACTTCCTCCAGCGGAGAGAGATCCACGCCCTCGTCGGTCTCCACGAAGTGGCGGCTGCCAACGACAATCTCCTCCCCGTGCATGAGGGAGAGCACGCCGTGAGCGACGATGTACTGCACCTCGCCGTGCTCTTCGGGATGCTCGAGACCAAGCTCGCTGGCAGCCTTGACCACGGCGCGGGCCACGGGATGGGGAAAATGCTCTTCGAGGCAGGCCATGTCGCGGAGCAGCCGCGCCCTGTCGAAGCCGGGCGCGGGCACGAGCTCGGCAAGGGAAGGCGCCGAAGCCGTGAGGGTGCCGGTCTTGTCAAAGACCACGGTGTCGATGTCGCCGAGCTTTTCGAAGCATCCGCCCGTGCGGACGGCAACGCCGTGCTCGGCGGCCTCGCGCAGGGCGGCCAGCCCGGCCATCGGCCCGGCGAGCCTGCGCACGCAGGCCAGATTGACGGCAAGCACCGTCAAGGCGCTGGCAAGACTCCTGGTGCACATCCAGACCAGTCCGGCGAGGCAGACGACAAAGGGACAGGCCAGCCTGCGGAAGCGCCCGCCCGGCGCATCGCCGGCAAGGGCCGGCAGCGCGGCGCCTGAGCCGATGCGGCTCAGGCGCGTTGCCGGACCGAGGGCGGCAGCCCTGACATAGAGGGTGCCGTCAGCCACGGCGCAGCCGGCATAGACCTCGTGGCCTGGCAGGGTGTGCACCCCGGCGGGGGTGCCGAAAAGCGCCGACCTGTCGACGACGCCCTCGCCGTCCACCACGACGCCGTCGCAGGGGATGGCGCAGCCGGCGCGGACGACGAGCACCTCGCCGGGAACGACCTCGCCAAGACGCCGGGAGACATGCTTGCCGGAAGGTTCGCGCACCCAGACGGCCAAGTCTTCAGGGAGCAGCCCCCTGCGCAGCGGTTCGAGCGGATTTTTCCGCGTCCAGCGTTCGAGCCGCTCGGCCATGCCGAAGAGGATGCCAAGCGTGCGCGCGGCGCCGAAGGCGCCCATGGCAAGGCAGAAGATCAGGGCGGCCGCGTCGAGGACGCCGGCCCAGCCCCGGCCTTCCTGGAGATCCCTGAAGCCCTTGGCGACGAAGGGGCACGCGTGCCTGACGGCATTGACGGCGGCAAGCCAGCGCGGAACGAAGGGCTTGAGCAGAAAGTAGCGCACCAGCGCCGTGAAGGCCGCCGAAGCCGGACTGCCGGGTCCGGAAGAGCCGGAGTTCCTGGCCCTGGCAAGGCTTTCCTGACGGCTGCGCTCGAGAGCGCGTCCCGCGCATGCCAGACGCCTCAGGGCGGCAAGGCGACATGACGCGTCTTCATAGAAAAAGAGAACGCTGCCGGCGCTCCTGCCGGCGGAGGCCACGTGCACCCCGGCGGCCGAAGCGAGATCGCGGACGAGCGCCTCGGCCTCGCCGGCACTCAGCCTGAGTCCGCAGCGCACGCGCATGCGGCCGGCGCATGCGGTGCCGTCCACATCGAAGCATCCATGCAGTTCGTGTACAATGACAAAGCCCACGGCCAAGCCCTCCCCTTGCGCAGCCAGCGTGGCGAAAAAGGACAGCTGCGCTCGTTGCACCACGGGGAGAGCATAGCGATCTTCAGGCTGAGATCAAGCAAAAAATGCGCTGAAGCCCTTGGCCTGCCTTGCTATCAAAGATTTTTGAAATAGAAAATCCAAGTCTATCTGCCATCCCAATAAACCCCGCTCCAGCCAGCAGCGCCTGCCCAGCGGCAGTCTGGCGCGGCGTTGGCTTGACGCGCACGATGCTGGACGCAAAAAAGGGAGGCTGTTCCATTGCGGAGATCAGCCTCCCGCTGGGCCTTTGGGCTGCCTGATGCTCAGCCAAAGGCCATGGGTGCCCCCCCTGCGCTGGGCAGGAGGCAGAATGCGCACGTCGATGGCGTGCAGAAAGCTTGCTGGACGGCGGGCACGGGCAAAGCCCGCAGAGGCAAAGCGCTGCCGCAGATGCTGGCGCGCTCCCGCGCCTGCCACGCCGTGTCCTGGCGTCTACTGGGCCTCGCCGGCCTCTGCGGCGGCCTGGCGGCGGCTCTGCGCCTCGCGCGCCTCGGCAACGAGGTCTTCGGCGTTCTCCTTCATTCTCTCGACAGCGCCGCACACGGCGTCCTTGACGTCCATGCCGCGGCTCACGAGGTCGGCTGCAATGGGCTTGAAGTTGAGCTTGCCGCGATTGACGGCAGTGGCGACAGCGGCGCCGGCGACAGCGCCACCAAGAAAGAGCAGAGCATACTTCAGATACGAGTTCATGATAGACTCCTTGCAAAAAGAAGCGTTTGTTTTTTTGTTGATGATCCAGGGAAGCATTTTCCCGTTCACGACTCGAAGATACAGAACGCGCTGAGAAAATCAACCCCCATGGACAGCTCTTCTCTGCCGTTCTGAAATCAAATTTCAATATGCTTTAAAGTGAATTGTACTTCATTTTCATTTGCAGAATGAAATCCGCATCGGCATCCCGCTGAAACCGCATTTCAAAACACCCTTCCCCGCCCCGTCCAAGAAGCACCCCCGAAACGCGCCCCCGACAGCTTTTGCCCCGTTCCCGATTGCCGTCGAAACACGCGGCAATTGCTGACTTTGAATTCGAAGTTCATTTCTTTGCAACAAAAAAAGCCGCATTTTTTTCGGCGACGCTTCGACCCCTTTGACGCTGACAGGCGGCTTGAGGTACAGACCGCTTCCTCCCCGTTCCGAGCGCCACTGCCTGTCCGTGCGTCCCGCACCGCCAGCCGGGAGCGTTCTGCGCCGCCCAGCACCAAAACGAGAGCCCCGCTGAACGGGGCTCTGCAGGCAGGGATGCGCGCCGTGCGCCGCGCACAGGAAAGCACGGGGCGGCATTGGCGCAGGCTGAACGCAGCGCTGTCTGCCGTTAGGACTGCTTGCCGCAGTACTCGTAGCCGGCGCTCTTGACCGCCTCCTGCAGCTGGCTTTCGGGCACCTCCCTGGAGCACTCGACCGTCACGGTGCAGGCCTTGTGGTCAGCCTGGGCGGAGACGACGCCGTCGACCTTTTCCAGAGCCTCCCTGCAGTGGGCTTCGCAGTGGGGGCACATCATACCTTTGACAGTGAGAACGCATTTCATGGAGCAACTCCTTTGCGCCTGCATGCTTGCGCAGGGCGCGTGCTGTTGACTGTGACTACCTTGAGACAGCGCCGCCTGGACGGCTGGCTTCAGGCCATGCCGCCCCACTCATAGCCGGCACCCTCGACGGCTGCGC
>DFDR01000147.1 GCA_002369295.1 Desulfovibrionaceae bacterium UBA3823
CGGGCCGCGCCGAAGAAGCGCTTGGGGCGCTGCAGGGCGTTGGCGTCGAGGCCGCCCGTGAGCACGCGTCCCGAGGAGGGCGTCACGGCGTTGTAGGCCCGTCCCACGCGGGTGATGGAGTCGAGCAGGATGACCACGTCGCGCCTGCGCTCCACGAGGCGCTTGGCCTTTTCCAGCACCATCTCGCAGACCTGCACGTGGCGCTGGGGCGGCTCGTCGAAGGTGGAGCTCACGACCTCGGCGCCCCGGACCGTGCGCTCCATGTCCGTCACCTCCTCGGGCCGCTCGTCGATGAGCAGGACGATGAGGTAGCAGTCCGGATTGCTGGCCGCGACGGCGTTGGCCAGCGACTGCAGGAGCACGGTCTTGCCCGAGCGGGGCGGGGCGACGATGAGGCCGCGCTGGCCGAGGCCTATGGGGGCCAGCAGGTCCACGATGCGGTTGGCGAAGCCCTGGGCGCCGTTTTCCATGACGAGCTGGCGCTGGGGGTAGAGGGGGGTGAGGTTGTCGAAGAGCACGAGGCTCTTGGAGCTCTCGGGCGCGCCGAAGCCCGTCTGCAGCACCTTGAGCAGGGCGAAGTAGCGCTCGCCTTCCTTGGGGGGGCGGATCTGGCCCGCCACCACGTCGCCCTTGCGCAGGGCGAACTTGCGTATCTGGGAGGGCGACACGTAGATGTCGTCCGGTCCCGGCATGTAGGAGCACAGGGGAGAGCGCAGGAAGCCGAAGCCGTCCGGCAGGGTCTCCAGCACCCCGTCGCCGAAGATGGCGCCGTTCTGGGAGGCGCAGGCCTGCAGGATGGCGAAGATGAGCTCCTGCTTGCGCATGGCGCTGGGGTTCTCGATGCCGTAGCTGTCTGCCAGGGCCAGGAGCTCCGGCATGGACTGCATCTTCAGATCCGAAAGGTTCAGCGAGCCTTCGGCTGCCTGGTCGTCGGGGGGTGCGGTTTTCTTTCTGGACATGGCTCGAGGGGGTTGACGATGGCGGGACAGACGGCATGGCGCTCCCGGGCCGGCAGGCACGCCGGGCGGGAGGGATGCGGATCGGGGGCAAAGCAGGGATGGCCCCGGCGGCAAAGGCATCGGGGGCCATGGCGCGCAGGGCGCCAGAGGCTGCGAAAGAGAGGCGGGGAGGAAAAGGGGGACGGAGGAGAAAGAGGGAGAGGGAGGGAAAGGGAAAGGAGAATAACTCCGCATGATTAGCCTAATGCCAAGGCCATGGCAAGCGCTATTTCATTTCGCTTCTGTTACGCAGGGAGCCGGAGGGCAGAAGCGCTGCTGGTGTCGCCTTCAGCGCCTTTCACGCCTTGCGTGCCTTCCGCGGCTGATGGCCGAGTTCTGTGCGCTGGCCTGCCCTGGCGCTTTGCGCCGCGAAAGGCCGCCTTGGCTGCGCCCCCCGCCGGCTTGCGCCAGTCGGGCCAGGCGGGCCAGGCGGCCGAGAAGCCAGCTGCCCCTCTGCGGCGTACTCTGCGGCCGGCGCACTGCCGCCCGTTGCCTCAAAGCGGGACAGGGCCGGCAGCGGCATCGCGGCAAGGAAAGAAGCGTAGGGCAGATTCAGTCTGCGGTCCTGGGAGGGGGCGGACTTTTCTGCCCTGCGGGACAGCCTGGCGCGGGCGCAGGCAATGCGCATGCTGCCTATGCCGGTGGCAGGATGCGCTTCGTTGCTTCGCCGGCTGTGCGCACGGCGTGTTCGAGTCCTCTGGCCGCAAAGGCCTCGAGCACGGCGAGCCCCGCATCCAGCGCCTGCTCCCAGCGCTCGCGATCCTCGCCGAAGGGGCGTCCCAGCACCCAGTTTGTCACGTCGCCGCGCTGGGGCGGACGTCCGATGCCGATGCGCAGGCGATAGAAGTTCGGGGTGCCCATCTGCTCGGTGATGGACTTGAGGCCGTTGTGGCCGGCGTTGCCGCCGCCGAACTTGAAGCGCAGGGCGCCGGGCGGAATGTCGAGTTCGTCGTGGACCACCACCATGGCGTCCGGCTTGATGCGGTGCCAGGCCAGCAGGGGCTGCACGCACTGGCCGGAGAGGTTCATGTAGGTGGTGGGCTTGGCGACAAGCCAGGTGCCGCCGAGCATATCCAGCTTCACCCGCCAGAGCTCGCAGGAGAAGTGCCGGCCGTTCTGGGCCTGGCACTGGCCTTCGCGCCCGGCCAGCTCGATCACGCGGTCGGCAACGAGAAAGCCCGTGTTGTGGCGGGTGCCGTCGTACTTGTCGCCGGGATTGCCGAGGCCGACGAGGACGCCTTTGTAGTCCATGTGCTCGCTCCATGCGCGGCTGCCGGGGCAGGGCCCGGCGAGGCCGCGGCTGCATCGTGAGGAAGGCCGCGCGCTCCTTGGGGAAAGCGCCGCAGGGGGCGCCAAAGGGGCATGTGCGTCCGCCTGTGGCGCCGCTGAAGGGCAGGGGGCGGGAAGCCCTCTCCCCGACCCCGTCTTGGGCCATGCTGTTATTGGGCATGGTTTCTGGCGCCCATGGTTCCTGGCAGCCGTACTTTCATGGCTGCAGGGTCGCACCGCTGCCATAATCGCATCGTCGCCACGGTCACATAGGGTCGCATGGCGCCCATGCTCCCGCCGCTCTCCCGGCCCATGCCCCGGCGGGACGAATCCATCTCCTTCAAGGGCGCCGTCAAGGGCACCGTCAAGGCCGCTGGCCAAGGCTGCCGGATAGGGCCAGCGGCCCGAAAAGCTACGAGGCCGGTTCGGCCTTGGCAGCGTGCAGTGCGCCGTGCCGGCCGCTGGCATCCTGCCGGCGCCGCTCGGCAAAAAAGGCGTCCTGAACGTCGTCCAGGGCCCCGTCAGCCTCGACGAAATCGTCGAACGACTCTTGAAACTTGTATTTTTTCGAAGACGGATCTTCGGTGTTTTTGACGTAGTTGTGCAGATCTTCCATAAAGGTATCGAAATTTGGCACGTGCGCCTCCTTCGATGCGTATGCTCGATTTGAAGTGAATGGCTGATTTGAAGTGAATAGGGGAATGGGGGAATGGCTGAACCCGAGCAGAGGAGCGGAGCATCAGGCCCTGCTGGAGGCCCGATGCGGGAGCGTGGGGGGGAATCCGGCGCCGAAGGCGCCAGCTGGCAGCGTTGCGGATAAGGCGGAGCGGCAGGCGAAGCTAGCCTGCCTGGCCGGCGTCGAGCCGCAGGCCCGAGGCCGCGGCCCTGGCTGCCATGAGGGCTGCCGTCTGGCCTGCGAGCTCCCGGTTGAAGGGGAAGAGGTGCCCTCCGCCGGGAAGCCAGCACAGCTCCGCGTCCTGGCCGGCCGCAATGTACTCGCCGTGGAGCTTGACGGCCATGCCTGGCGTGAAGAGCCTGTCGTTTCTCGCGTAGAGCAGGGTGAGGGGGCAGGAGGCCCTGGCCGGCACCTGCATGGCGAGCAGGCCGGCAAGGAAGGCCAGGGGATAGGACGCGCGCGCCCCCGTGCGCGGAATGCGCAGATGCCTTGCACCCGAAGCAAGGCGTCCGAGGGGCAGGTAGCCCCAGGGGGGCACGGGGAGGGCCGGACAGAGGGCGGAAGCGAGGGCAAGCGCCTTTTCCAGGCCCCGGCGGCGCGGCTTGAGGAAGCCGAAGATCGTCAGATCCAGCGTTTCCGGCAGCTGGGGCAGGATGCCCGCCAGCGCGAAGGCGCGCCTGGCCCTGGTGCCGGCCGCGGCATGGGCGAGCGTCAGGATGGCGCCCTGGCTGTGGCCGGCCAGCACAAGCTGGGAGCCGGCATG
Organism: Desulfovibrionaceae bacterium UBA3823; assembly: GCA_002369295.1. Classification (GTDB taxonomy): domain Bacteria; phylum Desulfobacterota; class Desulfovibrionia; order Desulfovibrionales; family Desulfovibrionaceae; genus Desulfovibrio. The sequence continues at coordinate 3,707 of DFDR01000147.1, forward strand.
GGCCAGGATCCAGCGTTCGGCTGCCAGGCCGTTCTCCACAAGGTCCCTGGGCGAGAAGACCCGCCGGCTGGGGCTTTGGCCATGGCCTGCCAGATGCAGGCCCCAGACGCCGAAGCCGGCCTCGTGGAGCGCGTCGAGCAGCACCTCGTACTGCCGCGGGCTGGCCATGGTGCCAGGGTAGAAGAGCAGCTGGCAGGCGCCGGGCCGCTCCCTCGGCTCGAGCAGGAAGTCGCCTCCCCGCGAGGCAATCTGGACGGGGGGTTGCGGCATGCGCCTCCCTCGGCGTGCGGCCCCTCGCTGCGGGGTCTACGAAAAAGGCCGGCGTTCTCGGAGAACGCCGGCCGGAAACATTGCCGGAAGGGATGCCTACTTGGCGGCCGCGGCGGGAGCGGCTGCGCCCTCGGCGCCTTCGGCGGCTTCGCCTTCGTCTTCGGCTGCATCGCTGCTCTTCTCGATGACGGCAACGATGGAGAAGTTGTTGTCGTAGACGGCCTTGCAGCCCTCAGGCAGCTGGAGCTTCTCGACGGTGATGGACTGGCTCACGCCCAGATCCGTGACGTCCACGGTGATGGAGTGGGGCATGTCCAGCGGCTTGGCGGAGATGAGCACTTCCTCGCGGTAGGTCTCGAGCATGCCGCCGAGCTTCACGCCCTTGGCCGTGCCGGTGAAGACCAGCGGAACCTCGACCTTGACTTCCTTGTCGAGATCGACGCCGTAGTAGTCGATGTGGGTGAACTGCTTCTTGTAGGGATGCTTCTGCACGTCCCAGAAGAAGCAGGGATAGGTGGTCTTGGTGCCGTTGTCGTCGATCTCGAGGTTGAAGACGGTGGAGGTGCCGACTTCAAAGTAGAGCTTCTCGAGGGGAAGCGCAGGAACCTGGACTTTGATGTTTTCGCCCTTGCCGTTGTAGAAAACGCCGGGAACGAGAGACTGGGCGCGCAGCTGGTGGGCGCAGCCCTTTCCTGCGCCCTCGCGCTTCTGGGCACAGAGAGTTTTTTCGATAGCCATGATATAGACTCCTTAGGCGCTGCAAGGCGCGAAGATTATTAGCGGATGGGGATGCTTCCGGGGCCGGAGGCTAGACGAAGAGCACGCTCACGGAAGAGCCGGTGTGGATGTTGGAGATGGCCTTCCCGAGCAGGGAGCCGACGCCCACGACATGCAGCTTGGAGCAGCACTCCAGCTTCTCGCCCAGCGGGATGGTGTCGGTCACGTAGACGCCGCTCAGCGCGTCGGTGGCGTTGATGCGGTCTATGGCCGGCCCGGAGAGCACGGCGTGGGTGGCGCAGGCGATGATTTTGACGGCGCCGTTCTTGAGCAGGACGTCGGCGGCCGCGCACAGAGTGCCGGCCGTGTCGATCATGTCGTCGACGATGATGGCGGTCTTGCCCTTGACGTCGCCGATGACGTGCATGGCGTGGGCCTGGTTGGGCTTGTCGCGACGCTTGTCCACGATGGCCAGCGGGGCGTTGAGGCGCTTGGCGTAGGAGCGGGCGCGCTCCACGCCGCCGGCGTCGGGGGAGACGATGACGGCCTCGCCCTCCATGGCATTGTGCAGGGGCTCGAGCATGACCGGCGTGGCAAAGAGGTTGTCCACCGGGAAGTTGAAGAAGCCCTGGATCTGGCCGGCATGGATGTCGATGGTGACCAGGCGGTTGGCGCCGGCCACGGAAATGCAGTCCGCCACCAGCTTGGCGCTGATGGGCGAGCGGGGGCTGACCTTGCGGTCCTGGCGCGCGTAGCCGTAGTAGGGCACCACGGCGGTGATGCGGCCGGCCGAGGCGCGCTTCAGGGCGTCGCACATGAGGCAGAGCTGGATGAGATTGCGGTTGACGTCGGGCGGACAGGTGGGCTGGATGACGAAAACGTCGTCTCCGCGCACGTTGGTGCCTATCTCCACGCGCAGTTCGCCGTCGCTGAACGTGGTGGCCAGCGTCGGGGTCAGCTGGCAGCCGAGATGGTCGCATATGGCCTGGGCCAGTTCCGGATTCGAAGAGCCAGTGACAATTTTCAAGTCGTTCATCATGCCGCTACCTTGAAGTGCTGATTGCCCGCGTCGAGGCGCCGCAGGAAATTCGATGGCTGGGATGGCAGGATTTGAACCTGCGCATGACGGAGCCAAAACCCGTTGCCTTACCCCTTGGCTACATCCCAGTGCAGATGCGCATGCGCCGGACCGGCCAGACGGCCGACAGCGCTTCGCAGGCCCTCTCGGCGCCGGCGGAATCCTGGAACAGGCCGAAGACGCTGGAGCCGCTGCCGCTCATGGAAGCGGCGGCCGCGCCGAGGGAAAGAAGCCTGTCCTTGACCTCGGCAATCTCCGGATAGCTGGGGAAAACCGCCAGCTCCAGATCATTGCGCGCAGTGAAGCCTCGAGAACCCAAGAGAGAGGATTGCTTATCTTCTGTCCCCGACTTTGTCAAGGGCTTTTCGCTCCCGCCGGCGCGGGCGTCCCGTGCGTCTGGCCTCACCCCGCACAGCCTGTCCCAGGTCTGGTAGGCCCAGGGCGTGGAGACCGCAATCTTCGGCGTCACGAGCACCAGATCCCTGCCGGGCAGGTCCAGCGCGACCGGCTCCAAAACGTCGCCTATGCCGGTGACGCGCATGGGGGCGTCCTGGAGGAAGAAGGGCACGTCCGCGCCCACGCGGGCCGCTATGGCCAGCAGCCTGCCCTCGTCCACCCGGCCTTCGGCAAGGCGCTGGAGGTGCCTGAGCAGGCAGGCCGCGTCGGCGCTGCCTCCGCCGAGGCCGGCGCCCCAGGGGACGCCCTTCTTCAGCTCCACGGCAAGGCCGATGGCAAGCCCCGTTGCCTCCCTGAACTTGCGCCAGGCCCGGACAAGGGTGTTGTCCTCCTCGTCCACGCCCTCGGCCGCGCACGCGACCCGGATGGCCGGCTCCGGGATGCGCCAGACGAGCAGCTCGTCGCAGGGCTCGGGAAGCGGGATGAAGACGGAGTCGAGCAGGTGGTAGCCGTCGGGGCGCCTGCCTGTGATGGCAAGGCCGTAGTTGATCTTGCAGCCCGCCCTGAGGCGGACGGGCTCGTCCCGGCCAGCCCCAGCTTCTGCCGGGCCTTGGACCCCTTTGGGGCGCGCTGTGGGATGCATGGGCTCTCCTAGAGCGTTTCCACGGTGAAGTTGCCGTTGGTGTAGACGCAGATTTCGCTGGCGATGGCCATGGCGCCGCGGACGATGGCCTCGGCGTCGAGGTCGGCGTGGCGCAGGAGCGCGCGGGCGGCCGCCAGGGCGTAGGGGCCGCCGGAGCCTATGGCGGCCGCGTCGTCGTCGGGCTCGATGACGTCGCCCGTGCCGGAGAGCAGGAGGATGTGCTCCTTGTCCGCCAGCAGGAGCATGGCCTCGAGCTTCTGCAGGTACTTGTCGCGGCGCCACTGCTTGGTGAGCTCGACGGCCGCGCGCACGAGGCTGCCGTGGTACTCCTTGAGCTTGGCCTCGAAGAGCTCGAAGAGGGTGAAGGCGTCCGCCGTGGCGCCGGCGAAGCCGGCGAGGATCTTGCCGTCCTCCCCGACGCGGCGCAGCTTGCGGGCGGTGTGCTTCATGATCATGTTCTGGCCGAGGGTCACCTGGCCGTCGCCGGCCATGGCCACGACGCCGTCCTTCTTGACGGCGAGGATGGTGGTGGCGTGCAGGGACGCGTCGCCGAAGTATGAGCCTAGAGCTTTTTCCATATCTCTTTTCTTTCCTTGTAGACGGTGTCGAGGCGCTTGAACTCCTGCGGGTTCTGGCCCTGGAGGGCCTTGGCCTTGTCGAAGTAGCGGCCGGCGAGCTCCTTTTTGTGGGCGTAGAGGGCGGCGTAGCACAGGTGCACGTAGGCGAGGCCCTGCCGGCCGCCGGCGCCGTAGCTCTTGCCGAGGGACTCGTGCACGTCGGACTCCTCGGGCACGTAGCGCAGGACTTCCCTGAACTCGGCCTGCGCCTGGGGCCGGCGCCCCTCGTCGTCCAGCATGCGGGCGAGGAAGTACTTGGCCATGTAGTCGCGCGGATCCTTCTGCAGCGCCTGGCCGAGCAAGAGGCCGGCCCTGCCCGCGTCGCCCTTGCGGTAGTGGAAGATGCCGGCCTCGCGCAGCACAAGGGGATCGCGGGGATCCTTGGCCATGGCGGCCTCGAAGCAGCGGGACGCCTCGCTGACGTTGTTGAGCCTGGAATAGACCATGCCCCGGCCCATGAGGGAGAGGGCGTCCTGGCCGCGGAAGCGCTGCAGGGCCTGGCTGGGATCGCCGTGGCGTCCCCAGAGCAGCACCTGCATGCGCTTGAAGCGGGTGTCGTCGCAGGTTCTTGCCTGGATGCTGCGGGGCAGGGTCTGGATGCGGGCGCCGATGCCGTTGATGCGGTCGCCGATGTCGGGGTGCGTGGAGAGGTAGGCCGGCACCCGCGATCCGCTCATCCAGCTCTTCTGGCGCAGGATCTTGAAGCCGCCCACCATGCCCGAGGGCGGATAGCCCGCCTTGGCGAGGTACTGCAGGCCGACCTGGTCGGCCTCGGTCTCGTCGGCGCGGGAGTAGTTGAGCATGGCCGCCTGGCCGGCGCTCAGGGAGGCCGTGGCGATGGCGCCGCCGGCTCCGCCGCCGGCGGCAATGCCGGCCACGGCGAGCAGGAGGGAGCCGAGGGTCACTATCTGCGCGCGCTCGAGGCGGCTGGCCACGTGGCGCTGGGTGACGTGGGCGAGCTCGTGGCAGAGCACGCCGGCCACCTGGGCCTCGCTTTCAAAGTGCATGAGCAGGCCCGTGAAGACGTAGACGTAGCCGCCGGGCACCGCGAAGGCGTTCATGGCATTGTGCAGGATGACGCCGGTCTGGAAGGCGAAGGGCTGGGGCGGGATGGCCTTGGAGATGCGCGCCACGAGCCCCTTCACGTAGTCGCTGATCTCGGGATCCTGCACCATGGGCAGGGAGGAGCGCACGAGCACGTCGAACTTGCGGCCCATCTCCTTCTCGTCCTTGAGCGTCACGCCCCCGAAGTAGAAGGCCTGGGCGCAGGGCGCGAAGACGAGGGACCAGACCATGATCGCGCAAAGCGAGGCCGCCAGCAGGCGGGAAAGGCGTGAGGGGCGGGCGCGGCTGGCGCTGCTGGTGCGGAAAGACGTGTCGCGGGACAAGGCAGAAGCCTCCTTGCAGGCCTGGCGGCTGCGGGATGCACGGGCGTGGCGGGAAGGGCGGGAATGGCGGGAAGGGCGGAGGGCGCGGGGCCTGGG
>DFDR01000017.1 GCA_002369295.1 Desulfovibrionaceae bacterium UBA3823
GGCAGCTGAGCGCCTTAAAAAAGTCTCGGATTTTTGTCTTGCCAAGTGAGCCACTTTACCCTGGATGATCTGCACTACTGGATAGGGCGCGCGTTTGATATGGACAATGACCATTTGTGGGAGTTCTACGTCGGCCCGAGACGCCCGTATGTCCGAACCGGGCGCATTACCTGCGGCGAGATGGGCGACTATGGCGACGTCGAGCGCATTGCCTGGGAGGTGACGCTGGAGGACCTCAAGCTCAGGCCGAGAAAGACCTTCTACTATGTCTTCGATTTCGGCGACAGCTGGTGGTACAAGATCAGCGTGGTCAAGCTGAAGGCGCCGCTGGCGGAAGGGGCCGAGTATCCGCGCATCGTGGAGCGCATCGGCAAAAGCCCGGAGCAGTATCCCGTCTACGACGATGACGAGGACGACGAAGACGAAGTCCTGCACTGCTGGAGGGCGGCGAGGCATAGTCGCCGTCGGCAGACAGCTGGACCTGCGCGGCCCCGGAGACCTTGGACATCCGGCAGGGAGGCGTTCAGCAGCTTCCTGAACACTATCCGCGCATCGTGGAGCGCATCGGCAAAAGCCCGGAGCAGTATCCCGTCTACGACGATGACGAGGACGACGAAGACGAAGTCCTGCACTGCTGGAGGGCGGCGAGGCATAGTCGCCGTCGGCAGACAGCTGGACCTGCGCGGCCCCGGAGACCTTGGACATCCGGCAGGGAGGCGTTCAGCAGCTTCCTGAACACACTTGCCCCTTGTCGCACACCCTCGTGATTTCATCACAGAATCCGCAGGGGATCCGCGTTGCACGTGAAACGAGCCCACCCTGGACACGGGGCTCTTTGCCTCCGCGCTGGCCGCTCCCCGCCCGCTTCGTCTGCCTGCCGAGCAAGCCGTGCTGAGCTAAGCGCTGAGCCTTCCCCCTCGGTTCTCCGCACGCCTGGGAGTATTTCGTGCCATGCAGCCTGTTCAGTCTGCCATTGCTCCTGGGCCGGGGCAGGTGCGCGGAGGTGCGCCTCCGCTCTTCCGGCTTTGGCCTCGAGATGGTAAAGGCCAGGATTGGTTCCGAACCCGGCAGCTTGCCGGAACAGCAAGGCGCGGCCTGTTCATGCCGCCCGGCAGGAGGAGAGAAATTGGACCTGGCGACACATGCTGACACGTCCTGCATCCGTCTCAAGGTGCAGGTGCTCTCTGGCAGAGGCTATTCCTTCAAGAGCCTCGACATCGTGCGCGTCATCGACGTGCTTCCGCGCCAGACGCTGGCGGATCTGTCGCGGTGCATCGAGCGGGCTTTCGATCGGGAGATGGACTTCCACAGGTGGGAGTTCCTTTTCGGCGCGAAGCGCCCCTACGACCGGAATGCGCTGTGCTTTGGCGGCAGCGATTTCGGAGGGAGCGATGACGATGACGGCGACACGCCCGCAGGGGCGGGGGTGTCGCTGGAGCAGATTGGGCTCAGGCCGAGGATGGTCTTCCACTATCTCTACGACTTCGGGGACGACTGGTGGCACAAGATCAGCGTTGCCAAGCTGAAGGCGCCGGTTGTCGAGGGCGGCAGCTATCCCCGCATCGTGGAGAGTTTTGGCCAAAGCCCCAAGCAGTACTACTACGGCGAGGAGGGCGAAAGCCAGTTCGTCGGCGACGATGACGAAGACGATGACGACATCTGGGAGGACGGCGAGTCTCTGGACAGTCAGGATGCCCAGGATGCTCAGGAACCCCAAGATGCCCAGTCCGGCAAGGACGGCAAGGCCGGCCAGAAAAGCTAGCATCGGGGCATGTGCCTCGCCGTACCCGTTTCGGCTCTGCGGCGCGGCATGCCAGAACTCGGCGACAAGGATGCAATATGGCGAAGAAAAAGAAGCAGACGCAGAACCCCGATCTGAAAAAGGAGACAGGCAAGGCGCTTCCCCCGGCAACGCTGGATACGCTGGACGCGATGCTCAGCGATGTCTTCGTGCGGACGAGCGGAGGCGTTTCCCGGCTGTTCACCGGCCTCTCCGGCGTCTACAACGCCGCAAGGTCGCGTATGCTGGCAGGGCTGGATCAGTTTGGCAGCCCGGGTGTCGCTCCGGCGAAGATTGCGGCGTCCATGGAGCTTTTTCTGCGGAACACGCTGTGCGCCTTCAAGGACCGCCCCCTGCCTTCGCTGGAGGATAGGCTCTGCGAAGCTGTCCGGCAAAGCCTTGGCCTGCAGGGACGGCCCGGCATTTCCCCTACGGCCTGTACCGGCGTCTGGAGGCTGCGCTTCCGCCTGCCGAGGCCGCGTCCTTCAAGGACGTCGACTGGGAGACGCTGTCCAGCGGGATGGCGCGGCGCATCGCAGCCAGTGCGGAGCGCTCGCTGGTGAAGACCTACGCCCGCCTGCGCGAACTGACGCAGGACTACAGCTTCCTGCTCGACAGCAGGGGACGGTTCTCGGTGGAGTCCTTTGCCAGCCCGGCTTTCCCCCGCACGGCTCCCAGTGCGCCTGAAGACAGGATGCGGCATGTCTTGAAGGCAGTCATGGAGAGCTTTATGTGCATGGAGAAGGTGCTGAAGAAGCGCAAGCCCCTTGCCGACGCCCTGCGCAAAGCGATTCACGAGGCGATCTATCCCATGGTGGGGCAGGCAGGCGAGGTGCTGTCTCCCTATTTCGTCCAGAGCACGCCGGTCGGCCGGGCGCTTGTCGCCTGGGAGCATGCCGAAGCCGAGGCCGACTGCGATGCCTATCTGGCAGAGTTCGACCAGCGTCTCGCTGCTTCGGGGCAGAGCTGGGGCATCTGGGACAAGTATAGTTTCCATGTCCGCTTCATGCTGAGCGGATTCGACATCAGCGATCGTCTGACCGCCGGCTTCAAGGCGCAGCTTGAGCGCGCGGCAGCCTACATCGAGCAGCGCCGCGTGCCCCAGTAGGTCTGGAGCGTCGCGGCGTGCAGGCTCAGTCAAGGAGTGTGGCAGATGAGAAAACTGGACAAGAAGGCCAAGAAGGCCAAGAAGGCGGCAAAGGCACGGAAGGCGGGCCACGTGCCGTCCTGGTGCGCGGCGCCCAAGCCCCCGATGACCGAGGAGGATCTGCGCGAACTCTGGAACGACCCCGACGCCTTGGTCTGGTCTCCGGCCAGCCTCGCCGAGGACTGCTGCATCCGGTCGGCCGCGGCGACGGCATGGTTCATGCGCGACGTCTACGGCGCCTACTACCGGACGATGCACGACCACAGCGCGATACACAGCGAGACCGGGACGGTGACGGAAGAACAGGCGAAGTGGCTCACGGTCCAGATCTTCAGCGACTCGCTCTTTGCCTTTAGCGGCGAGGGCCGCGCGCTGCCGGAGCTGGCCGATGCCGTCCGCGACACCGTCCTGCAGGCATTTGGCCTGCGGGGACGGCCCGGCATTGCGGTCAGCGTTGTCTACGGGTGGCTTGCGGAGCATCTGCCTGAAGATAGGGCCGCGCCCTTCAGGGACGTCGACTGGGAGGCGCTGGCAGGGCAGATTGCGGAGCAGGCCCTTGCCAAGGCGAAGCCTGCCTTTGTCGATGCCTACCGCAGGCTCCGCGATCTGACGGCCCGCTATCCTGCGGTTCCCCAGCTCGATCTTGCCGTGACCGATGCGTCCAGCGAGGCGTGCGGACTGCCCTCCTTCGTGCCGGCACACGATGCCGGGCGCATGTCCTTCCTCAGCCGGGAGCAAGACCGCTGCACGCAGCTGCTGGCGTCCTGCGTGAAGCTGCGCCAGGACTTTGCCGACATGCTCCACAACATGGTGGGGAAAGCCGTCGCGAACTACACGGTGCCGCTTGTCGACATGGAGGAGCTGTGGTCTGGCGACTTCGCGCTCTGGTTCCTGAAAGAGGCAGAGACAGATGTGGTCCTGATGCTGGAGGAGTTTGCCGCACGCTACGAAGCGGCGGGCAGGGGCTTTGACGTGTTTATCGCCTACTGGAACCGGGTGGGCCTCATGCTGCGCAGCTTCACGGCGGGGGCGGCCGTCGATTTCTATCACCGCAGGATCAAGCAGCTCTACGACTTCATCGAAGGCAGGCGCGTGGTGCCGAACGGTGCCTGGTAGCCGCCGCGCCAGCGTGCCTTGCGCGTTCAAGGGCGCTGGGCGCGGCATGCGTTCACGGAAAAGGACCGCTTCAGGCGGACCGGGCATAGCCGCATGCTGCCCGGCACAGCAGTGGAGGAAACATGAGAAAGGTGGAGAAGCAGGCCAAAAAGGCCAAAAAGGCCAAGACGTCCGGGAGGGGCGGCAAGGCGCTGTCGAAGGAGGAGCTGCGCAGGATAAGCGAAGATCCCGACAGCATCGTGTGGAGTTCGGGCAGCATCGCCCTGAACTGCCTGGTCCGCTCGAACAGCGCAACCGCATGGTTCCTGCGCGACGTCTACCGCGCCTACTACCGGACGGCGCATAATGGAGAGGCCTTGCGCCGCGCGTCCGACGAAGGGGGGAGGAACGTCCGCCCCATACTGAAGCAGGCCTTCGAGGAGTCCATCTTCGCGTTTTGTGGCGACCGCAAGCTGCCCGAGCTTGCCGACGCCGTCCGCCGCACCGTCCTGGAGGTTTTCGGCGTGCAGGGCCGTCCCGGCATTGCGATCGGGGCCGTCTACGGGTGGCTGGCTGAGCATCTGCCCGCAGACGAGGCCGCACTCTACAGGGACGTTGACTGGGAGAAGCTTGCCGGACAGGTGGCAGAGAAGGCGATGGCCAAGGCGGAGCCCGCCTTCGTCGATGCCTACCGCAGGCTCCGCGAGCTGACCTCGCGCTATCCCCAGATGCCCGACGTCCTGCGTGCCTACACCGACGCAACGAACGAGCAGTGCGGCCTGCCTGCCTTCGTGCCGGAACCCAAGGCCATGCGGGTGGCCTTTCTCAACGAGGAGCTCGTCGCCTGCCGGCAGCTGCTGGAGTCCTTGATGAAGCTGCGGCCAGCCTTTGCCGACATGCTCCACCAGATCGCGGGGGAAGCCGTCTCGACGCTCGTTATGGCCTTTGGGCTGCGGGACGACATTGCGAAAGGCGACTTCTTCTTATGGTTCCACAAGGAGGCGGAGATGGACGCGCTCCTGATGCTGAAGGAATTCAAGGAGCGCTTCGAGGCCTCGGGCAAGAGCTTCGACGTGTTCTACGCCTACTGGAACCGGGTGGGCCTGATGCTGCGCGACTACGCGGCATCGAAGGTGGAGCTGTCCGATTTCTACGGCCGCAGGCTCAAGCAGGTTTGCGACGCAATCGAGGGGCAGCGCGTCGTGCCGGAAGGAATCTGGTAGCGTATCCGCGCCCGCCTTTCTGCATCCCGGGCAGGGAGCCGTTTTTTGACCGGCTCCCTGTTTTCTATTACAACATGCGCCTGTACGTCCTGCGCCCTTCGGCGACTTGGGGCGCGCAATCCTAATTCTACCGAAGGGAGTTCCTGCCGTGCCTACCATTCGCAGCTTTTCCCGCTTCATTGCCCTCGTGGCCCTGCTCTGCCTGTCCGCCTGCCTGGCGGGCTGCGCCCTGCCTGGCCTCGGCACCGACAAGTCCCCGCGCACGCCCGGCCTCACGCCCGGTCCCTGCGTTGTGCTCGTGCTGCCCAACACCGGCAACTTCGCCCCCATTTCCAAGAAGATCGAGAATGGCGCCCAGCTGGCCAAATCGAGCTTCAGCAGAAACGGCGCCACGGTCCACGTCAAAGTCATCTACACCCAGCCCGGCTGGGTGGAGCAGGTGCGGGCTCTGCCCAAGGAATTCGCCGTGGTCGGCGGCTTCCTGCAGCCTGAGGTGTTCAAGCAGGCGCTCTCTTCGGGCCTGACCCGCGAGCGCAACGTCTTCGCCTTCCTTGGCAAGCTTCCAGCCGGCACGGAAGGCGCCGATGCCTGGCGCTTCTTCGCCAGCGCCGAAGACCAGGCCGACGCCGTGGTCAGGCTGCTTGCGGACGACCTTGGCTGCCGCAGCGTCGGCGCCCTCTATCCCAACGACAAGTTCAGCCTGCGCATGACGGGCCTTCTGGAAGAAAAGCTCGCCGGCAAGGGCATCGTGCTCGCGCGCTCCGCCTACAGCGGCCAGGCCGACGGCGCGGCCAAGCTCCTCGTGGGCTCTGGCGGCGAGATCGAGGCCGTCTTCCTGACGGACTCCTGGAAGCAGATCGACATGCTCAAGCGCTCCCTCGCCAATGCCGGCGCCCCGAGCGCCTACATGGTCGGCACCATGATCTGGAACGGCTTCCTCAACGCCCGGCCCCTTGCCAGCGCCGCCAGCTATCCCCTGGCGGTGTTCCCGAGCAGCTTCTCCCGCACCGTTGCGCCCGCGCCCTTCAACAGCGGAAGCTACGATGCCTGGCACGCGCTCGGCTACGACTTCGTGCGCTTTGCCTGCCGCCTGAACTTCGAGCGCAGCTATCCTGCGGCCACGGCCAACAAGTACATCCCGGCTGCCGCCAAGATGAACTTCGCCCAGGCGCCCATCTCCTACGACGCCAACGGCCGCGCCCACCAGAGGCTCTTCATGCTCCAGCCCGGCACGCAGGGGGCCGTGCTTGTCAACCAGGCCTCCCTCAAGGCCAAGCGCGACGCCATCAAGCTCAACCCCCAGGCGATTCCGCCTGCGCCTGCGCCTGGACTCGCGCCTGCGCCTGGGCTCGCGCCTGCGCCCGCAGGCCAGCCAGCCTCTCCCGGCGCGGCGTCTGCGGCCCGTCTTATCGATCCCTCCAAGCCCGCGGCGCCTCTGCCCCGCAATCTCCAGCCCGACGACGCTCCCGCCGCGCCCGATGCCGGCGGCGCCTCGCCGGCGCCCGCGGCGGCGCAGGCTCCGCAGGTCCAGACCCCGCCTGCGCAGCAGACCGTCATGCCGAGCCGGCGCCACACTTCATACAAACTGAGCCTGCCCACTCCGCAGCAGCAGTAGAAAGGAACGCTTCATGGCTTCAACGAAAACCGTCACCAGAGAGGACGTCCTGCATATGGCCCAGCTCTCGCGCCTGACCGTCGATGAGGACGAGATCGCGCGCTTCACCGGCCAGCTGAGCGACATCCTGAGCTACATGGACATACTCGGCAAAGTGGACACCTCCGCCGTGGAGCCGCTCTACAGCCCCGTCATCCACGCCCCGACCATGCGCGAGGACGTCGCCGAGAACAGGCGCGAACGCGCGGACATGCTCAGGAACGCCCCCGACGGCAGCGACGAGTACTTCATCGTGCCGAGGATAGTGTAGGGCTTCCTCCCGTTTGCCTCTTTTTGCAGTGAAGGTGCGATTGCTATGTCTGACATTCTCGATATGACCCTGGCGAGCCTTGCGGCGGCCCTGAAGGAAAAAAAGATCAGTGTCGCCGAAGTCGCCGGTGCCTGCCTTGACCGCATGGAAGCGACCGAGCCCAGGCTGCGCGCCATGCTCCACGTCGACAGGGAAGGCGCGCTGGCCCAGGCCAGAGCCATGGACGCCAAGGGCCCCGAGGCGGAAAAGCCGCTCTGGGGCGTGCCCGTGACCGTGAAGGACGCGCTGGTGACCCGGGGCATGCCCTCGACGGCGGCCTCGAAAATCCTCGAGGGCTTCCAGTCCATGTACGATGCCTACGCGGTGCAGCGCCTGCGCGAGGCCGGCGCCGTCATCCTCGGCAAGAACAACATGGACGAGTTCGCCATGGGATCCACCACGGAGAACTCCGCCTACCAGACCACGCACAACCCGTGGAATCTCGGCCGCGTGCCCGGAGGCTCCTCCGGCGGCTCGGCCTGCAGCGTGGCTGCCGGGCAGTGCTTTGCCTCGCTCGGCTCCGACACCGGCGGCTCCATACGCCAGCCCGCCTCCTTCTGCGGCTGCGTCGGCATCAAGCCCACCTATGGCAGGGTGTCGCGCTACGGCCTCATCGCCTACGGCTCTTCCCTCGACCAGATAGGCCCCATGGCCAGAAGCGTCGAGGACTGCGCCCGCGTGCTCTCCGTCATCGCCGGCCACGACGGCAGGGACTCCACCTGCTCGCCCGATCCCGTCCCCTGCTACGAGGCCGGCCTTGCCCAGGCTTCGCTCAAGGGCCGACGCATCGGCATGCCCCGCGAGTACTTCGGCGAAGGCCTCTCCGACGGCGTGCGCAAGGCCATCGACGGCGTTGCCGCCTGCGCCAGGCAGGAGGGTGCCGAGCTCGTCGAGCTGAGCCTGCCGCACTCCGAGGCAGCCATCGCCACCTACTACATCGTCGCCATGGCCGAGGCGAGCTCCAACCTCGCCCGCTTCGACGGCGTGCGCTACGGCCACCGCACGGCGGATCCCAAGGACCTGCAGGAACTCTACACCCTCTCCCGCAAGGAGGGCTTTGGCGACGAGGTGAAGCGCCGCATCCTGCTTGGCACCTACGTCCTCTCTTCCGGCTACTACGATGCCTACTACCGCAAGGCGGCCCAGGTGCGCCGCCTCATCCGCGACGAGCTGCGCCAGGCCCTTGCCGGCGTGGACTGCCTGCTGGCGCCCGTTTCTCCGGTGGCGGCCTGGCCCATAGGCCAGCACGCCCAGGATCCGCTCCAGCTCTTCCTCATGGACGCCTACACCTGCCCGGTCAACCTGGCCGGCCTGCCGAGCCTCGCCATGCCGGCTGCCCTGGACGGCGACGGCATGCCCGTGGGCTTCCAGCTCATCGGCCGGGAGTTCGGCGAGGCGGACCTCTTCCAGATGGGCGCGGCCTTCGAGCGCGCCCTGCCCGGCATAGGATCGCCCAGCCTGTAGCGGTGCCTTTGCCTGCCGTTTCCTGACGCGGGGGCGTCCTGCAGCATTGCGGGGCGCCCCTCGCTTTTGGCCCGCTGTCCTGGAGGCAGGGCAACGGGAAAGGGGCGGCATCTTTGGCAGATGCCGCCCCTTCGGGATGTGTCCTGTGGCTTGCGGAGCCTTCGTCCTGCGCTATCCGGAGAAGCGCTGGCGGTACTTCAGCGACTGTCTGAGGGTCTCGGCATCCATGTGCTTCACCTCGCCGCCAAGGGGAATGCCCTGGGCCAGGCGGCTGACGCCGATGGCGGGATACTTGGCGCGCATGAGGTCGCTCAGGTAGACGGCGGTGTTGTCCGCCTCGACCGTGGCGCCGAGCGCGAAGATGAGCTCCTTGACCACGCCCTCCTGCAGGCGGCGCTCCAGGCGTCCTATGTGGAGGCTGCTGGAATCCCTGTGCTCCAAGGGATTGAGCAGGCCGCCCAGGATGAGGTACTGGCCCCGGTAGAAGCCGCCGCTGTCCAGCGTCATCATGCTGTCCCAGTCGGCGACAAGGCAGAGCGTCTCCTGGGTGCGCTCCGGATCGGCGCACACGGCGCAGACCTCGGACGTGGCGAGGCCGCCGCAGCGGCTGCAGATGTGCAGCCTGTCGCGCAGCTCCGAGATGCTCTGGCCAAGCTGGCGCGTGCGCTCCTCTGGCCAGGCCAGCAGCGTCATGACGATGCGCATGGCGGACTTGGGGCCCATGCCGGGGAGCTTGCCAAGCTGTGCCGCCAGGTCGCTGAGCGGGGCCGGAATCTTCGGATTCATGCCAGCCTAGAAGACGCCGGGCAGGCGGATGCCGCCGGAGATGTTGGACATCTCGCGCTCCAGCGATTCGCGGGCGATGCGGTTGGCTTCGTTGACGGCCGCGATGACGAGGTCCTGCAGCATTTCGACGTCGCCGCCCTCCATGGCCTTGGGGTCGATGGTCAGGGTCTTGAGCTCCTGCTTGCCGGTGACGACGGCCGTGACCATGCCGCCGCCGCTGGTGGCCTCGAAGGTCTTGCTCGCTGCGTCCTGCTGAAGCTTGGCGATTTTGTGCTGCATGACCTGCGCCTGGCGCAGGATGTCGTTCATGTTGCGCATGTATACTCCTCCAAATGATGTTGCGCGCCTGGCGGAAGGCGCCTGTCCGCTAGGACGAGGCGGGCCTGCCCCTGCGCTTTTTCGGCTTTTCCTGGATAATGCTGCTCTTGGGAATGATGCCCATGACGTGGGCTCTCAGTATCTCGAAGCAGTGCTGTAGTTCAGGCCTGACGGCCGGCGGCAGTGCCTGGCCGGCGGCAGGGCGGTTTTTGGCTTCCTCGGACAGATCCAGCTCTACGCGCGTCCGCTGCCCGAGAAAGCAGGAAAGCGCCTCTTCCAGCATGTCCTTCTCGCGCTCCAGCGCCATGCGCTGGGCCCACGTGGGGAGGGCCAGCACAAGCAGCCCCTCCTGGAAGGACGCGGGGGCGGCGCCGTCGAGCAGGCGGCGGGCCGGTGCAGGCCCCTTGTAGCCCTCCTCCAGATAGGTGCAGAAGGACTGCCAGCTGAAGTCCTCCGTGCCTGCGCCGCTGACAGGGTGGGTTTCGCAGGGCACGTCCTGAAAGGGCGGGGGGCCGTCGTGAGGAACTGCTTCGGGAGCCGGCTTGGCCGGAGCGTCAGGCGCCGGTGCTGGCGCTGGCTGGATCGGCGCAGGCTGGGGCTGCGCCGAAGCAGAGGAAAGCTGTTCCGCCTCGGGCTTGGCCGGCGCGGGAGCGGGCTCGGCCTGGGGCTGCTGAGGCGGTTCTGCCGGGTTCTGCGGGACCTGGACCGTCGCTGCCTGCCCCGGGGCTGGCTGGACCGGCGCTGGGGCCGGAGCGGGAGCGGGATTCTGCGCCAGACCGGGGCGTTGGGCTACTGGCCGGCTGGCGCCTGCGTAGGGCGCGGCTGGGCGCCTCCTCCCGGCGCCTGGGCCAGGGCCTTGTCGGCTGCGAGCGCCGGCAGAAGCTTGGGCAGGAGCGCCAGGTTGACGAGGAGCAGCTCCAGCGCGGCGGCAGGCTCCTGGCTCGTGGTGATGCTGCGCTGGGACTCGAGCACCATCTGCCAGGCCGCATGGAGGTAGCCGGAGGTGAACTGGGGCGCAGTTTCGGCCCAGAAGTCCAGTTCGTCCTGGGCTGCGCCGAGGATGGCGAGGCTGTCCCGGCCGCACTCGGCCATGAGAAAGAGGGAGCGCAGGTTGCCGGCCAGCTCGGTGAGGAAGAAGCCGATATCGACTTCCTTGCTGGCCAGATCGCGGCAGAAGGCGGCGGTCTTGGCGCAGTCGTGCGCGGCCAGGGCGCCGAAGAGCATGCGCAGGGCGTCGAGGCCGGCAAGTCCGAGGATTTCGCGCACCACCTCGGCCGTGAGCTTCTCCGGCCCGTAGGCGAGGGTCTGATCGAGCAGCGACATGCTGTCGCGCACGGAGCCGGCGCCGCGGCGGGCGATGAGCCTGACGGCGCCCTCTTCGAAGGGGATGTTCTCGCTGGTCAGCACCTTGGAGAGGTGCTTTGCCAGCGCCTCCTCGGGGAGGTGATGGAAGGAGAAGACCTGGCAGCGGCTGAGGATGGTGGCCGGGAAGCGGTGCACCTCGGTTGTCGCGAAGATGAAGGTCACGTGCTTGGGCGGCTCCTCCAGCGTCTTGAGCAGGGCGTTGAAGGCATTCTTGGAAAGCATGTGCGCTTCGTCGATGATGAAAATCTTGTAGCGCCCCTCCATGGGGGCGTAGCCGATGTTTTCCCTGAGGGCCCTGGCGTCTTCGACGGAGTTGTTGGAGGCGCCGTCGATCTCGACCACGTCGGGATGGATGCCCTGGGTGATTTTCCGGCAGGAGCCGCATTCGTTGCAGGGCTCGGCGCAGGGTGCGTGCTCGCAGTTGAGCGCCTTGGAGAAGATGCGGGCGATGGTGGTCTTGCCCACGCCGCGCGTGCCGCAGAGCAGGTAGCCGGCCGCGATGCGGTCTTCGGCCGAGGCCTTGGAAAGGACGGCCTTGATCATGTCCTGGCCGGCGACGTCGGCAAAGGTCTGCGGCCTGTAGCGGGCCGCGAGGGAGGTGTGCTTCATGCGCTTGCTGCCAAAAGGGGGGCGAAAAGGGCACGCCCCCTCCCTGGAGGGAAAGGGCGTGCCCTGAAGTTCCGGATGCCGCGCTAGACGGTGTAGGTGGCGAGCCAGTCGGCGTAGGCCGGATTCTCGCCGTGGACGACCTTGAAGAACTCCTGCTGGAGGTGCTTGGTCACCGGGCCGGCATGGCCTTCGCCGATGACGCGGCGGTCCACTTCGCGGATGGGGGTCATCTCGGCCGCGGTGCCGGTGAAGAAGGCTTCGTCGGCGATGTAGAGCTCGTCGCGGGAGAAGTCCTGCTCCTCGACGGTGTAGCCGAGGTCGCGGGCCAGCTTGATGATGGACAGGCGCGTAATGCCGCCCAGCATGGTGGTCAGCGGAGGCGTGCGCAGAACCTTGTCCTTCACGATGAAGATGTTTTCGCCCGTGGCTTCGGAGACGAGGCCCGTCGTGTCGAGCATGACGGCTTCGTCGTAGCCGTCCTCGACGGCCTCGACCTTGGCGAGGATGGAGTTGACGTAGTTTCCGCCGGCCTTCGCCTTGCTCATCAGGGTGTTGGGATGGAGGCGGTTGAAGGAGCTGGTGCGGATGCGGATGCCCTTCTCCAGCGCTTCGGGGCCGAGGTAGGCGCCCCAGGGCCAGCAGGCGATGATGGTCTGGACAGGGTTGGCGCCCGGATACACGCCCATTTCCTTGTAGCCCACGAAGGTGAGCGGGCGGATGTAGGCCGCCTTCATCTTGTTGGCCTTGAGGGTTTCAATGACGGCGTCGCTGATCTGCTCGGCCGTGTAGGGCATTTTCATGCGCAGAATTTTCGCGGAGTTCACGAGGCGCTGCGCGTGCTCCTTGAGGCGGAAGACCGCGGAGCCCTTGGCGCCGCAGTCGTAGGCGCGGATGCCTTCGAAGACGGAGTCGCCGTAGTGGAGGGCGTGGGTAAGCACGTGAACCTGGGCCTGGTCCCAGGGCACCATTTTGCCGTCAAACCAAATATACTCTGTAGTCTGCATAGGATGTGTCCCTTTTTGCCCCGGCTGGGGGGCGAGATCAAGATGAACCGTCTTGTCTGTTTACTGAAATTGTCCCTGCTAGGCAAGGCCGTGCGGACCGGCCAAGCCCGCTTTCAGGGGCGCTCCGCCAGGGGCCGCGGGGGCGAGCGGGGCGCCTCAAGGGACGTTCGGAGGGCAGATGGTGACTTCGCGGCCCTTCTTGCGGAAGGGTGGCAGGCAGGGCTATGGTGGACGCCGGCGCAGGAGGCTGCGCCTTCAGAACAGCGCTTCGCCAAGGGAGGGCAACGTGAACGGGACTGCAACAGCACTGGGTATAGATGCCGGCGGCACGCACACCGATGCCGTCGTCTGCCGGGACGGCCGCATCCTCGGCCGCGCCAAGGTGGCAACCCGCCACGACAACCTTCCCGCCTCCATCGAGGAAGTGCTGGTCGCGCTCATGGCCGATGCCGGCGAAGACGCCGTGCGCCAGGCATCCCGCATCACGCTCGGCACCACCCTTGTGGTCAACGCCGAGGTGCAGGGCCAGCTCGACGAGGTCGGGCTCGTGCTCTCCGCAGGTCCCGGCCTTTCGCCCCTGCGCTTTGCCATGGGCTCCCGCGTCCACGTGGTTCCCGGCGGCCTCGACCACAGGGGCGTGGAGGTGGAGGCCCTCGACTTCGACGGCCTCGCCGGCGCCGCGTCCTCCTGGACGGCAGCCGGCGTGCAGGCCTTTGCCTGCGTCGGCAAGTTCTCGCCGAGGAACCCCGCCCACGAGCTGGCCATGGCGCGCGCCGTGCGCCAGACGGCGCCCTCTGCCAAGCTCACCCTGGGACACCAGCTCTCCGGCGAGCTCAACTTCCCGCGCCGCATTGCAACGGCCTACTACAACGCCGCTGCCTCGCGCCTGCACAACAGCTTTCTCGACGCCGTCGAGGGCGTGCTTGCCAAGCTTGGGCTGGACGCCCCCGTCTTCCTGCTGAAGGCGGACGGCGGCGCCGTGCCGCTCAAGGCATCCCGCGAGCAGCCCGTGCAGTCCATTCTCTCGGGAC
The DNA here is from genome assembly GCA_002369295.1 of Desulfovibrionaceae bacterium UBA3823. GTDB lineage: Bacteria > Desulfobacterota > Desulfovibrionia > Desulfovibrionales > Desulfovibrionaceae > Desulfovibrio. Next base: position 13,787 of record DFDR01000017.1, read on the forward strand.
CTGCGGCCAGCGTCATGGGCGTCATGGCACTGGCTCCGGATCTCGAGGAGGGCTCCTCACTGCTGTGCGACATCGGCGGCACCACCACCGACCTTGCCGTCTTCGTGGACGGCTCGCCCGTCACGGACCGCGGCGGCATGGCCCTCGGCGGGCGCCGGACGCTGGTGCGCGCCCTGGCCACGCTCTCCATCGGCGTTGGCGGCGACTCGCGCATCTTTGTCCGGGGGGCTGGCGGTGGCCTTGAAGTCGAGACCGGCCCTCTGCGCACCGGGCCTGCCGCGGCCTTCGGCGGAAGCGATCCCACCCTGCTTGACGCCCTCAACGTCCTGAACGCCCACGGCCCAGACAGCCAGGCCGGCGACGCCGGTGCCTCCCGCCGGAGCCTCGAGGCGCTGGGCTCTCCAGCCGGGCTTTCGGCGGAAGCGCTTGCCGCCATGGCCTGGGATTCGGCCTCTGGCAAGATAGCAAAGGCCGTCAAGGATCTGCTCGACGGCATCAACGCCCATCCCATCTACACGCTCCGGGAGCTCAAGGGCCACAGGGACGTGGTCTGCAGCCGCATCCATCTCGTGGGCGGTCCTGCGGCCTGCCTTGCCCGGCGTCTTGAAGACGCCATGGGCATTGCCGTTGCCGCCACGGCCTGCGCCGACGTGGCCAACGCCGTGGGCGCGGCTCTGACCCGACCCACCGCCTCGCTTGAGGTCTACGCCGACACCGGCAGGGGCGAGCTGTCGGCGCCCTCGCTGGACTTCAAGGAGCCGGCAGACAGAAGAACCACGCTCGAACGCGTCAAGGAACGGGCCCTGGAGCTGCTGGCCGGCCACATGGCGGAGCAGGGCATGGCGGACTGCCCGGTGGAGGTGGCCGAAGCCGACCTCTTCGCCACTCTGAGCGACACGGGCGCCGGCTCCAAGGATATCCGCGTGACCTGCCAGGCCGTGCCCGGCATCATCCAGCGCATCGTCGCCTAAGACCGGACCGGCGCCTCCATGGAGATAGTCCTCTTCGAGCCGGAGATCCCGCCGAACACCGGCAACGTTGCCCGGCTCTGCGCCGTCACCGGCACCCGCCTGCACCTCATCGAGCCCCTGGGCTTCAAGCTGGAGGACCGCTACCTCAAGCGGGCCGGGCTCGACTACTGGCCGCACGTCCAGATGGACGTCTGGAAGGACATGGACGCCTTCCTGGCAGACAGAGCCAGGACGAGGCCGCAGGCCAGAATCGTGGCGACGTCGTCCAAGAAGGGCGGGACGCCCCTGCACCATTTTGCCTTTCAGCCCGACGACATCCTGGTCTTCGGCCCCGAGACCAGGGGCCTGCCGGAGCGGGTCTTCGAGCTCGCCCGGCACCGGGTGCGCATCCCCATGCTCAAGGGGCGGGGGCGCTGCATCAACCTCTCCACCAGCTGCGGCATCGTGCTCTATCAGGCCCTGGCCGCCAGCGGCGCCATGGAAGGCGAAGACTGGGAGCCGGAGTAGGGAGGCACCGCCCCAGCCCGTGGCCGGACCGCTGTCCTGTCCTTTGGCTGGGCCGGTGCCAGGGCCTTTTCATCTGACGCGGCGCCAGAAGTGCGGCGTTGTCATTGCGCCTCTATCGTGAAGCCTGGGGAGCGTGATCCGGTCCCGGCTCCGAGTTCCGCTTGCTGGCTCCCATGAGGCAGCGTGGCAACCCCGCTGTGCGAGGTGCGGTGTCCTGAGGATCTGTGCCTGCAGGGGACTGCAGGCATCATGCGCCGTTTCCAGCTTCCTTGGCGCAGGGAGAAAATGGTGTCTTACACTGCAATAGCCTGAAAAAGCTTGGAAAAAGTCTTCCCGCTGGCGCGCCGGCTGGGGGTTGCCTCCCGTCTGCCCGGGGATCTCCTTCTCCAGCGTCTTGTTGTTCAGCATGCCTGTACGCATGAGGCTGGATTACCCATCGCCCTTTGCGCGCAGCCTCTTTGCTCCAGAATCTGGAACGAGTTCGTGTTAAGACTTCTGCCACCAAGTCATCCCGCTGAGATAAAGCTACATGGTCTAGATATTTATCTCCGGAATATCGGATTTCTTGGTCGCTAAGTCCGAATGAACAGCGACATGATGCAGAAAAGAAAGGACGGTAAAAAATATAAGAAACAAAACGTAAATACATATATTAGTTATGGCAACAATGATGTAATAGATCATTAATTCATATTGAAATTTATTATTGTTTTGTTTTAAAAACGCAATTAAATTTAATAAAACTTAGTAAAAATATGGATAATCTCTATGATTTCATTGGTATACAGCTACAAAAACTTATAGAAATTATAGATGATAATTGTAAAACAATATATGAAGCAATGATATATTGATTATTAGAGTTATGGTTAGTTATATAATTTAACTAACACTATACATATAAATAAATATAATTATGATGGATAAGAAACACTATATAAGTTAAAAGAATACAAAAAAATTTGTTTGCTACGTATTGCAATTGTACAAATTTGTTGTAATTAATATAAAGCAGATTTTAATGAAGCAATAGAAGTAAACAAATTAAAACATTCTGATGCTAAATCAAGTGTTTTGCAATAAAACATTATATAATGTTGCAGATTGTATAATGTATTTCACGACTCTGCTAAAAAGTCCATCAGAACCTGAGATGGCAAGTCAATCTCTACAGGGATTTTATGGTGTAGCGAGATAATGATTTCGTGCAAGAGGGATGCGAAAAGAATGCGTCCTGGGTTGTCCCAGCCGTTGCGCCGTACCGTTTTTCTGCGTCCTGTCTTGCCTGCCCTGTCGCCTTAACGTGTACCCCGATCTTTAGACACGCATGGATTCCGGAACCTGGGCGGGGAAAAAGAAAGCCCCGCGTGGTAGGCGGGCTTCGCGACAGGGCTTCTACGCCCTTGCACCAGACACTGGGCAAGTGGTGTCGGAATGGTGTAAATAGGGCTTAACTATTTGAAATTGCTTGAATTGCCACTTTCCTGTGGGGCGCTCGCAGCAGGTGGCTTTTCCGCGCCCAAAGAGGAAAGGCGATGCCACTGGCGCTGGTGTCGGACAGGGGCAGAAAGCCTGCAGGAATGCCGGTCTCACCCCGGATGTCTGCCAGGGACAGGACAGGCGTGGCACGCCCTGCTTCATGCTCTCCTCTCCGCCTTCTGTCCTCGGCGCTGCCGAAGATTCAGCTGATGACAGTCCAAGCTCTGGCCGTCGGTTCGCCGAGGCTGGCGTGCCAGCGTCCTCGGCTTCTCGCTGTTCCCCTTGACTAGGCATGCGCGCATCGCCGTCGTCTTGCCGAATTCTGCCGTGCTGAGCCACGGACTGGCCATCGCCGGCGAGCTCCACTGGACCAGCCACAGGCGACGCTCAAAGCAAGGATAATGCTCCTTAAATTATGAATTCACCATCGATTTCGTCCGTTATGCCATAAACGCAGCAATTGTCAAGTGTTCTAACTGTCTCAGCATGTCAGTTTTTGAGAGAGTATAAAGACCTCTTTGAGGTATTGCGCTTTGACTGCATTCTGCTACTCTTGTACTATGAAGTTGATCCTGCAGACAAAGCCCCTTTTCCAGTCGGGGACGAAAGGCAGATGGACCTGCACGGCACTCAAGGTCGCGAACCTGAACGGTAGCTTTACCCACGAAGGAATGGGTTATGTTCTGTCGTATTTTAAAATTAATTTATCAATTCATCTTGATATAATAATGATATAATATTGATACTATTACATAATGTTGTTTTAAATTATGAGTTTATCCTTTGTATATTACGATATTGGTGATGAAAATCAGCATACTTGCTTGATGGATTGCGATGCACGTACTCCAGCACGGAGAGATATGCTTCCTATAGTAAGCCGTTGCAGGACAGTGACTGTTGAACGACAAGTGTTGCAGATTTATTTGCTTTTGAGGCATATGTCCACTGCAACGTTCCATATTGGAGGTTTCTGCATATGAACAATGTACATTTTGTCGTTAGCATGCTATTGGCCTGCATGCTTTGCGCAACGCCTGTCTGGTCAGATGATGCGCGTCAGGTTGCGTTTTTGAAAGCTGTGCAGAATTTTATTGAACATCATAAGTTTCCTGACGGAGAATGTATTGATAATGATTTAATTAGTGATGATTTTAAGATTAATGAAATTGCAGCTGCAGACATAAATGGAAGTGGAAAACCAAAACTGCTTATTAAATTTAAATCTACTTCAAAAACAGATATGACAGAGCACGTCTGTGGTTTTGATGAGAAGGCCCACAAACTCACTGTGGAATATATTGGTATCCAGATTTAGAATACTTCGATAATGGTTGCATTAAGGAATATATAAGACGCAGAAGAGGGCTTGATGATTACTATAGCTTGATAACATACAACACCAAGAAGAAAAAATATGGTGTTGAAGAAAAAGTAGCTGTCGTCTGGAATAAAAGAAAAAATCCTGTTTCTCTAGATGAAGAAAAGCCTTTTCCCGATAAAATCGATGTCACTGGCGAAAGATTTGTGTATTTTATCGATGATAAAACATTTAAGCTTGTCAAGGATGCTGATGTGCCAGTGGACACTCCCATCTATAATGAATGGATAAAGAAGTATATCGATGGCGCAAAAAAGATAGAGATAGAGTGGTTTCCAGCAAGCGCCAAGGGGATCAAGATGCTTAAAGCAAAACTCGATGGTTTACCTGTGACATATCAATCTTTTTCTGCTGATGTGATATACGACAAGATGCTGAAAGCTACGCATGATTATGTTGGAAAGAATATACTTCCTGCCAATAGTAACAGCGATAATGATCAAGATATAGGTGATATCTCTAAAAATATGATGGCAATTTATGATATTAACTGTGATGGGAGGCCGGAGTTTCTTATCAAAAATATTAAAGAAAATACTGAATATGTATATGGATTTAACGAAAAAATTGGAAAAAATCAAAGCAAAATATTCTGGACATATGGATTTTGAATATTTTAACAATGGTTGCATTAAACATAAATCATACGGTGAAGATGATGAAAGTATAGAAAGAAAAAAATTTACTCCATATCAATTTGCAATATATGATAAGAAGCAAGATATTTTTGAGCTTAAGGGCAACGTAGACATCTGGAACAAAGATGCATTGCCAACAAATCCAGAGTATGACAACAAGCCCTTTCCCACGGATATCGACGTGACGGGTGACGGTTTTGTCTATTTTATATTTGACGATGATTTTGAGGATGCATGGTGGGATAATAAGGCTGTAGACACTCCTGTCTACGAGGCGTGGGTCAAGAAGTATATTGGCGATGCCAAGCCAGTACAGGTGCAATGGGTTCCTGCAATGGCAGATGGCATCAAGGCCTTGGAGGCGAAGCGACAAAAATGAAGCAGGTTTCCTGCCGGAGAAGCGGGACTTGTCGCCGTCAGGCAAAGGAAGGCATCCATGCCTTGCGAGGCGATGCCGTGGACTGCCAATGCTCCTGTCCTGCGGCAAGGCGAGCGCTGACGGCGTTCCCCCTTGCCCGGCTTGCCGTGACCGGGTGCCTCGAG
>DFDR01000145.1:0-16496 GCA_002369295.1 Desulfovibrionaceae bacterium UBA3823
GATATGTTGCTTGTATTTTTGATTATTGAACGTGTAATCTTTCACTATCCTATTGTTCTTTTCATAGCTTATATTATAGTAATAATAATTTTCTTCAATGCTTTTTTCATCATCAATCGTCATCTTTTTTAGTTTTATTTCTTCTAATGCATTTCTCTGTTCTTCTACATATATTTCTATATTTAATTTTTTCAGCTCTTATTATATGGTTAAGAAATAAATTTAATTTTAATCCATCATCTACTATTTGTGATTTTTTATTTATATCATTGTATTCAATATTGAGTTGTTCGTAATATATTTTTCTATTTATATCTAGCTTCATAGTTTTAGGATGATGCGGAAATGTTTCGTACTGTTCTATTTTATCAATAATAAATCTCTGGCTAACCTTTGTTGGCATTAGAAGTTCTTGTTCACTATTAATTAAAGCTTCTAAATTTTCTATTGCTTCATATCCTCTGAAGCCAAGAGTTGCCATAGAGGCGATTGTCTGACTGCCACACAGAAAGCATCTTACTGACTTCAGGCAAGCCACATTGAACTTTTATTTCGCTTAGGTCCCAATTTTCAGGAAAAATGAGCTTTGTGCGCTCCTCTTCCGAGGCAAGAAGAAATCTGGCATTGGGATGGAAACGCAGTTTCTCGTCTACTGTCCCCCAATGGACAAGGCGGTATGCCTTCTTGCCGGTATCGGGATTCACGTGGCTAGGCTGCGTGGCTACGTACCGGTACTTCTTGTCCTTATGGATGGTGACCCGGTATGGGCTGTTGGCGTCCGGTTTCCTTGGCATACGTCCTCCCTCCCAATAGAATTCTATTGGGTTCGGGTTCGACTATCAAGGAAGCGATGAAAAAGATATTTAAATTCAAGCTATTGGCAAATTTCTCCCTTTACCAATAGAAAATGCGCCAACATTCAGCGGGCACCAGAGCTAGCCGAGCGCCATGTGCCTGTGCTCAAGAGCCACCGGATAGCCCGCCTGGGCCAGGGCCTTGCGCACGGCCTCGGCCACGGCCACGGAACGGTGGCGGCCTCCCGTGCAGCCGAAGGCCACGGTGAGGCGGTAGCGCCCCTCGTTCTCCATGAGGGGCAGAAGGAAGAAGAGCAGATCCAGAAGCTTGGCGCGGAACTCCCTGGCCTTGGGCGTGGCGAAGACATAGTCGGAGACCTCGGGATCCTGGCCGCTGCGTGCTCTGAGCTCGGAGACGAAGTAGGGATTGGGCAGGAAGCGCAGGTCGAAGACGTAGTCGGCTTCAGCCGGAATGCCGTACTTGAAGCCGAAGGAGAAGACGTTGACGCGCAGTGCCCTGAGGCCGCCCTGGGGCGAGCGGAATCGCCGCTGGATGACGCGGCGCAGATCGTGGATGGAAAAGCGGGTGGTGTTGACCACCATGTCGGAGGCGCTGCGCAGGCCTGCCAGCCGGGTGCGCTCCAGATGGACCGCGCTCTCCAGGCCTATGCCTTCGCGCTCCAGAGGATGGGGGCGCCTGGTGGTCACGTAGCGGCGCATGATCTCGGGCGTGTCGGCTTCGAGGAACATGAGCTCGGGGCCGTAGCCGGCGTGGCGCAGGCTGGCAAGGGCATCCTGAATCTCGTCGAGGAAGCTCGTCTCGCGTATGTCGAGGCCGAGCACTATGCCCTTGAAGTGGGCCATGGAGGGCTTTTCCATGAGCTTGACCATCTCGGCCGCCATGCTGGACGGCAGGCCGTCGACGGTGAAGTAGCCCAGATCCTCGAAGACCTGCATGGCCGTGCTCTTGCCCGAACCGGAAAGGCCGGTCACGATGCAGACGCGCCGGGACGGGGCTCCGGCTTCGGGCCCGATTCTGCCGGCCTCGGGCCCGGTTCTGCCACCCGCTTCGTCCGCTTCGGAAGCCTGGGCGGCGTCAGGCAACCTGTCCGGCGCCGAAGCAGAGGATGCAGGGGCCGCGCCTGGCGGAAGATTGGACGGTAAGTCTGGCTTGGCGTGCGTGTCCATGCGCTGCTCCGGATGCGTCCGGGAGGGACGGCTGAAGCCTGCAGGGCGCGGAGAAGTCCCGCGCGCCCTGCACGGCATCGGAAGTCTGCTAGACGATGGGGTCGATGAGGCCGTACGCGCCGTTGCGGCGGCGGTAGACGACGTTCACGCGCTCGGACTCGGCATTGAGGAAGACCAGGAAGTCGGAGCCTATGCTGTCGAGCTGCATGATGGCCTCTTCGAGGTGCATGGGCTTGGGATTGAAGCGGTTGGTGCCGACAACGCCCTCGCCCTCGGCTTCGCCTTCAAGATTGTAGGTAAAGACGTCAACGCTGGCGTTGCGGGCCTCGCGGCGCTGCTCCTTCAGACGGGCGACGTGCTTCTTGATCTGGCTTTCGAGCTTGTCGTGCACGAGGTCGATGGCTGCGTACATGTCGCCGCTCTGCTCGCTGGCGTTGAGGTGCAGCCCCTCGCCGACCACGGTCACCTCGCAGCGGTTGCGGAACTTGTCCACTGTCAAGACGACACCGACTTCAAGGCCTGAGGACTTGCCGAAGAAGCGCCCCATCTTCTCCATGCGACGGCGGGCGTACTTCTTGAGGTGCTCGGAAGCTTCGAAATTCTTGAAAGTGAAGGCAATATTCATATGTACTCCTTGTTTTCCCCACCCCTCCAGGCCTGTCCGGACCTCGGAGGGCGCCGGCCGGAGCCGCGCGGGGAGCTTCAAGTCCGGATGCAGGGCAAGTCCCTGCGTCCACGGTGCTATTCAGCTTCAAGGGCCTTTTGCGCAGGCTCCCGTCCCAGCGGGAGCGTGCAGAAGTCCTCGATACGAAAGTCGCATCCACCGCCAGTCTTGTCAACTTCAAGCGCACAGCGACACAGCGGCTCGCACAGCGCGCGGATGCGGCCGGCACAGCGCGCGGATGCGGCCGGCAGAGGATGGCAAAGGATGGTGTCTCCGTTCAACGGCCATTTAAAAAAACGTCTAGCGAAATGCCCAAGCCCTGCGAAGGGCTAACTCTCCATATGAACGGTTTTTCGGACTGGGACTTGCCTTCGCAGAGAATGATGTGGAAAAGTCGAAAAATCCTTGCCATATTTCGCCTTTAGCCGTTACAAGCAGGCCCGGGCAGTTCTGCCCACTCCACGTCTCAAAAAAACTCAAATTCTTTAACGCCTTCTCCACCCGCCGGCTCGCCCTGTTGGCCTGTCCAGGCGGCGCCTCGCTAGCGGCGGCCTTGGAGCCCGCCCGTCCCGGCACCCCAGAACAACACTCAAGCCAAGGCTCTTCCAGCCGACTTCGGAGAAGACAAGCCATGAAGCTTCAAACCGACCTTCCCAACTGCACCGCACAGCCCGACCAGCCTCTCCTCGACCCCGCCCCCTCCCTGCCCCCCTCTGCCGAAGCCGCAGGCAGCGCGATCCAGGACGACCTGGCTGCCCTGGCCCAGGCCGGCAGCCCCAGTGCCCAGGCCAAGCTTGGCGACCAGCTGCTCTACGGCAAGGGCTGTCCGGCCAACCAGCCCCAGGGCATTTCCTGGCTCTGCAAGGCGGGCCTTGCCGGCGACCTCGACGCCATGCTCGGCCTCGGCCGGTGGTACATGACAAGAACGCCGAGCTACAGCCTCGACCAGGCGCGCTTCTGGATCGCCAAGGCGCTTGCCACGGGAAGCCCCCTGGCTCAGGAGTGCATGGGCGATGCCGTGCTCGCCCTGAATCTTGGCCCCGAGTGCGTCGCCAAGGCAGCCCAGCACTACAAGACAGGGGCGCGCTCGAATCCGAACTGCCTCGCCAAGCTCCTTGAGCTGCACTACAAGGGGATGCTCGGCGCGATTTCCTCCCACGAGCGCAGGATCTGCTTCCAAAGGCTGGAGACGCTCGCCAGCCAGAAAGTGATCCACGCCCTGCGGGTTGTGGGCGAGAGATGCCTCGTGATCCTGAAGCGCAAAGCCGTCACGCGCCTTCGGCAGGGCGCCGAGCTCGGCGAGCGGACCTGCCAGCGCAAGCTGGCACTGGCCATGGCACGCACCAAAACCAGCATACGCGCCATGAAGGAGGCCTGGCACTGGATGTCGCTTGCGGCCCAGGACGATCCCGAAGCCCAGTACGAGCTCGGCGTCTGGCTGGCGAAGGGACGGGGATGCAAGGCCGACCCCAAGCAGGCAGAGCACTATTTGCGCCTTGCCTCCTACTCTCTTCCCAAAGCCCTGGTCAAGCTCGGCATCCTGCTTGCGGACGATGCAGACGAAGCCCGCAAAGCCGAGGGCCTTGCCATGCTTGGCAAGGCTGCCTCGCTCGGCCTGTCCGAAGCCTGCTTCGAGCTTGGCGTCCGCGCCCTGGCCAGCAACGAGAGAAAGGAGGCAGCAGACTTCTTCCAGCAGGCCGGCGGCAGCCACGGTCCGAGCCTGCGCAAGCTCGCCGAGATGGCGCTCGACGAGGCGCACGGCCAGAACGACGGCAAAGCCTGGGATCTCATGGCGCAGGCCGCCGGTCTCGGCGACGCCGAGGCCATGCTGGCCCTGGCGCGCCGCAAGCTCGCCATGGCGAAACAGGCCGGGGAGGGCGAAGGCGCTCATGCCCTGCGCAGAGAGGCCTACCGGCTTCTGCAGGGAGCCTGCCGGAAGAACCATTCCCAGGCCATGTACGAGCTCGCCCTGCTCGCCGAGGCAGGCGCCTCCGAGTGCGGCTGCGCCAAGACGCTTCACGCCAAGGCGGCCCGGCTCGGGCATCTGGGCTCCATGGAGTGCCAGGCAGATGCCCTGCTTAACGAGGCAAGGGCGGCCAGCAAGGACTTGCCGGGCCCGGCGACCAAGGGCCACGGCCTGACGCGCGCAGGCAAGGCCGCCAAGATCCTGCGCCAGGCAGCCGGCCTCGGCAGCGCGGCTTGCGCCTGCAAGTACGGCGCCCTGCTGGAGGAGGGGTACTTCGTGCCGCAGAACCTGCCCCTGGCGCTTTCCTGGTACGGCAAGGCGGCCGCCAAGGGCGACAGCGAGGGGCACTGCCGGCTGGGGATGCTCCTCCTGAAGATGGGCGGCCCCCGCGAAGCCGAAGGCTGGGCCGAACTTGCCAAGGCCGCAGGGCTCAGACATCCCGACGCCAGAACCGCCCTGGCCAGGCGCAGCCTGGCCTGCGGAGACCGGAACCTGGCCGGGGACTGGCTGGAAGCGCATCTGCAGCGCCTGGCGGACCAGAACAGCCCCGAAGGCATGTTCCTGCTCTCAGAGGCCCTTGACCGGAAGTGGTTCCAGAGCCGCCGCCTCGGCGAGGGCCACAGCATGCTCGTCAAAGCAGCCGATATGGGGAACGTGGACGCCCTGCTCAGACTCGGCGACATGCACGCCTTCGGCAGAGGCATCGACCAGAACCGCGAAAAGGCCAGGGTGCACTATGCCAAGGCCTTCATGCTGGGTTCGCGCGAGGCGGGCGAGCGCCTGAAAAGCCTGCCTGTGCCGAACGGCAACGAGCCCTGGATGGGCAAGAGGCTGAACAGGAAGCGGAAGGCGACGAAGTAGCGCGACGCTGGCGGCGCCAGCTCAGCGGCCTTCGGCAGACGCGGGGGGCGCTGAGCCAGGCCGCCGGCGCGCCCTGCGCCGGCCCAGCCCGCGATCGCCTGCGGGAGGGGCTGGCACAGTCCCGCCAGGGATACGCTGAACAATTCATCATCGGCTCGACTGCTCCTTGACATTGCCAGGAGCTAGCCGAGCCGCCTCGCTGAAAAACGCCTTTTGCCAGTGCGTGCCTAGAGCACTTTTCTGCGCTTGGACGACGGGGGGATGTCAAGGGCGCCGCGGTACTTGGCCACGGTGCGGCGGGCAATGGCCACGCCGAGCCTGTCCTTGAGGCGGGCGCCTATCTCCTCGTCGCTCAGGGGCTCCCTGGGGTCCTCGTCGGCAACGATCTTCCTGAGGAAGGCCTTGACGCTCTCGGAGCCCACCTGGCCGCCGTCCGTCATCTCCACGGCCGAGTTGAAGAAGAACTTGAGCTCGAAGAGGCCGTGGGGGGTGGCTGCGTACTTGTTCGTGGTGATGCGGCTCACCGTCGATTCGTGCATGCCGATGTCCTCGGCGACCTCCTTCAGGATCAGCGGCTTGAGTCCGCGCACGCCCTCTTCGAAGAAGCGGCGCTGGTGCTTCACGATGCTCTCGGTGACCTTGTAGAGGGTGCGGCTGCGCTGCTCGAGGCTGCGGATGAGCCACGAGGCGGCCTTCTTCTTCTCGAGGCAGTACTCCCGCTCCTGCTTCGTGCCGTGCATGCCCGCCTCGCAGGTTTCGGAGATGGTGAGCCTCGGCAGGTCCTCGTCGTTGAGCAGGATGACAAAGTCGCCCCCCAGCTTGCGCACGTAGACGTCGGGACTCACGTAGACGGGATCCGAACCGCCGAAGCTGGCGCCGGGCATGGGATCGAGGGACTTGATGACGGCCATGTACTCCTTGAGGTCGTCCTCGTCGAGCTTGAACTTCTTCATCAGCCGCCTGAAGCGGCCGGACTCGAAGTCGGCAAGGTGCCGGGCAACCATCTCGACGAGCACCGGATCCCCCTCCAGGCCCTTGTCCCTGATCTGGACGAGCAGGCATTCCTCGGGGGTGCGGGCCGCGACGCCGACAGGATCGAAGAGCTGGATGCGGGCAAGCACGCGCTCGACCGTCGCAGGGCTGGTGCCGGCCATCTGCGCCACCTCCTCGCAGGTGGCCTGGAGATAGCCCGAGGAGGAAAGGTTGCCGATGATGCATTCGCCTGCCGTCACCTCTTCCGGCTCGAGGGAGGAGAGATGGAGCTGCCAGAGCAGGTGTCCGGCCAGGGTCGGCTTCTCGGCGTAGCGCGTCTCGGCGGGCATCTCCTCCTCTTCCTGGCTTTGGCGCTGCTGGTAGTCCCTGGGCGAACTCGCAAAGTCGCCGAGGTAGTCCTCCCAGTCGGCGTTGCGCGACGACTCGCCGTCGTAGACCCGGTCCTCGTCGCCGGCCTGGGGGCGGTCGTCCGTCCCGTCGGCCTGGCGCTTCTCGTCCGGCGTGGGCTGGTCTGCGGCCTCTTCCAGGAAAGGATTTTCCAAGAGCTCCTGGTGCACCGCCTCCACCAGGTCGAGGCGCGACATCTGCAGCAGCTTGATGGCCTGCTGCAGCTGCGGCGTCATGACGAGCTGCTGGCTGAGTTTCAGCTGCTGGCGTAGTTCAAGAGCCATGAAGAACCTCCCCCTCCACAGGAATGGACGCGCGGCTGGGCGCCTGCCGCCCGGAAAAGCCGCCTTCCGGATGCACCTTCGGGATGCGCCTTCGGGATGCCGCCTTCGCAACGCCCTCTTCGGGAGGGTTCCTCAGCCGGCTTCGCGCAGCGCCTAGTCCGACAATAGCCCAGCGCTCCCCACCCCGCAACTGCGCCGGCCGGCGTCCCAGGGCCTGCCCGGGCTGTTCCGGACAGCGCGCCAGCCCACGCAAACAGCTGGAAACGCCCCGCATTTCCGGGCCGGCCGCACCCCTTCATTCCCAATTTTGGAACGAAGATCTTTTTTCCCAAGGGACCGCAGGCGGCCGCAGAGCAGGTCCAGCGCGCCTTCCCTGCCGCCTGCCCGCGGCCGGGCTCCCTCCGGCACCCCTCTGGGAAAGGGCGCATGCACCCGCCGCCCCCGGCGCCGCACCGGCAAAGTCATCCTTGAGGCAGAGGCCGCAATCCAGTATATTCGGGCCCGCGTCCGGCGCCGCCCGGAGGCGGACGCATCCCGCTCAACGAAGCCACTATCCGGAGGCTCTCTGCCATGAAAACCAACGCCAGCTGGGGCGGCCGCTTCAAGGAAGGCCCCGCCGAGGCTGTCAAAGCCTATACCGAATCCGAATCCTACGACCGCAGCCTCGCCCCCCAGGACATCCGCGCATCCAAGGCCCACGCCCGCATGCTGGGCCGCCAGGGCGTCATCTCGGCCGCCGACGCCGAGACCCTCGTGCAGGGCCTGGAAGCCGTCTGGCAGGAGATACAGTCCGGCGCCTTCCAGTGGAAGCCGGAACTCGAGGACGTCCACATGAACATCGAGGCCCGCCTCACCGAGCTGGTGGGCGACGTGGGCAAGCGCCTGCACACCGGGCGCAGCCGCAACGACCAGGTGGGGCTCTCCTTCCGCCTGCACGTGGCCGACTGCATGGACGAGTGGCGCCGGCTCCTGCTCAGGCTCATGGCCCGCATCGGCCAGCGCGCCGAAGAGCACCGGGACGCCATCCTCCCCGGCTGCACCCACATGCAGCCGGCCCAGCCCGTGTCACTGGCCCACCATCTTCTGGCCTACGCCTGGATGCTTCGCCGCGACGTCCTGCGCATCGAGGACAGCCTGAAGCGCGTGCGCGTCTCTCCGCTGGGCGCGGCGGCCCTTGCCGGCACCACCTACCCGCTCGATCCCGAAAGCGTGGCGGCGGAAGTGGGCTTCGGCGGCATCTACGAAAACTCCATGGACGCGGTCTCGGACAGGGACTTCGTCCTCGAGGCCCTCTTCGACGCCTCGCTGTGCATGGAGCACCTCTCGCGCCTGTGCGAGGAAATCATCATCTGGGCCAACCCCTGCTTCGGCTTCGTCTCGCTCTCCGACGGCTATGCCACCGGCTCCTCCATCATGCCGCAGAAGAAGAATCCCGACGTGGCGGAGCTCATGCGCGGCAAGACCGGCCGGGTCTACGGCGCCCTCATGGGCCTGCTCACGGTCATGAAAGGCATGCCGCTGGCATACAACCGCGACCTGCAGGAGGACAAGGAGGGCTTTCTCGACGCCTCGAGGACGCTTGCCTCCTCGCTGGCCGTCATGGAGGGCATGCTGGCCGAAATCGGCTTCAACACGGCGCGCATGGAGCAGAGCCTTGCCAAGGGCTTCCTCAACGCCACCGAGATGGCCGACTATCTCGTGGGCAAGGGCATTCCCTTCCGCGAGGCGCACCACGTCACCGGCCGGGCCGTGGCGCTCGCCGAAGCCAGGGGACTTCCGCTCGAGGCGCTCTCCCTGGACGAGCTCAAGGGCGTGGACGAACGCTTCGGCGAAGACGTCTACGCAGTGCTCGACTACCGCGCCGCCGTCAGGCGCCGCGAAACGCCGGGCGGCACGGGTCCCCGTTCCGTAGCCCGGCAGCTCGAAACCCTCAGGGCCTTCCTCGCCGGACGGGAAGAGACGGGGAGCGCCTGCTAGATGGCCCGTCCCCTCAAAGCCCTTCCCAAGCGCCAGGGCCAGCGGGGTTCCCGCGGGCAGGAACCCGGCTTCAGGCTGCCCCTGCTCTTCTGCCTCGTCCTTCTGGCCTGCGTCGCCCTAGCCTGGATCTTCCGCCAGTCCGTGAAGCAGGAGCCGCCGGCCATCGATCCGGAGCTTGCCGAAATCGCCTCCTCCTGGACCCTCGACCTGACCGACGAGCAGGGCGGGCACCTCAAGGAGGAGATGGCCTCGGCCGCCACGGGCCTCGACTCGCACGCGGCCAAGGACGCCAAGGTAGGCCAGCTGGGCCGCAGGGCCCTCGATGCCGGACGCATCGACGCGGCCTGCGCGGCCGTGCTCTTCCTGCACGGCCCCGAGATGCGCCTTGCGCTCTTGCGCGACATCGAGAAGAAGGCTGCCGTGGACTGCGCCACCCTGCCCTGGGGCGTCTTCGCCGTCCGGAGCATGGCTCAGGACGATCCCGAGACGGCCCGGATCCTTGCCGACCAGCTCAACGTCAAGTGGGAGTCCTGCGGAAGAAGCCTTGGCCCCGACTACCAGGAAGGCGCGCCCCTGCCCGGCGCCCGCTCCGGCGCCCCCGAAGGCCAGCCTGGGAATGCCGGGCCAGACGGCCAGGCCGGCAGTCCAGAAGACAGCCAGGCCGGCAGTCCAGAAGACGGCCAGGCCGGCCCGGTCATTCCCCCGAGCAGGACCATGCCTGCCGCTGGCGGACAGGACAGGCAGGCCGGACAGGACAGGGACGACGAGCGCGACGACGACGGCGGGGAGCCTGCCAGAGTGCTGCCCAGCCCCGACGGCACCACCGAATTCGGCGCCCACGACGACGACGACAAGCCGGACGACGACGCGGCGCCAGACGAACACGACATCAAGAACTAGCGCGCACGCGCGCAAAGGGGACCAGCATGGGCAAGGAGATGGAACAGGGACGCAGGGGCCAGGCCGTCGTGCGGCAGGCTGCATGGCCGGCATGGCTTGAAGACAGGCGCATCGAGGACGGGCTCTCCGCCGACGCCTACGAGGCCGCGGGTCCCAGGGCCAGGGCTGCCGTCAAGACGGCCTGCGCCATGTTTCTCAAATACAGCGGAAGCTCCGCCGAAGTGGTGCACGAGGAGCGCACCGACCGCCTCTCGGGCTTCTGGCGCTCGCGCACCGTCTTTCCTGCGCCCTGGGCGCTGGTTGCCTTCACCCCGGGCTATGCCGCGGCCGCCCGCATGCTCGGCGCCGTCATGCCGGCCGTGTGCGCCGGCGTTCCGCTCATCGGCTGCGCCTGCATAGGCGGAGCGCCCGCAGGTCCCGTGCTGGCGGCCCTGGAGCTTGCCGGCATCGAGGACGTCTTCTCCCTCACCGAAGCCGAGGCCTCGGCCCTGCTCGAGGAAACCCAGCCCGGACCGGGACGCCTCGTGCTCCTGCACACCGGCCGCCTCGACACCCTGCGCCAGCAGGCCGGCGCCCTGCACGTGCCGGTCTTCGAAGAGCGCCGGGCCCCCTCCCTCACCATCACGAGGCCCGATCTCTTCGACCTCGACGTCCTGCGCTTCGCCCAGGGGCGCCAGCCCGTGCAGACGGCGCTGGAAAGCCCCGCCCCCGACGTGCCGGACGTGCTCTACGCCGGCCCCGAGGCCGTCAAGAGCCACTGCCTGGCCGGCGCCCGCGCCCAGTTCTCCCTCGGCATGGCGCCTCTGGCCCTGGCCCCCGGCTGCGAGGCCTTCTGGCTCCACCACGGCCTTGGCCGCAGCTTCTTCCTCACCCACCGCGTCGGCTTCGGCCTGCGGGAAGAGCGCTAGCCGCGCCTTCCGCCCGAAGCCAGGCAGAAGGACTTTCCATGGACATCAGCCGGCTCCGCAACCTCGGCGTCATCGCCCACATCGACGCAGGCAAAACCACGCTCACGGAGCGCATCCTCTTCTACACCCGCAAGATCCACCGCATGGGCGAAGTCCACGAAGGCACCGCCACCATGGACTTCATGCCCGAGGAGCAGGAGCGCGGCATCACCATCGCCTCCGCCTGCACCACCTGCCTGTGGCGCGGGCACGCGATCAACGTCATCGACACGCCCGGACACGTGGATTTCACCATCGAGGTGGAGCGCTGCCTCAGGGTGCTCGACGGCGCCATCGGCGTCTTCGACGCCGTGGCGGGCGTGGAGCCGCAGTCCGAAACCGTATGGCGCCAGTCGGAGCAGTTCAGGGTGCCCAAGATCGCCTTTGTCAACAAGATGGACCGCCTCGGCGCCGACTTTGCCGCCACGGTCCAGGCCATGCGCGACCGGCTCGGAGCCAACCCCCTGCCCGTCGTCCTTCCCGCCGGCCAGGGCGACGCCTTCGAAGGCGTGATCGACCTCTTCACCCTGAAGAAGCTCGCCTTCAGCCAGGCGGACGAAGGCCAGACCGTCACGGAAGAGGATCCCGGCAGCTTCCTCGAGGAGGCCAGGCAAGCCCGCCAGGCCCTGCTGGAAGGCATAGCCGACGTGGACGACGCCTTCATGGAGCGCTATCTCGAAGGCGCCGCCGACGGCCTGGACGAAGCGAGCGTCAGCGAAGCCAAGGCAGCCCTGCGCCGGGCGACGCTCCTTGGCAGGGCGACGCCCGTGCTGGCCGGATCGGCCCTGCGCAACACGGGCGTCCAGCCGGTGCTTGACGCCGTCGTCGACTACCTTCCCTCCCCGCTGGACATGCCGCCCGCCAGGGGCCTCGACGCCAGGGGACGGGAGGTTTCCTGCCAGCCCGACGCCTCGGCTCCCTTTGCGGGCCTCGTCTTCAAGGTGCTGGTGGAGGACGGCCGCAAGACGGCCTTCCTGCGCCTCTATTCCGGCGCCTTCAAGGAGGGCGACCAGCTGCGCAACGTGAACCAGGGCAGGGAGGACCGCGTGGGCCGCATCTACCGACTCCACGCCGACCACAAGGAGCAGCTCAAAAGCTGCGAAGCCGGCGACATCGTCGCGGTCGTCGGCCTGCGCAGCGCCCACACGGGAGAAACCTACGCCAAGGGCATGGACGTGCGCCTCGAGGCCATCGAATCCTATGCGCCCGTCATCACGCTGGCCCTGGAGCCGCGCAACGCCGACGAGGGCAAGGTGGTGGACGAGGCGCTTGCCCGCTACTGCGAGGAGGATCCCACCCTGGTCGCGCGCATGGACGAGGATTCGGGCATGCGCACCGTTTCCGGCATGGGCGAGCTGCACCTCGACGTGATGCTCGAGCGCATGAAGCGCGAGTACGGCGTCGCCCCGCGCACCGGCGCCCCGCAGGTCATCCTGCGCGAGACGGTGACAAGGGAGGCCTCGGCCGACTGCGTCTTCGACAGGGAGCTCGGGAAGGCGCCGCACTTCGGCCACGTGACCCTGTCCGTTGCTCCCAGGCCCCGCCGCGCCGGCAACGCCGTGGAGCTCGGGGACTTCCTGCCCGAAGACAGGAAGCTCGCCGACAAGATCCTGCCGCGCCAGTACGTGGACGCCGTGCTCGAAGGCTGCCGGGACTGCCTCCAGAGCGGCGATCTCACGGGCTATCCCGTGGTCGACTGCGCCGTCACCGTGACCGGCATCGAGAAGCGCGAGGGCGCCACCACCCTGCCCGGCTGCCACATGGCCGCCGTGCAGGCGCTGAAGGAAGCCCTGTCCAAGGCCGGCCCCGCACCGCTCGAGCCCATCATGAAGGTGGCCATCAGCTGTCCCGAGGCGGAGCTTGGCAGCGCCATTTCCCTCTTCGGCGCGGTCGGCGGCCGCATCGACGAAATGGAGGACCATGCCGGCCACAAGACCGTGCACGGCACGGCGCCCATGCGCCAGCTCTTCGGCTTCCCCACGAGGCTCAGGAGCGCCACCCAGGGCCGGGCCGGCATCGTCACCGCCTTCGACCGCTTCGACACTCCCTAGGCTTGCCGGATCCCCGCATGAGAACGAGCGCACGCGAACGCCTTGCCGAGGCCGGCGGACGGCTCAGGCACGCCCGGGAAGCCCGGGGCGAAGCCCCCAGGGCCAAGAAGAGCCTCGGCCAGCACTTTCTCAACCAGCCGGCCGTCTGCCAGCGCATCGCAGGCCTGCTCCACGCCCAGGAAGGCGATGCCATTCTCGAGATCGGCCCCGGTCCAGGCGCCCTCACGCGCGTTATCGAAGCCCTGCCCCACAGGCGCCTCCTGCTCGTCGAAAAGGACGGCCACTGGGCGAAGGTGCGGCAGGAGGAAGGAGATGCCCGCACCGAAGTGCTGTGCCAGGACGCCCTCGCCTACCCCTGGGAGGCGCTGGAAGGGGCCTGGAAGCTGGCCGGCAACCTCCCCTACAACGTGGCCTCGCCCCTGCTCTGGGACATCGCCTCCCGCTGCCGGGCCCTTTCGCGGGCCGTCTTCATGGTGCAGAAGGAGGTGGGCGAGCGCATCGCCGCCAGCCCCTGCTCGCGGGACTACGGCGCGCTCTCCGTGTGGATGCAGGCCCACCTTGCCTGCCGCATGGAGTTCACGGTGGGGCCTGGCTGCTTTACGCCTCCGCCCAAGGTGGACTCGGCCGTGCTCTCCTTCGACCCCCTGCCAGCGCCGTCCCGCCCCGCAAGCCCCGACAGGCTGGCAAGCCTGCTCAGGCTCTGCTTCCAGCAGCGCCGCAAGCAGCTGGGAGGCATCTTCAGGCGCCAGGGCCGGGAGGATCTGCTCCAGCGCATGGAGGCCCTGGGCATTGCGCCCTCGGCCCGGCCGGAGGAACTCGCCGTGGCCCAGTTCCTCGCCTTGAGCGGCTGCTAGGCAAGCGCCCGGAAAAAGCCCCTTCATGCGCAGCGGCCCCTCCATGCGCCGAGGCGCCTGCGTGCGCAGGCCCCTGCGGGAGGAGACGGGCCCCGGAGCAGACAGCAGGACGCCGCCGGTGCGCGGCGCAAGCCAGCCTCAGGCCAGATCGGCCTCTGCCCGGGCCGGCCTCTGCGGACAAGGCGGATGCGGGCCATGCCGACGGGCCGAAAGACCGGCAGGCCAGAAGACTGAACAGAAGACTGGCCAGAAGGCTGGCACTGGACGCGCCGGCCCCGCTCCCCCCTATCCCGGTTTCTGCGGCGGGTCTCCAGCCTCGTCCAGGGCGCGCACGTCCTTGACAAACTGCCGCCAGGAAGGGAGGAGCTTTTTCCGGTAGATTTCGGGGAAGCGCCTGTGGTGCAGGAGGCCGTTCATCTGCATCATGAACTCGATGCAGGCATCGCGCTGGCCCGATGCGGGCAGGGTCTGCATCTGGCGCTGCCAGGAGGCGAGCGCGGCCTGCTCGAGCCAGGCCTGCATGCAGGGAGAGATCCACGGCCGGCTGGACGCGCGGGCCAGATCCTTCAGGGCGCCGAGCCCCTGCTCTATTTCGGCAAACCAGGTCTCGCACAGGGCTTCGGCAAGCTTCTGGCGGGCGGCCTCCGCCTGCTCCACGGCCTTGGCGCAGGCTGTGCAGGCCTCGTGGAGGATCAGGGAGCCGGGCTTGTCCTGCTGCTTCGCCGCGGCGCGGGCCGCCTCCATGAGCGCCGAAAGGGCCTTGGAAAAGTGTTCGTTGCGCAGGGCCACGGCCTTGTCGAAGAAGCCCTCGATGCGCTCGTCCTCCCAGTAGCGCTCCCGGAGGGCAGCCTGGAGGGCGTCGTCGCCTTCGGCGTAGCAGTAGAGCAGGTCGCAGGCCATGTTGTAGTTGAAGTGGGGCATGCCGGCGAGGAAGAGCAGGCCGTCGGTGTCGAAGTCATGCTTGACGGCCTGGGCGTCGAAGCGGGAGAGGAAGTCCAGGCTTCCCGGCTCTCTGCGGTCCTTCACGGCCTTGAGGATGTAGGAGAGGTACTTCAGCTGGGCGCCGAGGGCGCCCTCCGCCATCATGGCGAAGCCGGCGCAGTCGAAGCCCATGAAGTCCTTCCAGGACCCCAGGGGCTTCCAGGACTTGTCGCAGGCAAGCTTCGGCAGAGGGTGCTGGCAGTCCGGGCAGCGCTCGAGGCCGTTTTCCCAGAAATGGTGGTGGCAGCTGGGGCAGATCATGGTTCGGCCTCCCTTTCCTAGGCCTGGCCCTGGCTGCCGGCTTCGGCCGGGTCCTGGGCCCTGACAAAGGCGTTCCAGGCAGGCTCGAGCTGCTTTTTGTAGACTGCGGGCAGGCTTTTGTGCAGGCAGCAGGAGCTCATCTCGATGGCCATGGCCGTCCTCGCGGGGCCCGTCTGGGGCGCCTCGCAGAAGCGCTGCATGCGCCCCGTCCAGCGGCCGAGGATCATCTGCTCCATGCGGGCCTGGAAGTTCTTGACGCGGGGCGAGGCCGCCTTCTGCGCCGTCTTGCGCAGCTTGGTCAGCAGCCTGGCCGCCTTGGCGGCCGCGTATTCGCCGGCCTGATCCATGAGCAGGCTCCTGGCGTCGGAAAGGGCCGAGAGCGCCGCAAAGACAGGCTCGACCTCGCTGGCAAAGGGAAGCTCCCGCCAGTGGACCCTGGCTGTCCTGGCCTCCTCGAGACGGCCTGCGCGCAGGGCGTCGAGCCGGGCCAGGAAGTCCAGGTGGGCGGGCTCGAAGACCTCCAGCCTCGCCTGGTAGGCCCTGTCGCTGATCTCCTGCCGCTCCAGCGCGCCCCAGAGCAGGGGCTTGACCGCACTGGCGCAGGCCTCGATGTCGGCGCAGAGGCACCACATGAGATCCACCATGAAATCGGCAATCCTTGCCGGCGCTTCCAGCGCCCGGCGCAGGGAAAGATAGTCGAGGCTCTGGTCCGCGCCGCAGGCGTGGTAGTCCATGAGGGCAAGAAGCGCGCCCCTGTCTGCGCTCTGGTCCAGCCACTCGGTCTGGACGGCGAAGAGGCGGAAGTCGAGCCCAAAGGCGATGTCGGCCTGGGTCCAGCAGGCTATCTTGCACAGCATCGCAAAGTCGTGCCAGGAGGCCAGGGGCGCGGCGCCGGAATCGGGAAAGATGCCGGGAAGCGCCTTTCCGCAGCTGGGGCAGGCGCCGGGATCGCGGTCCCAGACGTGGCGGCCGCAGTAGGGACAGAACATGCAGGACTCCTCGTGCCGGCTGGAAGAGCGCGGTCAAAGGTTCAGGAAAGGCGGCAGGACGCCTCTGCCAGACGGGGCCGAACGGGGCCCCAGCCAGGATCTGGCGAAGCAGGATCTGGCGGAGCAGGATGCTACACCAAAGCCCCCCTGCCGTCATCTGCATCCGCAGGGACGCACACGGGCCTTGCCCGCAGCCAGCGATGGCCTTCTCTGCCGGCGCCCTGCCTGCGCGGGGACCCCGCGCGCCTCAGGGCCGGAGGAGGCCGTCCAGCTCCGCTTCCGCGTCTTCCCAAGCTTCGCTTCTGCCCTGCTGGGGCGCCACGGACGAGCCGCCTTGGCGCTTCTGCACGACAAAGCGCGCCACGCCCGGGGCGCAGGCAAGGGGAGCGGAGGCAAGCC
>DFDR01000145.1:16554-17741 GCA_002369295.1 Desulfovibrionaceae bacterium UBA3823
GGGGAGCGGAGGCAAGCCTGTGGAAGACGGCATCGTGGGAGAAGACGAAGAGCTGTTCGAGAGGCGGCCGGCCGTCGCGCGGCGCGCTGAGCAGACAGTCTTCGGCCATCCAGCGCACCATTCTAGCGCAGGCCTGCCTGGCTTGGCCGTCAAGGCCCGCCGAAGGATCGTCAAGCACGGCCACCGTCGGCCTGGCACTGCCGTCGCTGTCCATGCCGCTGCGCGCAAGATGGCAGAAGTAGAGGAAGGCGACGAAGCTGCGCTCGCCTTCGCTCAGGTTCTCGGCAGGCGCGCCGCCTGGCCGGATCAGCTCGTAGAGATCTTCCTCCCCTGGCCGCCCGCGCAGGGCGAAGCCTTCGAAGCCGGCTGCCCTGAGCCCGGCGCCTATGGCATCCGCAGCCTCGCGGGTGCCGGTGCAGGCCTTGCGCCTGCCGGCAATTTCCGCCGTCAGGCGCAGGTACTCGCCGGCAAGCGCCTGCTTGCGTGCCGCATGGCTCCTGGCTGCCTCTTCCTCCTGCCGCCTGTCCCTGACGTACGCATCGAGGCACTCCCTGGCCTTCATGGCCATCAGGCTCCTGACGCGCTGGCTCAAGTCCCTGCGCCTGGCGGCAAGGCCTGTTCCGCCGTTCATGCGCCCTATCTCGGCGTTGGCCCTGTCGATGCAGCCGTTGATCTCGGCGACGAGACCGTCGAGCGGGTGGAGCTGAATCTGCGAGAGGGGCGAAGCGAGCTTGCCGTCCAGCGCCGCGAGGTTGGCGCCGACGGCCTGCTCCAGCAGCCGGACCTTGTCCCTGCAGGCTGCCATATCCAGTGCCGGCGGGGGATCTTCCAGATTGCGGCGCAGGGTGGCAAGGGAGCGCGAACAGGCCTGGGCATAGCTCTGCCGGAAGGCCTGCAGGGCGGCAAAGTCCCTGTGCCAGGCTTCGTCGAAGCACTGGGCCGCGCGCTCGGCAAAGTCCTCCGCCAGAGGCGTCTGGCAGAAGGGACAGGCGCCTTCGGCTCTGGGAACAAAGCGCTCCAGCCCTTCCCGCACCCAGTCTGCCGCGCCGATCGCCTTCACCAAGGCGGCATAGGGGCCGCCGTCGCCGCTGGCGAGGGGCGCCGCGAGCAGCCCGCAGTGCCGGTCAAGGTTCGGCACGCGGGAAAGCAGAGGATAGACGCGCAGCTCCGTGCCGAAGACCTCGCCG
>DFDR01000009.1:0-4477 GCA_002369295.1 Desulfovibrionaceae bacterium UBA3823
CGGAGACAGCGGCGGCATCGATATCGACGAGGACGAGAACGAGAACGAGGACGAGGCCTGGCCCTCCAGGCGCCATGGCGCCGATTTCGACAAGGGCTGCCTCGGGCAGGCCCTCGGCGTCTTCGCCGAGGCCGGCATCAAGCCCGCAAGCTGTCTGCTGGGCCTGCGCCTCGTGAATGATCCCAGCCTCGATGCCTGCTACGACAGCGAAGGCAGGTTGACCGTGCCCTACCTCGTCCAGGTGAGGAAGGACGACGCCTGCCTGCAGGACCTGCTTGCGGAGAGAAGCAAGCCTGCCTTCAAGCGGCCCGAGCGGCTCTCCTTCATCCAGAACATGCGCGTCTTTACGATCACGCGCCCCGTCAAGGCAGGCGCCGGAGGCCATCCCGCCTGGCTCCATCTGGGCCTCGTCTGCGGCACGGCGACGCGGGAGCAGCAGGCCATGGCCCTCGAAAGGCTTCCGTCCGGATTCTGCACGGAAGCGGAGTGCCTGGCCTGGGAGGAGGAGCGCTGCTTTGGCATTGCGACCGGCCAGGAGATGAGCGGCGAAGCGGCCTTCGAGGAATACTTCGCCCTTGTCAAGGCCGCTGAAGTCTGCAAGCAGGCGCCCTGCCGGCGGCGCGCCCTCGCTGGCGCAAGCCAGGCCCAGATCCGGGGGCAGGAGCTTTTCTGCGCCATGGGGCTTGCCCTCTGGGGCGTGATGGAAAACAGCATGCGGTCCTCGAACGACCCCCATCTGCCGAGCCTCATGACAACGCTCCGCCTGGGGCTGCGCTGCCGGATCCGCCCCCGCTGGATCAGCCTTGCCGCCGACTGGGAGGACGACGACATCCTGACGGCCTTTGGCTCTGCCGGCTTGGCCTGCCCGCGCACCATCTTCCTCGAGGGCAGGCGCCTGCGCTATGATCCTCTGCGCGACTTTGCGGAATCGACGGATGGATGGGTGGACCCCGACCCTGAATTCGCGGAGTATCTGGCAAGCCTCACGCCCGAGGACATGCACGCGGATCTCATGGACCGCCCCTTCTGGCCTCGCCGGCACAGGCCCGCGCACATCGGCCGCCCGCACGCGCGGCCCCTGCCCCGGCTGGCTGCAGGATCGCGGCGCAGGCCCGGCCAGGCCGGGACAGCCTCCCGAGGCGGCAGATCCTAGGCCAGACCGGCCGCCCAACTCCAGGACGCGCACCCGATGCATCAAAGTTCACGAAGATTCACAAAAGGAAAGCCCATGCCAAAGAGCCAGTTCATCTCCACCCGCAGCCGCGGAATGCACTACAGACGAGTCCAGTCCATGACTGATCCCGTGCCCTGGGACACCCGGGCCTTCGGGTACTGGGAGGCCCGGTCCAGATTCGTGAAGGCCATGGCCACCCGCATGCCCCCCGAGACCGGGGACTACGAGTACCGCCGGGACCAGTCGATACCCTCGCTCTCCTTCGGCAGCGCCTTTCTGGCCTACGCCGTTGCCGGCAGGCAGGGCCTGCTGGCCATTCTGGACAGCCTCGGCCTTGCCCCCAGAGACGCCGTGCGCGCCATGAGCCTCATGTACGCGATCGGCCGCAAGGACACCGGACGCATAGGCAAGTGGCTCAAAACCAGCGTGGCGCGCCTGCTCTGTCCCGCCTCCGGACTGGCCGGCGAAGAGCCCGGCCGCCGGGGCGCCCCCCAGCCCGGCGGCGCTGCGCAAAGACTGCTCGAGCAGGCCGGCCAGCCGGGGCTGCTGGCCCGCTTCCTCAAGGCCTTCAGTGCCCAGGCAGCCAAGATCTACGGCGAGGACAGGGAGGGCATAGCCTTCATCGACAGCCAAGCCATCGAGCCGGAAGGCCTGGAAAACCCCTTCATGAAGATGATCAATCCCGATCCGCAAAGCCGCTGGCTCTTCGCCGTCCAGAAGCGCTCGGGCTATCCGCTCGGCATGGTGGAGCTCCTGCAGGACGGACTTGACGACGGCCTTGGCGAGGCGCTCGGCGTCCTTGCCGACGCCGGCATGGCGGCCCAGTCCTGCCTGCTTGACATGCGCATGATCGACGACCCCAGCCTCGACTTCTTCTACGGCGAGGACGGCAGCCTTGCCGCGCCCTACCTCACCCGGGTGCTGGCTGAAGATCCCCTTTTCCGGGCCACGCTGGCGAAGATGGACATGGACGCCGTCAAGCACCCCAAAAACCTGTCCTTCCACCAAGACAGCCGCATCTTCTTCTCAACGCTGCCCGTCAAGGCCGGAACCAGGCACGGCCAGGCCTGGCTCCACATCGGCGTCATCTGCGGCGAGCCGACCAAGGCCCAGAAGCGGCAGGCCCTGCGCAAGCGTCCTGCCGAATTCTGCACGGCCAAGGAGTGCCGCGGCTGGCAGATTGAGCGCATCGTCGGCCTGCTCAGCGGCAGGCAGACAACGGGCGCCGAGGCCCTGGACGAATACTTCGCCCTCCAGAAGGCGGCCTCCATCGCCAACGGCGCAGCCTGCACGCGGCGCGTGCCGGTGGGGCACACGGCAGCCCAGCGCCGGGGGCATGGCCTCTTCTCGGCCGCCGGGCTTGCGCTCTGGGGCCTGCTGGCCCACGCGCTCTACAATTCGGCCGAGAGCGACGTCGAGACCGCGCTGGAGGAGCTGCAGCACATGCGCTGCTGGCTCCGCCCCCGCTGGATCAGCCTCGATCCCTACTGGGACGACGAAGTGCTCGCCACGGCCTTCCTGGCTGCCGGCATCGGCTGCCCGAACACCATCTTTCTCGACGGCAGGCGGCTGCGCTACGATCCCCTGCACGACTTCGTCTATCCCGCGACAGTGGAAAAGGATCCGGAAGAATCGGAGGAGGATTTCCAGGCAATGCTGGACAGTTTCGTGCCTGAAAACTGGGAGCTTCCGCTCAGCATGCGCCCCGGGTGGCCCCGCTCCCGCAGGCCCGCCTGCCTCGGCGCCAGAAAGCGCGCACGCCCCCTGCCCTCTGCCGCCAAGAGCAGATCTGCAGGCAGAGCTGCAGGAAAGACGCCGGAAAGCGAGGAGGAGCCCCAGTAGCGCATAGCGCAGTCCCGCCTGCCTGCGGCCTGCCGGGAACGGGGGGGCGCGGCCATGCCTGCCCCTCGCCCCTGGCAGAACCAAACGTTGACGCGGCTTTGCCGCAGGCCTGTTCTGCACGACAGAGCGCATCGTGGAGTACAGCCGCGAAAGCCGGCATGGGCGGCCTGACATCGCCGTTCACGATACGAAGAATTCGCGGGGCATGTTCCTGGAACGGCAATGCGCTGAGCGCTTCGGCTGCGCCCGGCCGGGTCGAGCCATGCGGCTGCAAGAGCGCCCTCTTGCGGCGCGCCCTAGAAGAGATCCTCATCGGGCGGCATGCGGTCCCAGTAGACGCGGCCCTTCTTCTTGTACTTGCGCAGGAGCACGTAGAGGCTGCCAGGCCCGCCGTCGTGGGGCCTGGCCGTGCAGAAGGCGAGCACCACGCGCTTGAAGGGCTCCTGGGTGAACCAGAGCTTGAGCTTCTCGCGCAGGATGCCGATGCCGTCGGGCGAGTTCCTGCCGCGGCCGGGCACGACGATGACGCAGCGCATGCCGCGGTACCAGCTGGCCTTGAAGAAGCCGCGCAGGGTCTCGAAGGCCTGCTGGACGTTGAGGCCGTGCAGGTCGATGCTGGCCTCGGGGCTGAAGGCGCCCTGGCGCAGCTTGCCCACGGTGAGCTGGTCCAGCCCGACGACGTAGCCCTCGCAGTACTCCTCGGTGAAGGAGAGCGCGAACTCGAGCTTGCCGTCAAGCAGATCCTGCAGAGGGTTGTTGCCAGGCTCGGGCGCGGCTGTCTGGGGCACCACGGCGGGATTCACCTCTCTGCCCGTGGCGCTGAGGGGCTTCACGCCCTGCATGGCCTTGGCAAAGGCCGGATCGGCACCCTCCTCCCTGAGCAGGGCTGCCATGTCCATGTCCCCGCTCTCCTCGTGGCTGGCGGAGGCCTCGGCTGCACCGGTCTTGGCCGCAAGCTCCTGGCGGCGGAGCCGCGCTTCGCGCCTGCGCTCGCCCTTGCCGGGCTTCAGCGTCGAGGCCGCAGGAAGCCCGCACTGCTCCGCCATGGCAAAGCCGCCAGTTTCGGAGCGTCCGGGCTGCCGGGGGGACATGCCCTTGACGGCCCTGCCCCGGGGCGCCTGCCGCTCGACGCCCTCCATGGCGCCCAGAAAGAGCTCGCTCTCCCGGCGGATCTCGGGCGGCACGGCCTTTCTGGCCTTGCGGGCCTGCTTGACGAGCTCTTCAGCCGCCCTGCCGGCGACGCTTTGCCGAGGATAGCGCTCCGCATCGAGTCCGGCAAAGGGATTGTTGGAAAACTTGACTTGGTCTGCCATGGCATGCTCCACGAAAAAAGCCGCGGGCAAGCCCGCGGCTTTGAATAGACGTCGTTGAAAGCAGCTGGAGGCTATTTGCCGGCTTCCGCGGGCTTGGCCGCTTCGGGCTTCGCTTCAGGCTTGGCTTCGGCGGGCTTGGCGGCTTCGG
>DFDR01000009.1:4539-6854 GCA_002369295.1 Desulfovibrionaceae bacterium UBA3823
CTTGGCGGCTTCGGGCTTCGCCTCAGGCTTGGCTTCGGCAGGCGTGGCGGCTTCGGGCTTGGCTTCAGGTTTCGCTTCGGCGGGCTTGGCGGCTTCGGGCTTCGCTTCAGGCTTCGCCTCGGCAGGCTTAACGGCTTCGGGCTTGGCTTCAGGCTGGACGGCGGGAGCGGGGACGGCATCCTCAATCTTGACGTTGACGACGGCCGACTCCTTGGTTTCGTGCTTGCCCGTGACGTAGGTGTAGCTGAGGGACGTCATGACGAAGATGACGGCCATGAAAGCGGTCATCTTGGCCAGCAGGCCGCCGGCGCCGGAGCTGCCGAAGACGGAGGTGTTGCCGCCGCCGAAGATGACGCCCATGCCTTCCTTGCCTGCCTGAAGCAGGATAAGGATGACAAGCAGCACGCAGACAACGATATGCAGGGCAAGGATAATCGACTCCACAGTCAAGCCTCCAGCTTAGTGGTCGTAGCTAGGCGAAAACAATGTCGAGGAAGCTTTTCGCCTCCAAAGAGGCACCACCTACCAGAACACCGTTGACATTGTCAACACCGAGAATCTCGGCCGTGTTGGAGGGCTTGACGGAGCCGCCGTAGAGGATGGGGAGCTCCTCGCAGGCAGAGCCGAAGAGGGCGCGCAGCACGTCGCGGATAAGGCCGTGGGCCTCGGCGATGTCGGCGGGCGTTGCGGTCTTGCCGGTGCCTATGGCCCACACGGGCTCGTAGGCGACGGCGAGGACGGAGGAGGCGGCCTCGGGAGACTGGCCGGAAAGGGCGCTGGTGAGCTGGCGGGTCAGCACCTTGCGCAGATCGCCCGCCTCGCGCTCCTCGAGGGTCTCGCCCACGCAGAGCATGGTCTTGAAGCCGTGCTCCACGGCGAAGTTGACCTTGCGGGCGATGAGCTCGTCCGGCTCGTTGAAGATGTGGCGGCGTTCGGAGTGGCCGACGAGCACCCAGGTGGCCCCGCACTCGTGCACCATGGAGGCGGAAATTTCGCCCGTGTAGGCGCCGTTCTCTTCGGGATAGAAGTTCTGGACGCCCGTTTCGAAGCGGCCCATGGAGGACTGGGACACGATGTTCAGGGCCGTGGCGGGCGGGAAGATGAGCACGTCCCTGCCCTCGGGCCTTTTCTCGAGGCCGGCTGCCACCTCGCTCGCCAGCGCTTCGCCCTGGGAGCGGGTCTTGTTCATTTTCCAGTTGGCGGCCATAATCGTCTTCATACGTCATCTCCCGGCAAGTTGAAGGTTGCGGAGAAGCCTCCCCCAGGGGAGGATTCCGGACGGAGGGGGACAGGAGCAAGGGGAAAGCCTGGATCAGGAAAGCTCCAGCGTCATGACGAGCGCGTCCTCCCCGTCGCTGTAGTAGCGGCGCCTGAGGCCTGCCTGTCCGAAGCCGGCGCCCCTGTAGAGCCTGAGGGCAGGAGCGTTGCCCGGCCTGACTTCCAGACAGCATTTTTCTATAGACTTTTCCCTTGCCTCGTGCAAGACCTCTGCCAAAAGGCGCCTGGCTGTCCCGCGTCCCCGGAAGGCGGGATCAACGGCGACGTTGAGCACTTCGAGCTCGCCTGCCGCCGTCTGGCAGGCGATGTAGCCCGCAAGATGCCCCCCGCTCCCAAACGCCCCCCAGGCGAGAAAGCCGGGATCCGCCAGCGCCCTGGCGTAGGCCCCGGCGCTCCACGCCGAGGGAAAGCATGCCTGCTCAAGCCGGCTGACAGCCTCCGCATCTGCGGGCTCCAGCCGGCGAAGGACGAACAATGGCCCGCAAGCCTGACTCGATTCCACGCCGCACCTCCACAAGGCGCCGGGCCCAAGACCCGGGTTTCGGGGCGCCGCCGGCAAGCCTCCTTCCCGAGGATCTGCCCGGCGACGCCGTTGAAGTGTTCACGTCCGACGGCCGCCTGCTCGCCGTCGGCAGGGAGGAGGTCTGGAAGGGCCAGGACCGCGCCGTCCATGCCTCGGCCTGCCTCGGCTTCGGCTGGAACGGCGACATCCTCGTTGCCGTCGATGCCGGCGGAATGGCGGACTTTGCTGCCTTCAGCCTGCGGCTGCCCGGCGAATCCTCCCTTGAAGCCCTGGAGCGCGGCGCGCCGGAGCTGTGCCGCGAAGCCTTCGGCCTGCGCCCGCAGGGGCGGCTCGAGCCGGCCGGGGGCACGGAGAGGCGCAGGATCCAGATCTATGCGCTCGACCTGCCGGAAGCCTTCCTGAACGGCCTGAGCGCGCTTGACGGCTGGGCCATGGTGTCGCCGGCGTGGCTGGAAGCGGCAGCGGGAAGCGCGGCCGCCCGTGCCGAAGCGCCGGCGCCAGACGGCCAGCCCGG
>DFDR01000174.1:0-807 GCA_002369295.1 Desulfovibrionaceae bacterium UBA3823
TGCAGCGCTGAACCGGCTCCAGTCTGAAGGACAGGCTCCCCGCGTGAGCCGCCGTCAGGAGGGCGCCCCCAAGGCCGGCATGGCGCCCAAGGCTGCGTCTGGGAAGAGATGCAGGATCTCCCTCGACGAGCTCCTGCGCTCCGAGGGCCTCGAGGGGGCTCCGTATGCGGAGCAGGCCGCGCGCATTGACGCGCTGGCGGCCGCCGGCGCCGTCTGGGCCGTCAAGTCGTCGCCGACCAACGGCAAGCGCCCTGCGCTGCATGTCCAGTGGTGGCGCCGGGTGGCCGGGGAACGCGACGACGCGGCCCTCTTCGAGGAACTGAACTACCGGCTGCATCCCCTGATCCAGACGCAGTTCTACAGGGCGCATCCCGCAGCCTACGCGAAGGACCGCGCAGAGGTCCTTCAGCTGAGCGCCTTCCTCTCGGGGAGCAGGGATATGCTCGCAAGGCCGGCCTCCGTCAACGAGCGCAGCTTCCAGATATGGGGCAGGGAGAAGTTCCTGAAGCGGAAAAGGGGCGAAAAGCTGCTCCGGCGCTGCGGCATCGTCCTTGGCGAAGGCGGCCTGAACGCCTTCGAGACGGCGGAGCCCCTTGCGGCGTTCGCGCTTTGCCGGCAAGCCCCGCAGAATGTCCTCGTCCTCGAGAATCTCGATGCGTTCTGCTCTCTGCGCAGGCTCCTTGCCGAAAGGCCGCGCCCGCTGCTCGGGACGCGGTTTGGGACGATAGTCTACGGGGGCGGCAAGAGCGTGGCCGCCTCGCTCAGGCAGTTCTCCGCAAGCGCCGAGCCCTACCTCCAGGACAGGGG
>DFDR01000174.1:948-4646 GCA_002369295.1 Desulfovibrionaceae bacterium UBA3823
CCTCGAGCCCTTCGTCCCCGCCTACGCGAAGATGGCCGCCATGGCGGAAGGGCGCACGCTTCCCGAGAGCGATCACCGGCCGAAGGACTGCCCCAGGTTCTTCAGCTTCTTCCCCGCTCCGCTCGCAAGCGCGATGCGGGCCATCCTGGAAGGAGGGCGGCGCGTCCCCCAGGAGATTGTGACTGCGGCAGACTGGGAGGCAGACTGGGAGGCAGAGCATGCGCTATGAGTTTCTGCGGAATTTCCAGCACAGGATGAAGACCGTCGGCTCCTTCGTCAGGCTGCTGGAGAACTGCGCGCGCAAGGAGGCGTGGAAGCAGTGCGGCTTCGACAGCCTCGCTGTCCAGGTCACCATGCTCTTCGCCGTCCTGCTCTTCATCATGGAGCAGTCGTCCCGGGGCGAAGCCTGCACGCTCGACGACATCGCCGGCTTCATCGGCGGCATAGGGCCGGAGCACTTCGGCGCGGACCTGGCGCCCGCGGCCCGCTTCGGCCTGGCGAAGTTCATCGTGCAGGACGTGCTGACGAACGGCGGCAGGCGCATGCGCTTCCCCGCCCGCAACTTCGAGACGGGCGAGGACGAGAGCGTCGGCATCGACTTCATCAGCGGCAGGATGCTCGGCGGCAGGAAGCGCAGCGTTTCCTACAGCCTGACGGAGAACGGCTACGCGCTGCTCTTCGGCACGCTTGAGATGGAAAGCAACCTGCGCATTTCGGTCAACCAGATGATCTTCGAGGAGACCCTGAAGAAGAGCGACTACGGCAGGGCGCTCGACAGCATCAAGGAGATCGTCCACCTCATGCGCCGGGAGAAGCGCAGCAACGAGGAGGCGGCCGCCGGCATCCGCGGCGACGTCGCCAGCTTCTCCATGGAGGAGCACGCGGCCCGGCTGGACAGGAGCCTCGAGGCCGTGAGGAAGGCCCGCGAAAAGCTGAGGCCGTACCAGGACTATGTTGCCGATCTTCTCCGGAAGTTCGAGGACGGCGTCGAGTGGCCGGGCACGGACGGGAAGAGGCGGGACCAGCTTGAAAAGCTCAAGGCCATCCAGCGGCACCTGCACGGCGCCCTCGGCATGGAGCTCGACGTCGTGCTCAGCCACAATGCCTACCGGGATGCCTGCGACAGGGAGTTCCTGAACTTCTGGCGGAACGCCTTCGAAGACAGGATCTCCTTCGAGGCAGAGATCTTCGGGAAGGTGCTCGGCGACGCGTCCCTGCTGGAGCGCGCGGACGAATTCCTGCACCCCCTCTTTTCCCGCGGCCTCGGCAAGACCTTCGTTCTTGCCGACGCTCTGGAATCCTGCCGGGCAGGAGAGGCGCGCGATCCCGTCCCGGCCAGGGTGGCCGATGCGGACGTTTCGGCATGGAAGGAGGACATGCGCAGGAAGAAGGAGGAGCGCGACGCCCGCTTGCGCGGCGCTCTGCGTGAAATCCTCTCGGCTGCGCGCGCGGGCGGCACAACGCTGAAGCGGCTCAGGGACGAAGCGGCTGCGGACAAGGCAAGGCTCGCGCGGCTCGCGCCGACGGCGGGCATCTTCAGCGGGCTCCTGCTGGAGCTTGTCCGCGGGCAGTGCTTCAGCTTGGCGGAGAGGCCTGCACAGGAGGGCTGCGAGGAAAGCGCCGGCATCGCGGACCTGCTCCAGTCCATAGCCCAAAGCTGCCCGGAGCACGCAGGACTGGCGGCGCTGCGCGTGGAGCCGTGCCCTGAAGACGGGGAGGTGCTCTTCGAGGGGCTTGACGACGGCACGGGAACGGCGACGGCGCTGGTCTGCACGAATCTCGCGTTCACGGCACAGTACAGCGGAAACAGCGAAAACAGCGGAAAGGGAGGAGACGATGCATAGCGACGAAGCAGTCAGAAGCTCGCAGGAGATAGTTGCGCACCTCCTGCGCCGGCGCAGCCTGGACAGGGAGTCGGACGCCAGGCTCTACGAGGCGTTCTTTGCCAAAGGCGTCGAAGATCTGGTGCGCATGCAGGGGGAGGCGCTCGGCGCCCAGATAGCCCAGCTCGAGGGCGTCGTCTACCTGCTCCCCAACGACGGCAACACCTTTCTCGGCTTCTCGCGCTCGGAGCTCAAGAACCGGCTCACGAGGGGCGGCAGAAGGGACCGCGCGGAGCGGGACGCGGAGTACAGCCTTGCCCTGTTCGCCATCCTCGTTCTGCTGTCGCAGTTCTACGGCGGGCAGGACGCAACGGGAAGGAAGCGCGACTATCTGCCCTTTGGCGAGTACCAGAACGCCGTTGCGGACGGCCTGGCGGCCGGCGCCTCCGCAAGCGGGGGCGCCGCCAGCGGATGGCTGTCCTATCCGGAGCTGCTCGGCGCCTGGAACGCGCTGATTTCAAGCGGGGAGATCAGCGGGAAGCGGAACACGAAGGAGGGGATGCTGCGCGTCGTCCTCGCCTTCCTGAAGCAGCAGGGGCTGGCGCTGCTTGCCGGGGACGAAAACATCTACGTCCTGCCGAAGCTGGACCATGTCATGAAGTGGATCTTTCTGAACCGCGCCAGCCCCGATGCCGTGGACAGGCTGGAGCGCTTCCTCGGGCATGGGCCGGAAGGGCAGGAGCTGCAGGACGATCAGGAAGCGGCGGTGCCCGAAGCTGGCGGGGAGGCATGCGATGAGCTCGATTAGCGCGGTTCGATTCGTCAATATCCGCTACAACGGCGGGCAGAACCGCATTCTCGACGAGACCTACCGCGCGGACGGCAGGCACACGCTCCTTGAGCTGGAGAACGCGGGCGGAAAGACCGTCATGACGCAGCTCCTCATAGGCCTCTTTGTCGGCAGGCGCTTCAGGAACCTCGGCAGAGGAGAGAAGGCGCGCCCCTTTTCCGGCCTCTTCGTTCCCGGCGCGCCCTCGTTTGTCCTCGTCGAATGGAAGCTCGACGACGGCGCCGGCTATCTGCTCACGGGCATGATGGCGAGGAAGGCGGGAAGCCGGGACGACGACGGCAACGCCCTCGAGATGCTCAACTTCATCGGCGAATGCGGCCATGATCAGTGCGGGTACGGCATCTGCGCCCTTCCCGTCGCCGAAAGGCGCGACGGCGCATACGAGTTCAAGGGCTGGCAGGATTGCCGCGACATGCTTGCGGCGTTCAGGGACCAGAGCAGGAACAAGTTCTTTCTCTACGACATGAACGGCCAGTCTGCCGCGGCATACTATGCGAAGCTCGGCGAGTACGGCATCCGCAGCAGCGAGTGGGAAAGCGTCATCCGCGAGGTCAACAGCGACGAGGGCGCGCTCACGGAGCTGTTCAAGGGGCGCATGAACGAGCGCGGCCTGCTGGAGAAGTGGGTGCTGAAGCTTGTCGAGACCAGGCTCTCGCAGGGAGGCGGCGCGATAGCAAAGCTTCAGGAGGCCTTCGCCGACTACGCCGTGCAGTACGGCAGGAAGCAGTCGTTCTGCGACAAGAAGGCCGCGCTGGAGCTGTACCGCGAGAACTTCGGAAGCATCGAGGCCGGGGCGCGGCGCGTCCTCGATGCCGGCGCCGCCCTTGCCGGCGCCGAACTGGCGCTTGCCGGCGCGGCCTTCGGCATCAGGGAGCTCCTGCCGAAGATCGAAGCCGAGAAGGATCGCCTCAGGAAAGAGGCGGAGCGGCTTGGCGCCGAGCTCGCGGATCTCGGCCATTCGGAGTTCTCCGTGAAGTTTCATCTGGCTCAACGGCAGGCGGCGAGGCTCGCTGGCGAAATCGACG
>DFDR01000174.1:4709-9930 GCA_002369295.1 Desulfovibrionaceae bacterium UBA3823
CGGCGAGTCGGCGGAGCAGGAGCGGGTGAGGACGCAGATTGCGGACTGTGCGAGGGCCGCGGCTGTGCAGGACTGCCGGGTCCTGCGGCGCGGCCTCGACGAGAAGCGCGCCCTGCTTGCCGAGGCGCAGAGCGATCTCGCGGTCAGGAAGAACGAGTCGGAAACGACGAAGGCAGGCTTCATGGCCAGGCGCGAACTCCTCCGCGGCCAGGTGAAGGGCGCCCTTGAGGCGGAACAGGCCAGGCTGGACGGACTTGGCGCCGCGCAGAAGGCGGCCTGCCGCGCCATAGAGGAGCAGATGGCGGCCAGAGACAGGGCGTTGAAGCAGGCCGGCGAAGAGCTCTTGCAGCTGCAGGCGAAGCGGGGCGAGCTGCGGGGCGCTTGCCAAGCGTATGCGGAAAAGGAGAAGCGCTACGCCGCGAGGCGGGGCGGGGAAGTCTTCCCGGGAGTCCTGCCCTCGCCGTGCAGCTATCCCCCCTCGCTTTTCGAGCGCCGGCATGCCGTGCTGGAGGCGGCCGCGCGCGAGGCCGCCGAAAAGGCAGATGCGGCCGCAAAGCGGCGGGATGCGCTTGAAGCTGCCAAAGCGGCGGCTGCGCTGGAAGCCAGGGAGAGGGAGCTCGACCTGAAGAAGGCGTTGCAGAGGGACGCCGCGGCCGGCCTGCAGGAGGCGGAACGGAAAACTGCCGTGCTCAGGGAGGCCGCGGCTCCTCTCGGCATTGCCGGCGACGGCGTCTACGATGCCGAGCGCATTGCAGAGAAGCTTGAACTGCTCTGCGCAGAGCGCGACGCCGAAGCCGATGCGGCCGGCGCAAGGCTCCTGGAACTGCAGATCCGCGAGCGTCGCTGCCGGGACAGGAACTTGACGGATCTGGATCAGGAGACGGAGGCGTTCGTGAGGGAGCTCGGCATTCGCCTTGTCTACGGCAGCAGGAAACTGATCGAGATGCAGGCGCCGGCTTCGGAGAAGCGGGAGATGCTGCGTCGGCATCCGCTGCTGCCGTACGCGCTCGCCGCATCGCCGGACGAGATGGCGAAGGCGGCCGCGGTTGAGGAATGGCCGTCGCCAAGGCCTGTCGTCTTCATCGCAGAGAGCCTCCTCGACCGGGGCGCGACCGCATCTGCGGCAGACGGGAGTGCCGGGCTCCTGATCCGTGCGGCTGCCGGGTCCGTCTGCCTTGACGAGGCGTCGGCGGAGGCAAGGCTTGGCGAAGTCAGGGAAGCCATTGCCGAGGCCGAGGGGGAGCGGGCGAGGCTGAGGGCGGCAGCCGGGAAGCTGAGGCTCCAGGCCCGCGGCGTCCGGGCCGCCGCCATTTCGAAAGAGGAGCATGCAAGGCTGAAGGCAGAGGCGGCGTCCCGTGCCGCAGACGCCGACGCGGCGGCTGCGCTGAAGAGCGCCGCGTTCCGCGACGTGACGGAGCGCTTGACGCAGGCAGAGCGCCTCGTGAGCGAGCAGGCAGTCCTCGAGAAGCAGGCGGCGGATGCGGAGCGCGAGCTTGAAGCGTTTGCCGCGCTGGAGGAGGAGCATAGGCAGTTTCTTGCCAGGAAGAAGCTCATGCAGGAGCTTGAAGCGGACATTGCCGGCAGGAGGCGGGAGGTCGGGGCGCTGCAGGAGCGCATTGCTGCCCTGCGCGGCCAGCTGGATGCGGCGCGCGGCGAGCTCGCCCGCTTGGACGGGGAGGCTGCGGAAGGCCGGAAGAGGCTGTCGGCGCTGCACGATGCGGTTTGCGCTCCCGTGCCGGAAGGCTTCCGCATCGCAGATGCCGAGGCGGAAATCAGGTCGCTGGAGCGAAAGCTCGACGGCGCAGCCTTCGCTGACGTCCAGTTTCTCGTGAAGCTGGTCCAGAACTACGGCCGCGAGGTCGCGGACATGGAGAAGAAGCTGCAGGACCTCATGAAGGCAGAGGGCCTTGACGCCGGCGATATCCTCGGAGCGCCGGCGGACGGGGAGGCGGTCCAGGCTCTCCGGCAGAGGCGGGATCGTCTGGAGGAGCGCCGGGACGAAATCGGCCTGAGGCTGCGGAAGCTGGAGAACGCCAAGGGGGGCGCCGAAAGCGAAGCCAGGAGCCTTGCGCAAGCCATGGTGAAGAGTGGATATGCCGGGCCGAAGTCCGCGGCGCTGCTCGATGCGGAGGAGCTCTGGACCTTCGGCTTCGAGGAGGCGAAGAGCAGGCTCCAGGCAGAGCTCGGCAGGGCAAGGGACGATGCCGGGAGGCTGGCCAGGCACGACATCAGCCTGAAGGAGTCGTTGAAGGCCTGCCAGCGGGCCGGCGTCGCGGAGCTGCCTGGCGCCTGCGGCGTCAAGCTGCCGGCGTGCTTCGCGTTCAGCACCTTGAACGGCGCGGAGGCTGCCGAGGACGTGGACGGCAGGGTCAAAAGCAGGGATGCGTGCGCCAGGGCGCTCGAGGAAGAGAAGGGCAGGTTCTACGACGCAGCGGCGGCTGCCTGCGGGGATCCGAGATACGGCGCCATTGCCGCAATCCCGTGCGGCTTGCTCAGAAGGGCCGAGAGCGCCGCGAAGTCGGGAGACTTCCTGGCCGGCTTCAGCGCCTTTGCCGGGCGGATGCCGGACATGCGCGCCATGCTCGACAACCATGTCTTCGCGCTCGGCGAAAGGCTCAGGGACATAGCGGAGAAGGAGGAGGAGCTTGCCAGCGGCATCTTCGACTATCTCGAGAAGATCCATGGCCAGCTGCAGGCTCTCGGGAGCGGTTCGACGATCGAGGCCAACGGCAGGAGCGTCCGCGCCCTGAACCTTGCCGTGCCGGACTGGGGCCTCCACGCAGCCGTGTACCGGCAGAAGATCAGGAGCCAGGTCCTCAGGCAGTTCAGGGAGGCCTGCCTCAGGGACGTCTGCTCCGGCGGTGGCGGCCTGCGCGAAATCGACGAGAACGCCGTGCGCGCGGCGGCTGCGAAGTGCGTCACGGCATGCGGCATATTCGACGGCGTCGTTGGCGTGGAGAACGTGCGGGTTTTCGTCCTCAAGGCCGACAGGTTCGACTCGCGGCCCGTCCGGCTGGGCGAGGCGGCGAAAGCGTCCGGCGGCCAGCATTACCTCGCCTCGTTCATCATGCTGTGCGCCTTCCTGAACTACATGCACCGCAGCGACGGCGACAGCCTGCGCCCTTCCCGGAGCGAGAGCAAGGTTCTGCTCCTGGACAATCCCTTCGGCAAGCTCAGCTCGGCGCACCTCGTGGCCCCGCTCAGGGAGGCTGCAGAGAAGTACGGGGTCCAGCTCGTCTGCTTTACGGCCCACCGCGAGAAGGACATCGACGATGCGTTCGACAACCACTACCTCATCCGCCTTCACCGCAGCGAAGGAGCCGAGTATGCCTGCGTCAAGGGAGAGCGCCTCAAGGGGGAGCCCGTGCGGGAGCTGGAGTCGGTGCATGTTGAGACCGGCATCGTGGAGCGGAGGCTGCTGGATCTGATCTAGCCGTCCTGCCGGCACCGCGCCCGGACGCGGAGAAAGACGTCCGCTGCCCGTGTCCGCGGCTTCGGCGCCGCGAGAGGGCGTGGAGGCGCATGGCGCAGGGCTCCATTGGCCGGCTGCATGCCGAAGCTGCGGCCGCCATGCCTGGTTCTGGGCCCCTGGGCCCTTGGGTCTTGGGGCCGAGGCATTTGACGATGCGCCCGCCCATGCCGTACCTCCCCTGTATTCCTTCTCCTTTTCCCGTTCACGCCACCGCGAGGGACCCCCCATGCTTCTCCCCTTTTCCTGCATCTTCATCGGCATTGCCCTTGGCCTGCTTGCGAAGCGCACGGTTCTGCCCACGCTTGCCGGCAAGCTCTTCATGCCCATCGTCTGCGTCCTGCTCTTTGCCATGGGCTATGTCACGGGCGGCAATGCCGAGCTCATGGCCCATCTGCCCATGATCGGGGTCCATGCCCTAATGCTGGCTGTCGCGACCATCGCGGGCTCGGTGCTCTGCGTCTGCCTGATCTGCCCTTTCCTGCCCTCGCCGAAAGGCAGGGGCAGGAGATGCTCCGGGAATGGCGCCGCGGACAGCGGGGCTGGCAGCGGCAGTGCAGGGGACGACGCTTCGGGCGGGTCGTCCGCGAAGGCCTGCCTCACCCTCGTGGGCATCTTCGTGCTCGGCATCCTCTCGGGCTTCTTCCATGTCCTGCCTGAGGGCTGGGTGACGAACAAGGTCTGCATGGTGTTTCTGCTGGCGCTCATGCTCACCGTCGGCATCGGCATGAGCGCAGGCGGCAGGCTGCGCACCGTCCTGCGCTCCATCTCGCCCCGCCTCCTGTTTTTCCCTCTGGCAACGACCGCCGGCACCTTTCTCGGCGCGGCCGTCTGCGCGCCCTTCATGTTCTGGTCCGTCCTGCAGTGCCTTGCCGTGGGGTCCGGCTTTGCCTACTACTCCCTCTCCTCGGTGCTCATCGCCCAGGCCGGGCATGTCGAACTCGGCACGGTCGCCCTTGTCAGCAACGTCCTGCGCGAGTCCATTGCGCTTGTTCTCATTCCCCTTGCCGCGAGGTTCCTGCCAGGCTACGCCGTCGTCAGCATGGCTGGCTGCACGACCCTGGACACCACCTTCCCCGTGCTCGTGCGCACCCTCGGCATGGACTGGGCCTTCGTGTGCCTCTTCCACGGCATGGCGCTCGACTTCGCGGTGCCTTTCTGGGTGGCCTTCTACTGCTCGCTTTTGTAGTGGCGGGCTGATTGCCTCAGCATCGGCGGGCGCAGGCCAGCCTCGGCGACAGGTGCGCGATCGGCCGCGGAGTGCAGAAGGACAGGAGCAATTCCCTGGAAGGGTGCGGCAGGGCCGCCGACCAGGGCGATGCAGCGCCGCTGTGCAGGCACGGCGAGATGGACGGCAAGGGCCAAGGCGTGCGCCAGGACGACGCGCAGGCCAGAGCCTGGCGGGCGAAGACTGCAGCGCAGGGACATGCGGAGGCCAGAAAACCCTGGACGTCTTGCGCGTCAGCGGCCAGGGAGTCCAGCGAGACCTTCGCATCGCCAATGAGGGGGGTAAAAATGCCGCGGCAATGGGGCTCAAGAGAGCTGGGACTCTTGCCGCAAAACGGTCGAGATGGGCCGCTAGCCCTGATATTTGCGCATTCTTCTTGAAAAGCGGGCCGAGACAGCAGGGCTGGATATGTATTTTGTCCGAATTCAGAACATGAATTCGGTACTCATTCATGAAGAACGAAAGCGAAAGAGCAACGCAGTAATTTTCTTGACCTCGGTCAGCCGGCCCTCTACACTCGTTGC
>DFDR01000066.1 GCA_002369295.1 Desulfovibrionaceae bacterium UBA3823
GCTTTTTATCAGTGCTTCCCTAGGCTAGAGCTTGATCAGTTGGATGCGATGAGGCGCATGTCTGGAGATGACCGCAAGACGGGCGTATGGAGAGGGGGGCATGGTGGCGCACTGGCGATAGGCTTGACTTCTTGGCTTTGAAATAATCAGTAAAATTAGGTTGTTAACATGCCACTCGCACTGGTACCACCTCTGCTTCGGGGTAGATGTGGCGGGATTCCCGCCAGACTGGCGGAAATGCGTGGCGGTAATGCCGGTCAGCGCGAGGTGTATGAAAGCAAAAGCTATAGAAAATCAAGCTGTTGACAGGCACAGCCGTTGCCTCGTGAAGTACCTGTCCAGGCGCGGACATGGCGGGATTCCCGCCAGACTGGCGGAAATGCGTGGCGGGAATGTGCTGCTGGCATGCCATGCCGTCAGTGCCTGCTCCGGGTGCATGACTGCGTTTCCAGCCTGCGGGCCTGATCAGCTGGCCTGGTCTGGAGATTGCAGGCACCTGGGGGCTGTGCGGTCCTGGACGCAGGCTCCGGTGCCTCCGGCCCCGCGTACAGCAGGGCCCGCAGTTGTGCTTGAGGTTCCGGAATCAGCGCTTTTCTGCGCCATTGGCGGAGATGCCTTTCTGCAGATGCCGTGACATGGCGTGCTGCAGCCTCCTGAGCCACTGGTGCGCTGATGCGTGGCCTTGACGCGCCGACGAGTGCCGCTTTATGGCATCACCCGTCACGAACGACGGCGGCCATGCTGAAGCCAGAGACGGCATGCCGTGACATCTCCAGGAAAGCGGAATGCCATGCACCTTGCCTCGCATCGCGCCCGGCCTG
Organism: Desulfovibrionaceae bacterium UBA3823; assembly: GCA_002369295.1. Taxonomy (GTDB): domain Bacteria; phylum Desulfobacterota; class Desulfovibrionia; order Desulfovibrionales; family Desulfovibrionaceae; genus Desulfovibrio. Next base: position 822 of record DFDR01000066.1, read on the forward strand.
GTGTGCGCGCCTGAGCTCGTGTCCCTTACCAGCAGTTCTTCACCTTCAAGGAGGCTTTCGTGAAAGTCCCTGCCTTCCGCTTGCCTGCCTCCGCTCTGGCGTTGCTTTGCCTGTGCGTCCTTGCGCTCCTGTCCTGGGTTCCCGTCTTCGTGGCCGAGCCTCCCGTCTCAACGCTCAGACAGGTGCAGGAAGAGATGTTATGAGCGCGAGCGAAGACGGCGAAGCAGAGACGCTCACCCGCCAGCATGCCTATGAGGGACTTGAGGACATGATTGTCGAGAAGGTGTTTCCTGGCGGGTCCATCTTCCTGCAGCACATGCCGGTCTTTGGCCGGCAGTCCGTGGACGGGGCGCTGGCCGCCTTCATCGACCGCGTGCAGGGCGAGTTTGCCAAGGCATGGGACGAGGCGTGCCAGCAGAAGGCTGACGGCGAAGCCTGCGGCTTCTGGAGCCGCAAGGGCAAGTACACGGTCTTCGAGTCCAAGGGCAGCCTGACTGTCGTTTTCTCGGCCTTCGAGTATCGCGGAGGCGCCAAGAGCGCGAACCATCTCGATGCCTTTTCCTACACCAGGGCCGGCGGACCCCTCGGGCTGAGCGGGCTCTTTGCCGACTCCCCCAAGGCTCTGCAGCTCCTCTCGGACTACTGCGCAGGGTATCTGGCGAAGAAGCTCGGGAAGCGCTTCAGGCGGGACGGCGTAAAGCCCGAGCCGGCCAACTTCAAGCTGCTTGTTCCGGTGCGCGACGGCCTTGCCGTCGCCTTCCCCGTAAGCCGGGTCGCTCCTGGCGTCAACGAGGCTCCGCTCGGCGTGCAGGTGGTGAAGATTCCCCTCGACGCACTCAAGGCGGCCAGCCCCAGGCAGGGCATTTGGTAGCTCTTGGTGGCAGGGATGCCGGCATGTCGCAGGATTCGGCAACTGGCCGGAACGGCGGCGGCACGGCAGCCAGTTTCGGCGCAGCCGCGGGGACTGCAGATGCCCCAGGCTCCCTGGGGAAAGTCGCTGGACTGTCGCTGCAGGGCGGGCAGCTGGGGCAAGCGGCCCTGGGGCGCGGTCTTCGGCAACGCAAAGGCCCCCGCAGAGCAGGCTCGCGGGGGCCGTGGAAAGGGGGCGCTGTTCCGGCGTGCGCTACGAGACCGGCGTCCAGGTCTTGCCGGAGAGTTCGGCGAGGGTGCGGATGAGGGCCTGGGTGCCTTCCTTGCCGTGGTCGCGGGCCTGCATGCTGCGGTAGAACTTGTCGGCCAGTTCGGCGCCCGGCAGGACAAGGTGCATGCGGCGGCACTCCTCAAGCACGAGGCCCAGGTCCTTCACGAAGTGGTCGATGAAGAAGCCCGGGCGGTAGTCGCCGTCCATCATGCGGGTGCCCAGGTTGAGCATGGCGTGGGATCCGGCCGCGCCGGCGGCCACGAGCTCGTGCCACTGGCGCACGTCGAGGCCTGCCTGCTGTGCGTAGAGCAGGGACTCGCAGACGCTGAACATGACGCCGGCAATGGCGACCTGGTTGGCGAGCTTGGCCTGCTGGCCAAGGCCGGCCTTGCCGCAGTGCATGATCTTCTTGCCCATGACCTGAAGCAGGGGAAGGATCTTCTGGTAGCCCTCGTCGGAGCCGCCGACAAAGATGGAGAGGCTCGCGTTGCGCGCCCCCACGTCGCCGCCGGTGACCGGCGCGTCCATGGCGATGACGCCGGTGACGGCTGCCTTGGCCGCGATGCGGGCTGCCAGGGTGGGGCTGGATGTGGTCATGTCGCAGACGACGGATCCTTCCTTCATGCCGGCAAGACAGCCGTTGGTGCCGGCGATGACGTTCTCGACGTCCGAGGGATAGCCGACGATGGTGAAGACCACGTCGGAGGCTTCGCCGACCTCGCGGGGGCTGCCTGCGCGCACGGCGCCCCGATCGACGAGGGGCACGCATTTGGAGGGGGTGCGGTTGAAGACGGTAAGCTGGTAGCCGGCGTCGAGCAGGTGGCCTGCCATGGAGTGGCCCATGACGCCGGTGCCTATCCAGCCTATGCGGAGCTGTTCTGCCATGTGTGATCTCCTAGGGCTAGTTGCCCTGCGACTGCTGAATGTCCTTGAGTATGCCGTCGCGGGAGAGGCGCCCGCGGCGCATGACCTTGGCGTAGTGATCCTCGACGACGCCGAGGTTCACGGCCATGCGCCGGTTGAAGGCATCGCTGCCCTTGTAGGCATTCCTGAGGCTTGTCAGGGCGGCCTTGACGTGGCGGTCCTTGAGTTCGGCCACGTCGTCCATGTTCGACTTGTAGAGGTCGATGGTCTTTTCGATGGCTGCCTTGGTGCGCTTGCTGCCGTCCTCGATGGAGGCGAGGATCTTCTGGAGGTAGGCCCTCTTCTCGCCGCCCGCCGTCTGCAGCTTGTCGCGGGTCTGGTCTCCCTGGACCCGGAAGACGTGGATGCGGAACTGGTAGTTGCGTATGGACTCCATGGTGGAGACGCAGCTCTGCAGCTGGGCCACGGCTTCGGCCACCTTCTCGCGCTCCTGGGCGACGTTGCCGGCCTCGATGCTGGCGCGCAGGGACTGCAGGTTCTTGCGTATGCCCTCGTTCTCGGCCTGGGCGATGAGGCGGTCAAGCTCCTCGATGGGCGTCCCGGCAGGCCCCTGGGCGTGGCTTTCCTGCTCGCCTTCGGCGCTGCCGCCGCCGTCCTTGGCGTACTCGCGCTCCACGGCGTCCATGCGGCCGCCGCCGGGGGTGTTGATGCCGGAGACGACGGGCCTAAAGCCGAGATCCCTGGCCTTCATGGGGCCGTCCTGCATGAAGAAGGGCGCTTCCTCGCGGCGGCCCGGCATGATCTCCTCCTCGCCGGAGAGGAAGGATCCGCCCTTGCGCACGAAGCCGCCGGCCGAGCCGTGGAGCTTGCCGCCCACGGAGAAGCGGAAGCCGTCCATGGTCATCTCGGCAACGTTGCCCGCCGTGTCGTAGAGGCCAAGGGGGTTGGGCGCAAGGGATCCGATGCGCACCGTGTCTTCGGCCCTGTGGGAGGTGCCGGGCACCTGGTAGACGGCGTAGTCGCGGGGCGAGGTGCCTTCCTTCATGGCGAAGAAGGGCTCGCGCCTGAGCTCCTGGGTGCCCACGGCATGGCCGCCCCTGGCCGCGTATTCCCACTCGACCTCGGTAGGAAGCCTAAGGAAGCCCGTGTTGCGGGAGTCGCCGCGGTAGCGGGGCAGGGAGTCGGGATGGTTGGCCAGGAGCCACTCGGTGTAGCGCCTGGTGAAGTCCAGGGCCTCGTACCAGGTGATGCCGGCCATGGGCCTGAGGTCGCTGGGCGTGGGCTGGAGGTCTGCGCCCGGCTGCATGACGGCCTTCCACTGAAGCCTCGTGACCTCGTACTTGGCGATGAGGTAGTAGAAGTTCTTCCCTTGGGGCAGCAGCGCTTGCCAGGCCTTCGGCAGATCCTCCTTCGAGAAGGGCGCGGAGAGGCTGGTCTTCCAGGGACGGTCGTAGAAGGCGCGATCTTTTTCCGCCGTGGGGCTGCCGGGATGCAGGGAGAGATCCCAGAGGAAGCCCTCAGTGGGGACGGCAACGATGTGGAAGGCCATGGAGAGGCCTCCCGGCATGGGCAGGAGCACGTCGCTGGCATCGGGCCTGGGATTGCAGGCGCCCTGCACGGTGGCCTCGTTTTTCTTGGGCAGGGCCGCCTGGGCGCCTGCAGCCGCCAGTCCCTGGCAGAGCAGGGCCGCGGCCAGGGCAAGGGCCGCGGGGCGGAGGGGCTTGCTAGACATCGCGAATGACCTCCGATGGTTCGATTTTGGTGCTGCGCCAGGCGGGTCCCAGGGCCGCCAGCAGGGAGAGGCCTGCCGAGGCGCCGAGCGCCAGGCCGTAGTGGCAGGGCAGGAGCCGGCAGACCTGCTCGAGGCCCTGGAGGGAACCCTGGAAGAGGCTGTTGATGACGTGGGCTATGGCCAGGTACACGAGGCTGGCAAGTCCCGTGCCCAGCAGCGCCGTCAGGACCACCTGCACCAGGGGGAAGAGCATGATGGCGCCCGTGGAGAAGCCGGCGAGCTGCAGGAGGCCGAGCGTGCGCTCCTTGCGCTTGATGCCGGCAAAGACGCTCGAGGCGGTGGAGAAGAAGAAGCCGAGGCCGGCGGCCGCGCACACCAGAGAGAAGATGACGTTGAGGCCGCGCTCCAGGGACTTGATCTGGGCTATCTCCTCGGCGTGGGTGTAGGTGGCGACGTTCCTTTCCGCAAAGCGCGCGCGGAGCAGCGGCACGTCGTCGAGCGTGGCCGCGTAGAGCCGGAAGCCCGGATAGACGCGCTCGCCTTCGGGCACGGGCTCGCCGCTCCAGCCGTTTTCCTCGCCCAGCGCCGGCACGCCCCTGCCGTCGCGGAAGTCTTCGGAGGCTTCGAGCAGGGCCAGGGGGATGTAGGCGCCGTCCTTCTGCTGGGCAGCCAGGGGCAGGATGCCGGCAACGCGTATCTTGACCCTGGCCGTGGAGATCTTGCCCTCAAAGGCCCGCTCGAAAGAGCCCACGAGCATGTCGCCCTTGGCGCAGCCGAGCTTTTCGGCAGCCTCCTGGGTGAGCACGGCGCCCGAGAGCTGGAGGCTTGCCAGATTGACGCCAAGGCCGCCGCGGGGCTGGGCCTGGGCTGGGTCGCGCTTTTCCAGATGCAGGGCAGGCACCTCGCAGCCGTAGCGGGCCAGCAGGGGATCGCCGGCAGCCGTGGGCTCGAGGGAGACGATGCAGCTTCTACGCCGCCCGTCGTCCCCGGGCAGGGTCGAAAGCTTCATGGTCGCAGAGATGGATCGGGTCCGCGGCAGCACGAAGGCAACGCCCTTTTCGCTTGCCAGCTCCTTCAGGGTGCGGGCCTCGAAGCGGCCGGAAGACACGGGCGAGACCTCGAGCATGCGGGGATCGTTCTTCATGCGCTCGGTCATGGTCTCGACCACGCCGAACTTGACCCCGTAGAGGATGAGCAGGGGGGTGAGCACGGCAGCAAGGCCCAGCACCGAGCAGAGCGAGAGCAGCTTTTCGTGCCTGTAGTCGGCGCAGGCCAGGGAGAGCATCTGGAAGAGGCCGGCCATCACGCCCCCTCCTGCAGCCGGGCTGCCGAGGTGCGGTGGCGCAGGGTGGCGACCACCTCGCCCTCCCTGTTCCCGATGGCCATGGGCACGAGCTTGAAGCCCGTGGCGCGGGCCATTTCCTGGTCGTGGCTCACCATGACCACGGCAACGCCCTCGCTTTGGGCAATCTTCAGAAAGAGTTCCATGACCAGCGCCGAATGGGCGGGATCAAGGGCTGCCGTGGGCTCGTCGGCCAGGACCACGGTCGGCCTGTGGGCCAGGGCGCGGGCAATGGCGACACGCTGGCGCTCGCCCACGGAGAGCTGGGCGGGGTATTTCGCCAGCAGGCCCGCGATGCCGAGCAGCCTTGCCATGGCCATCACCGCCTCGGCGCGCTCGTGGACGATGCCGAGGGCCTTGCAGGCAAGGAGGATGTTGTCCCGCGCCGTCAGGAAGGGCAGGAGCCCTCCCGTCTGGAGCACGTAGCCGAGGTAGCGCATGCGCACGGGCGCCAGGGCGTTGACGCCGCCGTTCTCCCAGCAGGCGAGCACGTCGCGCGTCTCCTCCTTGGCCGGCGCGAAGACGAAGCGCTCGCCGGCATCCGGGCGCAGGGCGCAGGAGAGGATGTCGAGCGCCGTGCTCTTGCCGCAGCCGGAGGGGCCCACGAGGGCGAGGGCCTCGCCCCGGCGTACGGCAAAGGCGGGAATCTCAAGGCGGTAGCGCTCGGCGCCGGGCCTGGTCTTGACGATGCCGCGCAGGTCGAAGACGGGAGGACTGGCGGCGTTTTCGGCTGTCTTGTCCATGGCAGGCTCGCAGGGCGTCCTAGGGCAGCATGTCGAGCGGCACGCGGTAGACCCAGTCGCCGGCAGAGCTCATGCCGAAGCTCTCCCAGTTGGCGCGGTCGCGGTCGTATTCCTCGTAGCGCGCGATCTTGGACTTCAAGCGGTTGATGAAGGCCGTCTGCTCGCCCACGCTCTTGCGGTACCAGTCGTCCTCCTTGAGGAGCATGACCTCGCTGCGGTAGGGCAGGCCCTCGAGGAACTCGCCGAGCACGCCGAGCTCGGCCAGGGTCTTGCCCTCGGTCGGCATGTTGGGGTCGCGGGCCATCTTGGCGGAGGCCGAGAGTATGCCCTTGAAGAAGTCGGCGGAGTCGGTCTTCTTGGTCCGCTCGGCGCTGTCGATGATGGCGCTGATCTGGTCGCGCAGGTCGCTGAGCTGGTTCTTGGTGAGCAGCACCGCCACCTCGACGGCAGGCACGGGCTCGGAATGGGCAAGGTGGGCCAGATCCTTGTCGGGTATCCAGGAGCTCACGACCTCGGGCGCCTCGGTGTTCTGGCGCTTGCCGAGGAAGTCGAGCTGCATGGCGTAGCCGAGGCGGCTGGCCATGTCCTCAGCCGAGTCCACGGGGGCCTCTTCGGGAGCGGGCTTGGGCTTCTCGCGGCGCTCGGGCAGGGTCATGAGCTTGCCTGAGGCCGTGGACTTGACCATGGTGACCATGGAGCCGGCTATGCTCCTGGCCACGGCTTCGAAGTACTTGGCGCCGGTCTTGGGATTGGGGGCGTTGATGGCCTGGTAGTTGGAGCGGCCGTCGGCCGTCTTGGACAGGGCGCGGTAGGCCTCTTCGGCGTACTGGTGGTTCTTCTTGCCGCCCGGGCTCTTGACGTGCAGGGCGACGATCCAGATGCCCTTCTGCTTGGCGAAGTCGTCGAGTTCGGCCGGCCCCATGCGCACGCTGGCGTAGCGGTCCTCCTGGCGCAGGGGGCCTGCGTCGGAGACGAGCATGACGATGCGCGAGTCGTAGTCTTCCCAGCTGAGGGACTCGATGGCCTGGTAGACGCCGGCCAGCGAGTCTTCGTTGAAGTCGTGGCTCGAGGCCTTGGCCTCATCCACCTTGGCGAGGCTCGCCTCGAGCTTGGCGCGGTTCTTGGCCGTGACGAAGTCGCTCACGATCTCGGTGGTGTAGCCGAGCTTGGGCGTGGCCGCCGTGCTGCTCCTGAAGGCCACCACGGCGAAGCCCACGCTTTCCGTGAGCCCCTCCTTCTCGATGCGGTCGTAGATGGTCTTCACGACCTTGAGGCTCTGGTCGATGTAGGGCTTCATGGAGATGGAGGTGTCGATGACGATGGCGATGCCGGTCTTGGGCGCGCCGTCCTTGCCCTCCTTCCTCGCGCCGTCGCCTCCGTCCGCGCCCTTGGGCTTGCCGCCCTTGCCGGGATTGATGGAGGCGACCTTCAGGAACTTGACCCCGTCGAAGGGCTCCTGGGTTTCCAGAATGGGCATGAGGTAGAAGCGCTCCGAGGAGACGGCGGAGTCGGCGGGCTCGGCGGCGACGATGCGCGGGTCTTCCTGCCTGGCCTTGGCCTTCTCCATGATCTCGCGCACCTGCCTATCCATGTCCGTGGCTTCGCACACGGCGCGCAGATCGTCGAAGGAGTTGTAGAAGACCACGGGATCGCGGCCCGTGCGGGGCGCGAAGAGCAGGGTCAGCGACTGGTCCCAGCGCGTGGAGAGGGATTCCTTGAGCCAGCCCTGGGGCCGGTGGGTGTCCACGCCTACGTTGATCCAGCCGTCCTTCCGCTCGAAGACGTAGAGCACGGTGAAGGTCTTGAGGCTGCGGTTGACGACCTCGCTGGACTCGCTGGCGTCGGCGTAGAGCTGGGCGCCGGGATGGCTCACGACGCGCTGGTAGAGGGTTTTCTTGCCGTCCTGCAGGAGGGGCGCGCAGTCTGCGCCCTGCACGCAGGCAAGGAGCGGGCAGAGAAGCAGGAGAAGCATGAGCAGATATCGCATGGTCTTTTCCTTCGTCAGGCGTTGGGGGAGGCGCGCCTACCAGCGGCTCAGGAGGCGGCGGCAGTCTCTGTCGCCGGCCTTGGCCTTGGCCTCGGCGGTCTTCTTGAGCTCCTCGAGGGCTGCCTTGGCTTCGGCGCTGCCGGCGCTGGCCGCCTTGCGGTACCAGTCGTGGGCCTGCTCGATGTCGGGCTGGATGGTGCCGCGGGGGAGCTTGCAGTTGGGATCGTAGAACTGGGCGTAAAGATGCATGGCCTCGGGATTGCCCTTCTGGGCCGCGTCCTCCAGCAGGAGGAAGGCGCCGTCGGAGTCCTTCTCGCTTGCGCCCTCGCTGCGCAGGGGCTTGGCGAGGCGGACGCTCTCCGCAGGATCGGCGCCGCCGCGCAGGTGATCGCGGGCCTGGTTCATGAAGGGCTTGGCCGGAGCCGGCGCAGGCTCTGGCTGTTGAGGCTGCTCTGGCTGCTGAGGCTGTTCCGGCTGCT
>DFDR01000149.1 GCA_002369295.1 Desulfovibrionaceae bacterium UBA3823
GACCGCGAGTTCGGCACGGGCGCCCTCAAGGTGACGCCCTGCCACGACCACAACGACTGGGCCCTCGGCAAGAACCACGATCTCGAGTTCATCCAGGTCATCGACGAGGACGGCCGCATGAAGCCCGAGTCCGGCAAGTACGAGGGGATGACCAAGGAAGAGTGCCGCAAGGCCATCGTGGCCGACATCGAGGCCATGGGCGATCTGGTCGGCGTCGAGAAGCTCGCCCACTCCGTGGGCCACTGCTACCGCTGCCACACCGTGGTGGAGCCCCATGTCTCGGACCAGTGGTTCGTGGCCATGACCAAACTGGCCCCCAAGGCCAGGGAGGCCATGCCCAGGGACACGCGCCTGCTCCCCGAAGCCTGGCTCAAGACCTACTACCACTGGATGGACACCATCCGCGACTGGTGCATCAGCCGCCAGATCTGGTGGGGCCACCGCATTCCGGCCTGGACCTGCCAGGCCTGCGGCGAGCTCATGGTGCAGGAGGAGGCGCCCGCCAGCTGCCGCAAGTGCGGATCCACGGATCTGCACCAGGAAGAGGACGTGCTCGACACCTGGTTCTCCTCGGCGCTGTGGCCCTTCTCGACCATGGGCTGGCCCGGCAGGACGAAGGAGCTCGCCAAGTGGTATCCCACCAGCGTGCTCGTGACGGGCTTCGACATCCTCTTCTTCTGGGTTGCCCGCATGATGATGATGGGTCAGCACTTCATGGGCGAGGTGCCCTTCAGGGACGTCTACCTCCACGCCCTGGTGCGCGACGCCCAGGGGCGCAAGATGTCCAAGTCCACGGGCAACGTCATTGATCCGGTCAAGATGATCGGCCAGTACGGCTGCGACGCCCTGCGCTTCACCCTGACGGCCTTTGCCGCCATGGGCCGCGACATCCGGCTCTCCGAGGACCGCATCGAGGGCTACCGCCACTTCGTGAACAAGCTCTGGAACTCCGCCAGGTTCACGCTCATGAACCTGGACAGGGAGCCTCCGGCGCCGGTGGCGCTGGAGGCCGTCGAGGGTCTGGCCAGCCAGTGGATCCTCCACCGCCTCGAAGTGCTCAAGGCCGAGATGGACAGGGCCTTCGACGAGTACCGCTTCAACGACGTCGCCCAGGGCGGCTACAAGTTCCTGTGGGGCGAGTTCTGCGACTGGTACCTCGAGCTCGTGAAGCCCGACATGCAGGATCCGGCCCGCAAGCCCGAGTCCCAGTACGTGCTCTACACCGCGCTCAAGGAAATCCTCCTGCTGCTGCACCCCGTCATGCCCTTTGTCACGGCGGAGATCTGGCAGGCCCTGCCGGGGCATGCCGGCGAGGACATCGCGGTCATGCCCTACCCCGAGATCCGTCCCGGCTGCCTGCGTCCCGGCGAGGCCGCCAAGATGGAGTTCATCCAGGGCGTCATCGTCTCCGTGCGCACCATCAAGGCGGAGCTCGGCATTGCCCCCGGCCGCAAGGTGGCCCTGAAGCTCCATCCGGCGGACGAGGCGCAGCAGGCCCTCATCGAGGCCAACAGGACCATGATCATGACCCTCGCCCGCCTCGAGGACATCGAGGCGGGAGCCGGCGTGCACGCGCCCAAGGCTTCGGCATCGGACGTGGTGCAGGGCTGCCAGATCATCGTGCCCCTCAAGGGCAACGTGGATCTGGCCACGGAAGTGGCCCGCCTCGAGAAGGAGATGGGCAAGATCCAGAAGGGGCTCGAGATGGTGGAAAAGAAGCTCTCCAACGAGAACTTCGTTGCGCGCGCCAAGCCCGAGTTCGTGGCCAGCGAGCGCGCCAGGGGCGCCGAGCTGGCCGACTCCCTGGCCAAGCTCGAGAAGCTCAAGGCCCGCTTCGAAGAGGCCCTGCAGGGGGGAGAAGACTAATGGCGGCAGGGACATGCTTCGCCCGCGCCGCAAGCCGGCTCCTCGCCTGCGCCGTCCTGGCCTGCACCCTGGTGCTTGGCCTGGCGGATCCGGCGGCCTCGGCCCGCTCCATGACCAACGATCAGATCATGGCCCTCATCCGCGGGGCCTTCGACAAGGAGTCCTTTGAAAAGGGCCTCGAGGAGGTGCGCTGGCTCAAGGATGCGGGCTTCATCTACCAGCCGGGCCTCACCGTGCCCCGCGCCGGCACCTGCCCCATGCAGGACGACTGGGATGCCCGGGCCGTGCTGAGCGGCATGGTGGCGGCCGACCGCACGACCGCCTTCCTTTTCGGCACCTATGCCGACGTCAAGCGCGAGACCGAAACCCTGTACGAGCTGGTGCCGAACCTGCCGGAACGGCTTCTTGCCCCCAAGGACCAGCAGGCGCTCCAGCAGAAGCTGGACACCAAGCGCGGCAGGGCCCTGCTTGCCGAGCGCACCATGGCCCTCTGGGACCAGCTGCTCAAGCGGGCGGGCAAGGACGAGAAGAGCCTGCGCTTCCTTGGCGCCTACTTCTACGGCGACCAGATAGAGCGCTTCTACCTCGCCTCCGTCATGATCCTGGCGGCCGCCGAGACCGGCGACCTCGATGCCTGGCGCCTGAAGATGAGCCGCGGCGGCGAAATGCGCGACGTGCTCATGGCCCTCTCCAAGGAGGGGCTCATCGGCGACGCGAAGCACCAGAAGGATCGCGATGCCAAGCTCAGGGAAATGTTCAGGCTGGTCTCCGCCAACGGCTACAGGCCTCCGCTCAAGAACCTGCAGCGTCTGGTGAAGATCTGCCAGGAGGAGCGGAACCGCTACGCGGCCCCCGCCCGCTAGGTTCGGTGCGTCCGGGCGAAAGCGCCCGGCGACAAGGAGGATTGCAAGCACCATGGCTGTCAACATAGGCTTTCTCCACGGGGAGCCCCAGATCCTGGAGGTCAGGGGCGGCCTTGTCTTCATCAACGACACCCCCCAGCCCATCAAGTACGTCACCGAAGAGCAGGTGGAGTCCTTCAGGCAGGTCCTCGACGCCCTGCCCCCGGAAGACGCTCCCGGCGCCGGCGCCCTGCGCGCGGCCAAGCGCATCGAGTTCATCCTGGAGCTGCTCAAGCACACCTTCGGCGACGAGTGCTCCGACTACCTGGAGCACCTCATCGGCCACCTGCACCACGAGGTGACCGCCTATCTCGCCGAAGACGAGTAGGGCTGGCATTCATGCCTTTGCCGGCAGGGCCGTCCCGGATTCCGGGGCGGCCCTGCCTCGTGCGGGGCCTTGGGCAAATCTTAAATCTGCTGCTGTCTCTTGACAAAGCGGGCCGGATTGCATAGAAAAACCAGCCCTTAGAAGGGAGAGCTTCCTTCTGGCGCCCCCGGCCCCCGTCTTTGCTCCTTCTCTGCCCCGTCTCTGGCAGGGAGGGACGCCTCGAGACGGCGGCCTCAACACTCATTGGAGGTATTCATGCCTACGATTAACCAGCTCATCCGCATCGAGCGGAGAGACGTGCTGAAGCACAAAAAGACCCCGGCTCTGCAGGCCAGCCCCCAGCGCCGCGGCGTGTGCACCCGCGTGTACACCACCAC
>DFDR01000208.1:0-15299 GCA_002369295.1 Desulfovibrionaceae bacterium UBA3823
GCGTCGGGATGTAGCGCAGTCTGGGAGCGCACTTGAATGGGGTTCAAGGGGTCGCTAGTTCAAATCTAGTCATCCCGACCAGGAATTTCAGGGGGTTGCGGTGAAAGCCGTAGCCCCCTTTCCTGTTGTCTGTGCTAGCTGTACAAGGGCGACGCAGCCTGTTCCGCGGATTAGTTCAATTTGCCCCTCGCAAAGCTGTTGCGCTTGCCGTGGGGCTAGGAGTCGATTCTCTCTCGTTGGAATGCACTCTCCAACCAACTCCAAAAAATCAAACTGAGTTGCAAATAAAAAAGATCTTTATTCTTATTGCAATTCTAGGAATGTTTGGCATTTCTGACGTCTTAGCTGGGACTATTCAATACATAGAGGAAGACAATTTCCTCCAGTTAATGTCAAAGTCTCAAGAAACAATGGAGCTACTTGGAACACTGTTCAAGTAAAATCTGGACAGACTTTTAATGTGCCACGTGACGCAACACACCTTATGATTAATGAAGTTCCCCGCGACCCTAAAAAAAGCTACAAGGTAAAGGAAGGCAATATTTTCTAATATGTGAAAACTTTATTATTTTATTGGTAACTTCGATAACTTCTAGACAAACACATTGAAGCAAGTTTGTCGTTTACATTTCTATACTCAAACGATTATAAATTTAAATATCCATACGCTACATTGAAGATCCACGACGAGCAACTTCGCTTCAGCCCTTTCTGCCATGCGCAGTGACGGGGACGGGGACGATGACGCCAGGATCTTCGGCTAGAACTTGAGATTCAGGCTCTGGGCCACGGCGCTGGCAATGCCGGGCTCGCCTTCGCTGTGCCCTTCGGTGACAATCTTGCCGGCATGCTCGAAGAGGGTTATCCGGCTCGAGCCCTGGGCATAGCCGGCGGCCCTCGGCTTGCCGAAGATGGTGAAGCTGTAGCGGCCGCGGGATTTGGCAAGGGGGCTCACCTTGGCGCCCTCCATCTCGTACATCTCGTGGGAGGTCTCGGCCGCGTCTTTGGCGCCGATGGACTCCATGCTCACGAAGACGAAGCAGAAGCTGCGCCGCCGTCTGTCCTCGAGGCGCACGCCGCCGGTCTGGCTCACGGGCACCACGCGCCAGTCGCGGGGAACGCGCAGAGTAAAGCGCGCCTGGGAGAGGCCGAATTCCCGCACCGCGGAGTTGCCGTCGTCGAGCAGGGCAAAGCCATGCCCCTTGGGTTTGGAGGCGCAGCCGCCGGCAAGGGCTGCGCCGAGGGCAAGGACAAGGGAGGCTGCGGCAAGTCGGCTGGCGGTCTGCATGGAAAGCTCCTTACAAGGCTGGCGCCGTGCCGGCTGGCATGCCGGAACAGAGCCGTTTTGAAAACAGACACAAGTTCTAGACAAGTTTGGCGCTTTCGGCAACAATCTCCAAGGCACGGCAGACGGCGTCCCGCCACGCTTCCGGACTGCTTCTGCAGGCTCGCGCAGCTGTTCCCGGCAGGCTTCAGGCGCTCAGGACGGCCGGCATCCGCCCTGCCCCTGCGAAAAGGAGAATAGCCCATGAGAAAAAGCCCTCTGCGTCTGCTGGCCTGCCTCTGCCTCTGCTTGGCATCTCTGGCGCAGGCCCGGCCGGCATCGGCGGATCCAGCGGATCCCGTCGCACCCCAGCCCCAGAAAGTGCTCGTCACCCACAACGGCGCAAGCGTGCTCGCCCGGGCCACGGTTCCCGTGCAGAAGGACGGCAAGAGCGCCTTCTTCACCCTGCTTCTGCCAGACGATGCTGCCGACGTCGCCATCCGCTGCGAAGGCCATGAAATCAGCCGCATTGCCGAAGGCACGGCCCTGCTCCCCACTGCGGCGCCAGCCTCGGACATGCGCGCCAGGCTGCTCCGCGAAAAGAGCGTGCTTGACGGCCGCGTCAGCGCCCTGAAGGCACAGGCCAAGGAAATCTTCAAGGATCCCGCGAAGACCGCCAAGGTGGAGGAGCTCTACGCGGCCATCGCCGATGCCGAGGCCCGCATCGAGCACATCAATGCCTCCCTGAAGCGCTTCCCGGTCCAGCGGCCCACGGGCAAGCTGGTGACAGCCCTGCTCGACGGCGAGCCCAAAGCGTCCGCGGTCAAGGTCGTCTGCGGCTACACTCTCGGCTCCTGCGGATGGTCGCCCTCCTACGCCATCGACTGCGTTCCCGGCAAGGACGGCGCGGGCGAAATCACAGTCCGCCTCGAAGCCAGCATCGTCCAGCGCTCCGGCATGGACTGGACCGATGCCGAGCTCACGCTGGTTTCCGCCGACACAGGCGCCACGGGTCTGCCCAGCCTGCGCAGCTGGATTGTCGGCGAAGACCACGTCTACCGCGCCAACAGAATGGAGAGGATGGAGGCAGCGGTCCCCATGGAGGAGGACGCTCCCCGCATGCGCGCCAAGGCGGCTCCCCAGGCGCAAGCCGAGACCAGCGGCAGCTACGCCTCCTGGACGCCCTTTGCCAGGGGACTCAAGCAGGGCGAAAACCGGGTGCTCATCGCGGCCGACGTCTGGAAGGAGCGCCTTGTCTGGCGCGCCAGACCCCTGAACCGCGACGCCCGCGTCTTCCTCACTGCCGAGCACGAGTTCGACGGCAAGGCCTACTGGCCTGCCGGGCCCGCCCGCCTCAGCGTCGATGGCGTTGCCGTCGGCCAGACCAGCTTCGCGCCCGCCAAGGGCAAGGTGCTTGTCTCCTTCGGCCCTGATCCACGGGTGACGCTGACAGCGGCCACCGAGCCCCGCAAGAGCGGCACCGAAGGCTTCATCGGCACCAGGAAGATCTGGGAATGGGCCTGGACCTACACGGTGCGCAACGACAGGGAAACGCCGGTCAGCCTGCGCATCGAGCGGCCCCTGCCGCAAAGCGCCGACAAGGAAGTGCTCGTGGAGCACACGGAAGAGCCGGCAGCCAGAACCGAGGACAAGGCCCTGGTCTGGGAGCTTGCCTGCGAACCCCGCAAGAGCGTTGCCATACGCCATGGCGTCAAGGTCACGGCGCCTGAAAAGAAGAACCTCACCCCCTCGGCGCCGTAGGAGCGCCATAGCCTGCAAGGAGCGGCTCATGTCCATTAAGCATCTCTTCCCTGCCGCGGTTCTGGCTCTTGGCCTGCTTGCCGCAGGCCAGCCTGCCGAGGCCAGGAACCACGACGTCAGAATAGCCCGCGTCGGCACCGACATCAGCCTTGCCAAGCTCGCCAAAAAGGCCGATCGCGTCATGGACATCGGCGGCGAGGGCTTCACCCAGATGGCCTTCATTCCCGCCGACGGCATGGAGACAATGGAGATCTTCCCGATCGAGGACTGGGACGACAAGACGGGATTTCGCGTCGCGCCGACGCCCTCCTACAAGAGCGGCATCATGCCGAACATCGCGTACCTGCGCCGCATGACCATTCCCGAGGGCCTGCCGAACTGCCAGGTCTGCTTCTCGGGGCCGGCCCAGCCCCGGGTCTGCTGGGTTCCCGCCGAGTCAGGCAGAGACGGTTCGCTGGTGCTCTCCGCCGGCTTCAAGCTGGTGAAGTAGCCACCACCCCACGCCACGCCCTTCCCGGCGCGCCTGCAGGAGCTTCCCGCAGGCGCGCCCTTGATCTCTTGATCTTGCACTCTTGCCTGCTTGCGCATAGGAAGGATCGCTGGAAGAGCTTTCCGCCCCCGTCGCGGCGCCACGCGCCGCGACAGGCACAACCCTCCCACATCCAGGGGGACGCGATGTCCATGCAGCCGGCGGCCCAAAAGGCCGCGCACCTCTGCCTTCTCCTGCCTCTGGCCCTCTGCCTTGCTGCCGAACCAGCCAGGGCCGACTACGACGCCATCACCTCGGAACCCCAGACTGAGCCTGCCCCGACGCCGGACGTCCCCTTCTTCGGGGATCCTGTCATCGTGCCCGAGGAGCCGCCGGCAAGACCCAGGCTGGACAGGCCCGCACGGCCAGAGGGAAGGGAACGGTCGGAAAAGCCTGCCCCCCGGGCGCAGCGGGAGGAGAAGCCCACGCCAGCCCCGCGGCCCCAGGCGTCCGCCAAGCCGGGGCCGGGACGCCTCCAAATCCCCGCAGAGGCCCAGCAGAAACGCGATCTCTCCTTCCTGGAAGGCTGCTGGTACTTCGAAGATCAACTTATGAAAATAGACAACGCCCGGCACGACAACCACGGCATGGGCCGCGAATGGTACTGCTTCAACAAGCACGGCAAGGGGCGCTTCTTCACGCAGTACCTGAAATTCAACAAGCGCTTCTCGACTCCCGCCACGGCCCGCTTCAGTCCCAGCGGCGAGATCGTCATGGAGCATGCGGCCTTCCCGACCCTGCCCGGCTACGTGTGCATGCGCGACATCGTGCAGTGCCGCGGCCGCGATGCCGGCACGCGCTGCGCGCGCTACACGCCCGATGCCAGGCATCTGCCCAAGCGCGACAACGTCCGCATCGTGCGCCGCTAGCGGACGCGGCTGCAGAGCCGCAGACCCGGCACTGGCAGCCGGCGCAGAGACGGCCCCAGAGAGGGGCCGGTTCAGCCTATCTTCCGGGAAGACGCCGCGGCATCCTACAGATTTCCGCTCAGTGCATCGTCGATGGCCCTGTCCCGCTCGGCCTGCCTGACGGCCCGCTCCAGCGCGCGCGTGCACCAGTCGCTGAAGGACAAGCCCGTCCTGTTCGGCCAGCAGGGCAATGCGACGCTGAAGATCCGGAGGCAGATGCATCTGCACCCTATTTTCCCTGGCCTCCCTGCGACGCTGCGCCAGCTTCGAGAACAGCGTCTGCTCCGCAGCGTCTGGACTGCCGGCCGTCTTGCCGTCGATAGCCTTTGTCATGGCTTGCTCCTTTTGCTCCCGCCCGGCTCCGCCGGCAGCGTCCCTGACAGCGGCAGGCCTGCGGGAGCCCAGCAGGCCCTGCCCCCTCCAGCGGACAGGGAAAAGGCCTGCCGGCACTGCCCAGGGACGGAGCAGCGCAGCCGCTCGGCCTGCTTGTGAAGTTGCGTTTGGCGCTGTCCCGAACCTTGGGGGTACGGGCTCCAAGCCCCGGCGCAGAACGCCTGCCAGGCGACGTGCTGGTCGTCCTGGAACGGATCGGCGCCTTGTGGCAGCCGGCCACCGGCTTCGCGTCACCCGTGGCGCCTGCCGGACGGGACAAGGGTGTGCAGCCCCGGCTGGCGAGCCTTGATCCGCGTCCAGAGCGGAAAGCAGGCCGCAGAGGCGCGTCATTCCACCAGACGGCTTTTCGGCAGGCCCCCCCTGCGACAAAACAGAACTAGTTGAGCATATTCTTGGCAACAGCTATCTGACCTGGATACGCTCCGTAGATTGCGCCATACACATGGAGCGAATGGAGCAGCTGAGATTTTCTTCGCTGAACAATATCATCAAAGACAAGCTTTCCAGACGCATTATACACCTTTATGTTTTTATCCATATCAAACATAGAATCATTTATATTGATATATAAAGTTTGATAGTCAGATTTTAATACTGTAATTGAATTGTTTTTATAATTGAAATCAACAATAGCTTCATCTCCTTGTTTTGCAGTTTTATCATCTACTTCTAATTGGTAAAAATGGTTTCGCACTACTTCTTCTTGGTGCCATACAACATGTTTTGGATATAAATTTCTGACATATTTACTCATCCATGGAATGGCTTCCTTATCCTCACAATCCATCCAATGTCCTTTACCCTTAACGATATGACCTGAATATTCATATCCTTCATTATTAGCTTGTTTTCTTAATTGAGAAAGTTCAGTAATCCGTTTTGCACATTCCTTGTTTCTATTGTAGGCTGAATCATTTTCTCCTACCCAAATCATGAATGGCAGATTGTATAGATTCTTGAGCGAAACATCTCCAGGATGCCCGGCCATCATGGAAGCTGCAGCAAAAGCATCCGGCATGCGCGTTGCCAAGCGCCAAACGCCATCGCCTCCTGCCGAATAGCCCAAAAGATAAACACGTTCTTTATCGATTTGATAATCAGAATAGTAAAAAATCTTGATAAATTCTTCAATTACTCTATCGATAGGTTCCTGAAACCACATATTCCAGTCATCCCACGGTGCTCGTGGTGCAATATAAATTCCAAATTGTATATCGTAGAGATTTATCTGATTTTCCCATTGCTGATCATTTACTTCTTTTGTAGTTCTACCACCACCATGAAGAGAAATATATATTGGGTAAGGTTTATCTTTTGTCGCTTTGCCAACAACTTTATATTCAAAATAGACAGCAGGTGCGCCTCCAACATAAATTTTTTTGTTTTCTAAAAATTTTTTATACATTTGCAGTGTTTCTTGTGACAAATAATGATTGTACTGCAAATCATGCAACACCTGCGCATACTCATTTTTGGCAAAAATATCTGAGTTGCCGGCAAACGATGGCCCTGCTGAGAGAGAAAAGAGCAATGGAAGCACTGAGAAGAAGGTTGATTTACACAAAAAATCAATCATACAGGCTCCTTGTGCAGAATTCAGACACGATGCGTCTGGCGAGTGGAACAAGCATCTCAACAAACCCGCCAGTTCAGCAAAGACGTTCTTGGACTCGGGCATGGCCGCATGCATCGGAGCAGTTCACGCAACGCATGCCCTCGAAGGCATCAAAAGTTCAGCTGGCACCTCGGCCGCACTCAGCCTGAGGGGCATGCGGCAGGCGTTCAGCAGGAAGAGATCCCGCGTGCCCGACAGGAGCGGAACCTGCGGAAAATCCGACACGCGACCGCAGACGGGCGTGCGCCGAGAATCGCCGAGCGGGCACAAGTGCGTCGAGCCGGACAAAGGTCTTGAGTCCGCAGATCCAGGACGCGGGCGCCTTGTCTCAGCCGGCATTCACCCGTGCGGGGCACCTTCTTGGCCGCAAGCTCAGCGCAAGAGTCTTCCCGGCATCGGCGAGGGTTCGTTCTTCAACCAGCCAACGTGCGGATGGACGGCAAGAAGCTTCCTGATGGACAGAATGCGCAATCGCCAGAGGGTGGCGCTAGATGTTGAACTGCGGAACGGCCCGCTGGGAAGCATCGCGGATTTCGAAGAACTCGTGCTTCTGGAAGTGGAAGAGCGCTGCAACGAAGTTGCTCGGCACCTGCTGGATGCGGTTGTTCTGATCGCGCACGGCTGCGTTGTAGTAGCGGCGGGCGAGCTGGATTTCGTCCTCGAGATGGGCCAGCTCGTTCTGGAGCTGGAGAAAGTTGGCGCTCGCCTTGAGATCAGGATATTGCTCGGCCACGGCAAAGAGGCGCCCAAGGGCCTGCTGCATGAAGCCCTCGGCCTGGGCGAGGGCCGCGGGGCCAGCCTTGGAGGCCTGCATGCTGCGCACGCGCGCTTCGGTCACTTCGATCAGGGTGCTCTTCTCATGGCCCATGTAGCCTTTGACGGCATTGACCAGCGAAGGCACGAGGTCGTTTCTGCGCTTGAGCTGCACATCGATGGAGCTCCAGGACTCCTCGACCGTGTTGCGCCCGGAAACCAGGCGGTTGTAGAGTACGACAACGGCCCCGAGGAGGACCGCAACGGCTACGATAACGGCGATGATCATGGCTTCTCCTTGCCTTGTGGGCTGCCGGAAGGCGTCCGGCCTGCCGGCACACTACACGAAAAGCGCCAAGAGGAAAAGAACGCCGGAACGCAGGCCAGAAAGCAGCCCAGAAAGCAGGTCAGAGAGGAAACGGGAAAGAGCAGGCCAAAGCGCCGGCCCTGAAGCCGCGCCGCCGGCCGCCCTGGCGCTTCGCCCAAAAGCAAAGCCGTCCGGGAGCGGAAAGCTCGCGGACGGCCTGCAGGAAGGCAAGCGGAAAAAGCCGGAAGGCTATCCGCCTATCTTCTTGTGGCGCTCTTCAGCGTTGCGGATGCAGTGGTACTGGTAGAACACCGGGAAGATGAGGCAGAGCACGATGTTCATGGGGCAGGCAAGGCCTTCGGCCTCGAGCCAGCGCTCGATGTAGCGCTTGGAGGAGATGGAGACCAGAAGCAGAATGACGAGGTCGGTGACGGTGACGCTAGTGAAAATGAAGCTGGAGAGCTCGTTCATCAGCAGGGCGCTGTCGAAGGCGTTCTCGGCCACGCTGCGCAGCATGAAGTCGTAGGAGGCGAAGAGGAAGATCGCGTTCCACATCATGAGCGCGATGCCGAGCAGAACGACGAATGGCATGAAGCCCGCGCCGGGATACTGCTTCTTCAGCTTGCGGGCCATGTCGAAGCTGAAGAAAATGTAGAGGAAGTTGCCGGTCAGAAAGTTGATGAGCACGAAGTCAAGCGTGCGCATGCGGATTTCAAAGTTCCTGGCACCGAAGGTTTCGTTGCGTTCGTCGAGGGTGATGCCTTGGCGGCTCTCGTTTTTCCAGGCATAGAAGCGCCATCCGCCGACCAGGGCGAACACGAACCAGATGCTGATAAAGGTGATGATGGTCATTCGTCATCCTCCAAGATATGGTAAAAGTGGTTGGTGCCAAACATGGTAGACAAAGCGCCGGGCACGCAATGCCTTCGGGAACAAGTATACGGAAAAGCTCTAGAAAATGCATCAAGTAATCCTCGCATCTTGCTAGAGCACGGCATGAACGCCAAAAAAGGGGCATTCCGGCAGCATGTGAGCACCGGAATGCCCGCAAAGCCATGGCGGCGGAAGGCTGCAGGCGCTACAGGGCGCCGGCGCAGGCCGCGCTCTCCACGGGGGAGCTTTCAAGCCCCCAGGCCTTGAAGGTCCGGGCGTTGAGTTCCACAATGTCCCCCTGCATGCGGAAAGTGCTGACCCTGCCGTTGTTCCGCACATGAATGTTTCGCCCTTCGATGCGGATGACGCCCACGGCAGTGCAGACGTCGAAGTCGGCGGCCGTCCTGTCCGCCGGCGCGTGGGCGTTGTGCACCGTGTCGAAGAAGAGCCCCTCGGCGACCGAGTAGAGCACCGTTGGCCCCTTCAGGGCGACTTTGCCGCTGGCGCGATCGACGACGGCAACGTCGTCCGGCCTGCCTGCGTCCTCGGCGAAGGCGGACTGGGCTGGCCACGGCAGGACCGGAACCAGCGCCGCCAGGCAGGCGCCGAGGCTGCTCCAAGGAATGCAGTTCATCTCCCTCCTCCTCAAGAAGGAAAAATCTCCTGAACATGCGGACGCCTCGCCCAAGCCTAGGCCAGAAGACCGCTGGGCGCAGGCAAAGAATCCGCTAGGCAAATATAGCCAGCCCTGCGGGGCCTGTCATGCTTTTTCTGAAAAAAGGCGTCTTGACACGCAGAGGCATCCGTTCCCCTGGCGTCGGCGCTTCGGCGCCAGCCCTGCAGATGTTGCGCCGCATCCCGGCCCTCGGCTCCAGGGGCAATCCTGCGGCCTGCGCCGGGCCCTGCCGGCAGGGACGCGCGGGGCGCTTTTCCGCATCCCGAGGATGCGAAGGCCATTTCCTCGCGTTCCAGCTGGCTGCGCTGGCCTGCCCCCTTGCCGCTTCCCCACCCCTGCGGCAGCATCTTTCCTCTAGACCGGCGTCTTTTCAAGGGCTTTCATCCGCAGCCCCTGTGCGGCCCCGCCTGCCCCAGCTTTGGCGCTTTCAAGGAGGAACGCCAGAGCCGTCTCCAGAGCAGGCCGGCCGAAGCCCCGGATCCCAAGACGCCGACAACCCATCCAGGGAGGAACCATGGCCTTAAGCTACAGAGAAATGGACGAGACCCTCATGCGCGAGCTGAGGCTCTACCACCACCCCGTCGCCGTCCGCTTCCTCTTCTCCGACGAAGAGGTTGAGGAATTCAAGGCGAAGGCGCCAGCCTACTGCACGCCCCTCAAGCCCCAGACCTTCTGCCAGTGGGAGGTGGGCGCCCGCATGCAGGGCAAAACCGTGCTCGGCACGGTGGACAAGCTCTTCTGCACCAACGCCCAGTGCATCTTCGGCTGGCACGACATCGACGAAGGGGAGGTCAAGAGCCAGCTCAAGTACTGCCTGAATGCCGAGCAGGCCGAACGCTTCCTGCGCTCCAAGCCCCGCCTGGACAAGGACAGCTGCCGGGCAGTCGCCGTCAGCCCCCTGGGCGACGCCGTCCTCGACCCGCACGTGGTCCACTTCTACTGCGACAGCCTCCAGGCCTACCATCTGGCCTGCGACTACATGGCTGCCACCGACACCCATCCCCTGCGCACCCAGATCCTCATGAGCTCCTCCGCCTGCGGCGGTTGCGTGTGGTCCTGGAAGGAGCAGACCTTCAACCAGTGCCCGCCCTGCTCCGGCTCCTACAACGCCGGCAAGACCGAGCGCGGCGAAACCAACGTCTTCATCCCCGGCTCCCAGATAGGCAAGGTCGTCGAGCGCCTTCTGTCGCGCATCAGCGCCGCGGGTTCCAGCTCCATCACCAGGCCAGGCGATCCCTTCCCGGGCGGCGACATCTGCAAGAACTGTCCGCTCGTCCTCTTCAAGGACGCCAAGTAGCCCCTTTCCGCGCAGCCCTGCGCACCGCGCAACACCAATAGGAGAATTACACGTGGCAAACGGCAAAACCGTCTTCTTTACCGCCTTCTTTCTGGCGATCTTCCTGGCAGGCGCAGCCCTGCCCCAGGCAGCCTTCGCCAACGCCCCGGTCCCCGAGCAGGCCAAGCAGGATCCCGCCAAGGCGCCGGCGCCCGCCCAGGCAGCCCAGGCCCCCGCTTCTGCACAGGACCCCGCTTCTGCACAGGTCGCCCAGGCGCCGGCGCCTGCCCAGGCAGCCCAGGCCCCCGCTCCCGCCAAGGCTGCCGGCAACGAACGCCTGCGCAAGGCCATCGACGCGGCCGTCAAGGACGGCAAGCTCGATCCCAGCGCCGCGCCCGGCTTTCTCGGCATTCCCGGCGCCCCCAACGTCAACGTGGTCCTCGCCTTCTGCTGGGCCATCTGGGTCGGCTGGATCTTCTCCTCTGTCGGCGCCTTCGGCGGCGTCATGGCCTCCGTCGGCCACATCAGCGTCTACGGCCTCGGCGACTACGCGAACTCCTTCGGCAAGGGCCATCCCATGAACAAGCTGGTGACGGACTCCATCCGCGTGTCCAACCAGTGGATGGTCGGCACCTCCTCCCTCATCTCCTCCATCAAGTACTGGTCCCTCGGCCGCATCGTCCTGCCGCTCGGCATCGCCCTCGGCATCGGCTCCCTGGCCGGCTCCATCCTCACGCCCATCTTAAGCCAGGGCAAGGTTTCCTTCCGCGACTACGTGGGCTACTTCGGCATCTTCGTCCTCGGCCTCGGCATCTACCTGCTCTGGCAGACCCTGCCCATGGCCCGGGCCAAGAAGCAGAAGGCCAACGAGGCCGCCAAGGCCTTCGAGGCCATGGCCAGGCAGAACCAGGGCGACAGCTCCGGCTCCCGCGTCAAGGTGCTCAGCATCAGCCCCTCCAAGATCCGCTTCACCTTCTGCGGCGTCGAATTCGCCTTCTCCCCGCTCATGCCCATCGTCGGCGGCTTTGTCATCGCCTCCGTGGCCTCCTTCCTCGGCGTCGGCGGCGGCTTCCTCCTCGTGCCTCTGCTCACCAGCGTGGCGCAGCTGCCCATGTACCTTGCAGCCGGCACATCCGCCTTCGCCGTGCTCGTCGGCATGGTGACCTCCATCACGACCTTCATGTTCGGCGGCACGCCCGTGTACTGGCCCCTCATCGGCATCGAGCTTGCCGGCATCGTCCTCGGCTCCTGGATAGGCCCCATGACGTCCAAGTTCATCTCCGACGTCTGGCTGAAGCGCCTCTTCGTCGTCGTTGCCCTCATCGTGGGCGTCAACTACGTTCTGCGCGGCTTCTTCGGCATGCGCCTCTGGTAGCCCCCACCTTCAAGCTTGCGTCCAGCGGCAGGGCAAGAGACGGCGCCCCCGCCCATCCCTGCCGCTGAACGCGCTTGCCAAGGCCGCCCATGGACTTCGCAGCTCTCGTCCCCGCATGGCTCGACGCCTTCCTCATCGCCCCCTTCCGCTGGCCGGCATCGGCGGAAGCCGGCCTGTGGCTCGGTTCGGCCCTGCTCGCCTTCTACAGCCTCGTTCTGGGCGAGCTCATCTCCGCCCTCGTCTACCTCTGGCACCGCCGGCGCCTCGAGGCCATGCAGGCCGAAGTCCTGCGCTACCACAACCTCTCCGTGGACGCCATCCACGCCGGCGACAAGCAGGCCTACCTCGCCATCAACAAGATGGCCCACGACGAATTCGGCAAGAGCTTCTTCGCCCAGGCCGGGGTCGGCATGGCAAGCATCTGCCCCGTCCCCTTCGCCCTCGGCTGGATGGCGCTGCGCTTCGAGGGCATACCCGTCTACGACATTCCCGGCACCAGTCTCCATGCCGGCTACGTCTTCGTCTTTCTTGTCTGCTACATCGCCCTGCGCATCCTCCTGGCCAGGAACAGGAAGCGCATCCCGCTCCTTTCCCGCATCGAGGAGCTCAAGGCCAGCGCCCGCGCCTCGCGGGGCCAGGCCAAGCACTTCTAGCCGACTCCTGCTTCCCCGCTCCGCCTCCCTCCTCCACCTCCCTTCCACGCATCCCTTCCACGCCTTTTCCGCCGCCGCGCCTGCCTCACCGGCCATGGCTCCTGCCTGAACCGGACGCCGGCGTCGCCCTGGCCGTGCCCCGCGTTGACCCGAATCATGACAGCAGCCGTCTCCAGCCGGCGGCTGGATCTTCACGGGCGACGTCCCGCGCCTGCGGGCCATCCGCCGCTGGCCTGGACGGCCGCTCCCCTGACGGCGGCCTCGCCAGCCTCAAGCTCCTCTTCAACCTGCCCATAGGCCAGCGCCGCGCCTTCCAGCACAGCTTCAAGCCTCCAAGGCTGCATCCGTTTCACGGGGGGCATGTGCCGGCAGACCTCGCCAAGCCGGCGCGCAGGCCCGGCGCAGAGCTGCCCGATCTCCTGGCAAGGCGATCCTGCGAGCCTCCCTGACAGCCTCCCCGCCAGCGCGCTCCGCCGCGCGCATCGCCGCCGGGCGCCTCCGCCGGGGTTGCCGGCCCGCCCGCCTTGGCGGTGCAGGACGCCCTCCGGCGCCTGCTCCTGCCAGGCCTACTGCTGGAAGAGCGGCCGCTGCTCGGCCCTGGGCACCCACCACTTGTCCATGTTCCACGCGATGCCAGCCAGCGCCGGCTCGATGCCCTGGAAGCGCCGATGCACCACGGGCAGGGCGTAGCCAACATAGAGGAAGGCGTAGGGCTGCTCGGCTGCCAGGATCTCCTGCACCCGACAGTAGATCGCATGGCGCTCCTTCTTGTCTGCGGTCCGGCGTCCGCGGTCGAGCAGATCGTCCAGCCCTCTGTCCTTGAAGTGGGTGAAGTTGAGCCCGCCCGGCACGGCCTGCGAGGAGTGCCACACCTGGTAGAGGTCGGGGTCCGGCGAAATGGTCCAGCCGAGGATGACGGCGTCGAAGAGGCCCTTGTTCACGAACTCCCGGATGAAGGCCGCCCACTCCACGGTGCGCACCTGCACGTCGATGCCGAGCTTCTTCAAGTGGCTCTGGATGATGATGGCCGCCAGGATGCGCTCGGCATTGCCCTGGTTGGTCAGGATGGTGAAGGCAAAGGGCTTGCCGTCGCGCTCGAGTATGCCGTCGCCGTCGCGGTCCTCGAAGCCGGCCTCCCTGAGCAGCCTGGCCGACTCGGCGAGATCCTGCTCCACGGGCTTGAGCGAGGGGTGGTAGTACTCCGTGCCCGGCTTGTAGGGGCCGAAGGCGGGCACGCCCTGGCCAAGCAGGGCCCCCTTGACGAGCTCCTCGCGGCTGATGGCCCGGGAAACGGCCCAGCGTACCCTCCTGTCCTTGAAGAAGGGGTGCTCCATGTTGAAGCCAAGGTAGACGTAGGCCGAAGCAAGGTAGCGGTACTTGCGGCAGTTCTCGGTCCATTCGGGCGTGTTGGTCTGGCGCAGGTACTGCTCGGGGCTCAGGCCCATCATGTCGAGGCGTCCGGCGCGCATTTCCATGAACATGGTGCCGGAGTCGGGGATAACGCGGTAGATGACCTGGTCGATGTGGGGACGGCCCATAAAGTAGGTGGGACTGGCCTCCAGCGTGAGGCGCGAGCCCGGCTCCCAGGCCTTGAGGCGGTAGGGGCCTGCGCCGACGGGCCGGCGCGAGAAGGCGTGGCCGCGCACCTCCTGGCCCTCGAGGATGTGCCTGGGCAGGATGGCGGAGGCGAAGGTGGCTTCGGCCCTGGCGTAGTACTCGTCGTACACGGCCTCGAAGCGGTAGCGGTCGAGGGCCCGGATGCTCTTGATGCGCAGAAAGTCCTCGGCATAGGGACTGGCCAGCTTGGGGTCCGCAGCTGTCTTCACGGTGAAGACCACGTCGTCGGCGGTCAGCTCCACCCCGTCCTCCCAGCGTATGCCCTTGCGCAGCGTGAACTCGAGCCTGCGGCCGTCGGGCGACACGCTCCAGCTCTCCGCGGCCCAGGGCTCGAGCTGCAGATCCTTGCCGTAGCGCAGGGGGGCGACGAGGATTTCGCCTGCCACCTCGTGCGAGGAGGCGTCCGTGCTGATGTAGGGGTTCAGGTTGGAGGGCTCGCCAATGGTGCCGAGCACGATGCGTCCGCCGTCCACGGGCATGCCGGGATCCGCTTCGCCGGCAGGCGCGCCCAGCACCGCCGCAGGCAGGAGCGGAAGAACAAGAACAAGGGCAAGAACAAGGACGGGGGCGGCGTGCCGGACGCCGGCAGGGAGGCAGTCTCGCAGATGCATGGTGTCAGCCTTGAAGCGTTGAAGGAGTGCTGGAGGTGCAGGAAAGGGCCAGGCGGGTGCAGCGCCCTTGCCGGCACGCTGGATGGCAGTTTCCCCAGCCTTCGCGCCGGCGTCAAGGGAAAGCGGCCGCCGGCGTTGACGCCGCGCCAGGGGCATGCGATCCTTGTCCCTGCGGCACGGGAGGACGGCATGCAGAAAGCGCTTCGCGACACGGCGGACGCCGGGACGGATCCCGGGACGGATTCTGGGAAGAATCCTGGGACAGACGCCAGAACAGACGCCAGAGCAAAGGTCAGGACGGAAGCCCGGGCGGGCGATGCCCGCAGGGCAGAAGAGCCCCGGCTCCTCAGGCGCACGGCCGCAGGCGAGCTGCGCATCACGGCCAGGGGCGCCCAGGCCCTCCTCGAGTGCATGCGCACGCGGGGGAGGGACGGCTATGTCATGGAGGACCTCTTCTACGCCGTGCTGCTCCACCCCGCCAAGGTGCTTGACGGCCCCGACGGCCTTCATCTTGCAGACAGCCTCGGCCGGCGCATTGCGATCAGCCGTCCCGCCGTGCTCTGCGGAGGCAAAACCCTCATCGTCAGGGGCGAGGCCGCAGGCAGGGAGCTTCCCGACCTCGTCGTCACGGCCCGCGATCTAGCAAAGGCGGCCTGCCCCAGCCGCGATTCCGGCGGCGCCGGCAGGG
>DFDR01000208.1:15374-15730 GCA_002369295.1 Desulfovibrionaceae bacterium UBA3823
CTGAGGCTGGCAGGGCCTGAGGCCGGCAAAGCCCGCAGCGCCGCCGCAGGGCGCTTCCCTGGCTGGATCCGTGCGGGACCCCGCCAGCCCCGCGCAGGCTCCTTCCCGCTGCGACAGTCCCCGGCGGCCCCGGGCGCGGGGCAGGCCCGCTCCCTGTTCAGGCACGCAAAGGCCCCGCACGGCGCTTCCGAAGAAGCCGTGCGGGGCGCAGTCTATGCCGTCTATGCGGTCTATGCGCATGCCACTCCTCTTGAATGCTATGGCTTAGCGTCCGTCGGCTCTTTCTTTGGTCCGTCCACGGGGCGCTTGGGCTTCAGCTCGCCTTCGGGCTCCTTCCTCGGCCTGCCGACGGGACG
>DFDR01000104.1 GCA_002369295.1 Desulfovibrionaceae bacterium UBA3823
GCAAGGCCATTCCTGCGCCGCCGTCGAGCGGCTGCGCTCTTGCTGGCGACAAGGCCAGGCAAAGCGGTCTCTGCCGGCCAGCCATGCCCGGCTCCAGAAAAGGCACCGAAAAGGCGTGCTGGACCTCGCGGGGCCTTCCTGCGTCGCAAGGGGAAGTGTGCCGACGCAGACCCGATCTTTTCAAGGCATTGACAAGCCATGTCCGATCACCTATGGAGACAAATTCCTTTTCCTCCCGTCCTTCTTTATCCTGTTCTTGCTGCCAGGATCGCCCATATCCCTTGACAGGCAGGACAGGGACACTATCTATGCCACACCGGGCGTCCAGCCCGCATCCGGAGGTAGACATGGCCCGCATCACGGTTGAAGACTGCCAGCAGCGCGTTCAGAACCGCTTCCTTCTCGTCCAGATGGCCATCAAGCGCGTGCGCCAGTACCGCGACGGCTACGAGCCCCTCGTGGAGTCGCGCAACAAGGAAATCGTGACCGCCCTGCGCGAAATCGCGGCCGGCAAGGTGCTGCCTGCGGATCCCACCCTGGACAAGGCTTCCGGCAAGTACGAAGCCGAGCTCGAGGCCCAGGCAACCGAAAACGCATAGAGCAGAGCAGGCATGGAACAGCAGCGAGACTACTACGACGTCCTCGGCGTCGGGAAGGACGCTTCCGACGACGAGATCAAGAAGGCCTACCGCAAGCTTGCCTTCAAGTACCACCCCGACCGCAACCCCGGCGACAAGGAAGCCGAAGCGAAGTTCAAGGAGGCCGCCGAGGCCTACGACGTGCTCCGCGATCCCAATAAGCGCGCCCGCTACGATCAGTTCGGCTTCGAGGGCGTGGGCCAGGGCCAGGGCTTCGCCAACGCCAGCGACATCTTCTCCCAGTTCGGCGACATCTTCGGGGACTTCGGCAGCTTCTTCGGCTTCGGCGGCGCCCAGGGCCGCGGCGGCCCCGCTGCTGGCGACGACCTGCGCCTGAGCCTGCACGTGACCTTCGAGCAGGCGGCCCACGGCGCGGAGATTCCCGTCACCATCCACCGCCACGCCACCTGCGATGCCTGCCAAGGCACAGGCGCGGCTGCGGGCACCCGACCCGAGACCTGCCCCCACTGCCACGGCACAGGCCAGATCCGCCGCTCCCAGGGCTTCTTCTCCATCTCCACGCCCTGCCCCAACTGCCACGGCACAGGCCAGTTCATCCGCAAGCCCTGTCCCAAGTGCCACGGCGACGGCGTCATGAAGACGCCCAAGGAGCTCAACCTGCGCATCCCGGCCGGCGTCGATACCGGCACGCGCCTGCGCGTGCGCGGCGAGGGCGAATGCGGCCTCCACGGCGGGCCCGCCGGCGATCTCTTCGTCATCCTCGATGTCGAAGACAGCAAGATCTACCGGCGCCAGGGCGAGGACCTCATCTATACGGCCAAAATCAGCTTTGTCCAGGCAGCCCTCGGCGACAAGATTGCCGTTCCCGGCATAGACCACGAGCTTTCCGTTGCCATTCCCAAGGGCATCCAGAGCGGCACCCCTCTGCGCATCCGCGACGAGGGCATGCCTATCATCGGCACCCGGCAGAAGGGCGACATGGTCGTCGTCGTCAACGTGCTGACGCCGACCAAGATCAACGCCAGGCAGGAAGAGCTGCTCAAGGAGTTCGAGAAGGCTGGCCAGGAAGGCCCCCTTGATGCCATGAAAGAAAGCCTGAAGAGCCATTTCAAGAAGGCCAAGGACACGCTGGGCCTCTAGGCCCGAATTCTGCCTCTGCACGCCCGCCTATTCCGCCGGAAAGCCGCCCACAGGAATGAACCTGGGCGGCTTTCCTTGCGATCGGCGTCTGATGCCGGCCTTATGCCTGCCAAGCCGGCATCTCTCTGCCTGCAGGAATTCTGGGCCTCTCGACTACGATGGAAGGCAGCCAGCCTACGCCTTGAGGCTTTCCGCCTCGGTGCAGATCGCCGGCTCCAGCCGGAGCAGATCGGACGCCAGGCGCCTGACATCGACTGCATAGCGCCCCTGGCGAACCTGCTCGGCCAGGCTGGCCACGCGGGCACGGCGCAAATCAACGCGAATCACCCGGCAGCTTCTTGCTGCGGGATGAGACGATTCGGTGCCTTCGGCAGAGTGTGAACAGGACGCCATGGACGGACCTTCCTTGGGGATTGATGAAGCATGTCCTGCCGAGGCTGTCTGGACAACGTCATCGAGGCAGCAGGACAGCAGGCATGCCGTCGGCGCCAGTCTGCAATCCTGCACCAGCAGTCTTTGCCAAGGTCATGGGGACAGAGCCTTGGGACAAGTCTTCGGAACAGACACCATGCTGAGCTCGAACTGCAGTCGAGAGCGCCTCTGCCTTCTCTACAAAAAGTCCAGAGACTTGGGAAGACCTTGAGCGACGCTTTCGGCAAAGCTTCAGCCTTCCGCCCGCTCCTTCATCCTCCAGGGGAATGCGCCGCCCGCCGGGCGCGTCCCTACCCTATGCCGGCCTCGCGGGCTATCTGCAGGCAGAGCTCTGCCTTGTTGAGGGTGTAGAGATGGATCCCGGGAGCCCCCCCCATGATGAGGCGGGTAATCTGGTCTACGGCAAAGTCGATGCCGACCTTGCGCACGGCCTCGGCGCCGCCCTTCCTGTCCGCCTCCTCGAGTTCCAGATAGAGCTTGGCGGGAATGCTCGCCCCGCACATGGAGAGCACGCGACGCAGGGACTTGAAGCTCTGAATGGGCAGAACGCCAGGAATGACGGGCTTGGTGCAGCCATGCTCCCTCAGCCAGTCCACAAGCTCGAAGTAGTCGCGCACGTCGAAGAAGAGCTGGGTCACCACGAAGTCGGCGCCGGCATCGAGTTTGCGCAGAGTGTACATGCGGTCCTCGGCAAAGGTCGGCGACTCCGGATGCGGGCAGGGATAGCCGGCAACGCCGATGGAGACGTCCGGCTGCTGGCGGGCAATGTAGCGGACCAGATCCTCGGCATGCCGGAAGGGGCCAGTCCACTGGAAGGGCTTGTCCCGAGGCGGATCGCCCCGCAGGGCGAGGATATTGCTGACGCCGGCGTCCCTGAGGCTCTGCATGTAGTCCACAAGACCGGCAGGCTTGGCGCCGACGCAGGTGAGGTGGCTCATGACGGCAAAACCGAGCGCCGAGAGTTCGCGGGCAACGCCCAAGGTGCGGTCCTGCTTGCTTCCGCCGGCGCCGTAGGTCACCGAGGCGAAGAGCGGCGAGAGCTGGGTCAGCCTGTCGACGGCCGCGTAGAACTCGTCCATGGCGCCGTCGTCGGCAGGCGGGAAGAATTCGCAGGAGACAAAGGGCGCATGGACCTTCTGAAGCTGTGCGGCTATGGTCATGGGTTCCTCCA
>DFDR01000091.1 GCA_002369295.1 Desulfovibrionaceae bacterium UBA3823
TGAAGGTGTCGCTTTCCGCCGCCAGAGCCTCGCCGCAGGAAAGCGGGAGCGCCAGCAGGGCCAGCAGCCAGAGCAGGCAGGCCAGCCGCCGTGCCGCCGAGAGAGTTCTTGGAGTCGGCATCGCAGGCTACTTCACGCCCATCCAGCCTTCCAGGACATCGATAAGCTTGCGCGCCTGGTCATCGCTCGAGATGGTGAACTTGGACTGGTAGCGGTACTCGCCGTTCATCTTGCGGTAGCGTCGGATGCTGTACTTCTCGGGACCGTAGGCTTCGGCGTCGGCCTTCCATTCCTGGTAGCGGAAGACGATGGTGGTCCAGGCGCCGCGGCTGAGCACGGCCTTGTCCAGCTCCTTGACCAGCTTGACGCCGTTTTCCTCGTATTCAATGGTGAGATCGTCGATGTTCTCGTTCACAGTCTTCTCCCTTGCGCGCCTCGCCTGCCGTCAGCAGGGCCGGGCGGATGGCTTGGTGTAGCACAGCGCGACGCAGCGGTAAACACGGGCGCAGCCCTGCGTCACCCTCTTCTGGCCGCAAAGAAGGATTCGAGGAGGCTTGCGCACTCCCCGGCAAGCACGCCGCCCATGTGCCAGGCCGCGCGTCCCGCCAGCAGCTGGTCGAGCACGTCGGCGCGCGAGCAGACGGCCCCCGCCAGCCTGTCTTCGCAGCCGTAGACCACGCCGGCAAGCCTGGCGTGCAGGATGGCGCCCGCGCACATGGTGCAGGGCTCGAGCGTGACGGCGAGCACGCAGCCGCCGAGGCGGCAGCTGCCAAGGCTGGCGCAGGCATCCCGGATGGCCATGATCTCGGCGTGGGCCGTGGGATCGCAGTCTGCGATCGGCGCGTTGCGCCCCCTGCCGACGATGCGGCCAAGGGGATCGGCGACAACGGCGCCGACAGGCACCTCTCCGGCCCCGCCGGCATGCCTGGCCTCCGCCAGCGCCTCGGCCATGAGCCCTTCCCAGGTCCAGCCCGGCGGGGGCGAAGGCACGGGGCCCTCCACGGGCAGGCAGGCAAAGCGCGCTTCAGGCTGTCGGGGCGTGTCCATGCGGGAAGGTTCTCCTTGTCGTCGGCCGCGGGCTGCAGGGGGCTCCCCCTTGTACGCCGATGCCCGGCCAAAGCCAAGGCCGCTTGCTTTTGGCGCCAGTGATGGCTATCACCGCAGGAAAGCCCTTTCCGGGCGGAAGCTCCCCCGGCTCGGCGGGCAGGAACCCTCGTTTTGCGAAGGAGAGGATGCGATGAAAGTACAGTTTCTTGGCGCAGCGCAGACCGTCACCGGTTCGTGCTACATGATTGAGGCCTGCGGCAAGCGCTTCTGCGTCGACTGCGGCATGCACCAGGGCAACAAGGCCATCGACGCCCGCAACCGCGACCCCGAACCCTACCGGGCCGCCAACGTCGACTTCGTCCTGCTCACCCACGCCCACATCGACCACTCCGGCCTCATCCCCCTGCTCGTCAAGGAGGGATTCAAGGGCGAAATCTACTGCACCCCCGCCACGGGCGAGCTCATCGGCATCATGCTGGAGGACAGCGCCCACATCCAGGAAATGGAAGCCCTGTTCGAGCAGCGCAAGTACGCCCGCCGCGGCCTGAAGAATCCGCCCCAGGCCCTCTACACCATCGAGGACGCCCAGGCCGTGCCCAAGCACCTGCGCCCCGTGGCTCTGCACATGAGCGTCGAGCCTGCGCCCGGCATCAAGGCCACCTTCTACGAGGCCGGCCACATCCTCGGCTCCGGCACCCTGCGCCTCGAGATCACCGAGGACGGCAAGACCACGAGCATCGTCTTCTCCGGCGACATCGGCCGGCCCAACACCCTCATCGTGCGCCCTGCCGAGACGCCCCCGCCCGCAGACTACGTCTTCATGGAGACCACCTACGGCGACCGCGACCACAAGGACGCCTCGACATCCCTCGACGAGCTGGCCAGCGCCATCGCCTACTCCTACGCCAAGGGCGGCAAGGTGATCATCCCGGCCTTCGCCGTGGAGCGCACCCAGGAGATGCTCTTCTGCCTGCACAGCCTGGCCTCCAAGGGCGCCCTGCCGGACGACATGCCCATCTACGTGGACAGCCCGCTGGCCATACGCGCCACGGAGATCTTCCGACGCCACAAGGAGCTCATGGACGACGCCACCCAGCGCATGCTGGCGTCGGGCGAAGATCCCTTCGAGCTGCCCAACCTCCACTACACCCTGAGCAGGGAAGAGTCCGAAGCCATCAACGACGTCAAGAAGCCCGCCATTGTCATCTCCGCCTCGGGCATGTGCAACGCGGGCCGCATCAAGCACCATCTCAAGCACAACATCTGGCGTCCCGGCACCAGCCTCGTCTTCGTCGGCTTCCAGGCCGTGGGCACGCCCGGCCGCGCCATCGTCGACGGCGCCAAGAAGCTCACCCTCTTCGGCGAGGACATGGAGATCAAGGCCAAGATCTTCTGCATCAACAGCTTCTCGGCCCACGCCGGCCAGAGCCAGCTGCTCGACTGGCTCAAGCCCCTTGCGGCATCCAAGCCCAACGTCGTGCTGGTGCACGGCGAAGAGAAGGCCCAGCAGATCTTCGCCGGCCTGGTCAAGGAGCGCTTCGGCATCGAGCCCGTCATCCCCAGCTACCTTGAGGAGATGACCCTCAAGGGCGGCGCCGTGCAGGCCTTGGTCCAGCACGAGCCCGAAGCCCATCCGCGCATCGACTGGAACTTCCTCACCGGCGAAGTGGAGCGCAAGTGGGAGATGTTCAAGCAGCGCCTCGGCGACGGCAAGGACCGCCCCTGGGTGGACCAGACCAACCTCGAGGAGGCGCTGGCCAAGATGGACTACTACCTCACCCGCCTCATCTCCAAGCTCTAGGCCATGCGCATCATTGCCGGCGCGCTTAGGTCGCGCACGCTCAAGACCGTCGAAGGCGAAGGCTACCGCCCTGCCATGAGCAGGGTGCGCGAGTCGCTCTTCTCCATGCTCGACGCGCGGCTGCCCGCCTGGGAGGGCCTGCAGGTGCTCGACCTCTTCGCAGGCTCGGGCAGCCTCGCCTTCGAGGCCCTCTCCCGCGGAGCCGAACGGGCCTGGCTGGTGGAAAACTCGGCCAGGGCCCTGCGCTGCCTGGAAGACAACGTCGAGCGCCTCGGCCTTGCCGGCCGCGCCGTGCTCTGCCAGGACGACTGCCTCAAGCTCCTGCGCCGGGTGCGCGGCACGGGACGGAACATGGGCGGCCCCTTCGGCCTCGTCTTCTCCGACCCGCCCTACCGCAAGCGCCTGGCCCAGGGCTCGCTCGACGCCCTGTGCGCCTGCGGCTGGCTGCAGGACGGCGCCTTCGTGGTCCTCGAGATCGAAAAGGGCCTCGAGCTCGCCCTGCCGCAGGGGCTCGGCCTCTTCTCCGACAAGTGCTACGGCCAAACGCGCGTGCTGGCAGCCAGATGGGACGCCGGCCAGGCAGGAGCTGCGCCGCCAGACGGGACCGGCGGTCCGGCGGAAGGGGAGGAGGCCTAGCGCGCCATGGGAACGGCCCTTTATCCGGGATCCTTCGATCCGCCTACCAACGGCCACCTGAGCCTCATCCGCAGGGCCTGCCGGCTTTTCGACCGCATCATCGTGGCCGTGGCCGACAAGACGCCCAAGCCTGCGCGCTTCTCCCAGGAGGAGCGCTGCGCCATGCTGCGCGAAGCCCTGGCGGACAATCCCCAGGTCGAAGTCGCCCCCTTCTCGGGGCTCACCGTCGCCTACGCCCAGGAGCGGGGCGTCTCCGCCGTGCTCAGGGGCATGCGCGCCGTTTCGGACTTCGAGATGGAGTTCCAGCTCGCCCTCATGAACCGCCGCCTCAACCACCGCATCGAGACGGTCTTTCTCATGACCGACTACCAGTGGCTCTACATCAGCTCCACCATGGTCAAGGGCGCGGCAGCCCACGGCGCCAGCATCGAGGGCCTGGTGCCAGCGGGCGTTGCCCGCAGGCTGCAGGGAGCGGCCCCCGCGCCGGCAAGCCCTGTGCCCGCAGGCCCCGCACCGGCAGAAGAGGAAGGCAGGCTCCTGCCGGCAGAGCACCGTGCCCACGCCGTCGTCTATCCCGGCACCTTCGATCCCGTCACCAACGGCCACGTCTCCATCATCCGCAGGGCCCTGCGCTTCTTCGACAGGGTCGTGGTGGCGGTGGCGGAAAACGCCGGCAAGAACCCGCTCTTCTCGCTCGAGGAGCGCGTTGCCTTTGTCAGGGACGCCACGGCGCACCT
This sequence comes from Desulfovibrionaceae bacterium UBA3823, assembly GCA_002369295.1. Lineage (GTDB taxonomy): Bacteria > Desulfobacterota > Desulfovibrionia > Desulfovibrionales > Desulfovibrionaceae > Desulfovibrio. Next base: position 4,222 of record DFDR01000091.1, read on the forward strand.
GAAGCGCGTGGATGTCATCCCCTACTGCGGGCTCACCGTCCAGTTTGCGGCAGCCCACGGCGCCTGCGCCATGCTGCGGGGCCTGCGCGCCACGGGCGACTTCGAGTACGAATTCCAGCTCGCCCTCATGAACCGCCGCCTCCAGGCAGACCTGCAGACCGTCTTCCTCATGACCGACTACCGCTGGCTCTTCGTGAGTTCGAGCATCGTCAAGGCCGCGGCCTCCCACGGCGGCGACATCGCCGGCCTCGTGCCCGAGCTTGTGCGCGCGCGGCTGGAGGAGCTCTACCGGACGGGCGGCATGAACCAGAGCACGCCCTGCCTCGGCGCGCCCCAGTCAGGCTACGGCAGAAAGCCTGGCGACGGAAGCTAGCATGGGAGCCGGACTTCCCGCCGTGCTCTGCCTTGCCGGCCCCACCGGCGCCGGCAAGACGGCCCTCGCCCTCAGGCTGGCGCAGGAGATCGGCTGCGAGGTGGTCAACGCCGACTCGCGCCAGGTCTACCGCGACTTTCCCCTCGTCACGGCCCAGCCCTCGCCGGAGGAGCGCGCCGTCTGCCCGCACCATCTCTACGGCTTTCTCGCAACGCAGGAGACGGTGGACTCGGCTGCCTGGGCCAGGCTTGCCCTGGAGCGGATTCAGGACATCAGGGCAAGGGGGCTTGCGCCCCTGCTCGTGGGCGGCACCGGCTTCTACTTCCAGACCCTCCTGCGGGGCATAGCCGACATCCCGCAGGTGCCGGCCGACATCCACCAGGCCGTGCTCGCGCGCATGGACGCCTCGGGGCCCGAGACGCTGCACCGGGAGCTTGCCAGGGCCGATCCCGCCTACGCGGCCCGCATCCATCCCCGCGACCGCCAGCGCACGGCCCGCGCCCTGGAAGTGCTCGAAGCAACGGGCAGGCCCTTCTCCTGGTGGCACGCCAACGCCGAAGCGGCCCCCCTCTGCCGAGGCCCCCTGCTCGTGGCGCAGACGCGACTTGACGAACTCGAGCCAAGGCTCATGGCCCGCATCGAAGCCATGATCGCCGCCGGCGCCCTGGAGGAGGGAAAGGCTGCCATGGCGGCCTGCGGAGACGAGCAGGCGCCAGGCTGGACGGGGATAGGCTGTCGCGAAGTCTATGCCTACCTCAAGGGACGGATGGGGCTTGCCGAAATGAAGGAGCTGTGGTTCCGCAGGACGCGCCAGTACGCCAAGCGCCAGATCACCTGGTTCAGGGGTCGCGCCGAGAGCGTGTGGATAGATCTGGCGCGGCCGGACGAGACCCTGGCTCTGGCACGGCGGATGCTGGAAAAGCTTGCCTGAGTTCCGCCAAAAGCAGGCAGGAAAGGAGCCCGCCCCCTGTCCATGGGCCACTCGGTCTGTCCCGCCAGGCGCTGCTCAATGCCTGCGAAACAAGCGCTGGCCTATCGTAATTATGCAGATCCATGGCGACTCTGCCCCTTCCCTCGAACCGAATCCAGCTGCGCATGACTTCATGGACGGGGGAAAAGCCGATGCTTCCATGGTCATTTCGGGACAACCTAAAAGCCCATGGACACCCCGCCCGCGCCGGAGGCGGGTCCTCAGCGCACCATGACAACGCCCTTGGATTGTGCTAGCTTCGGGAAATAGCCGGACGCCGGACGGAGGGAGAGGGATCGTGATTCTTTTCCCTTACGGCTTGACGCGTCCGGAAGGGTTGTCTAACCTAAAAAAAGTAGTATGCATCCCGCCCTCTGTTCGGGGCTGGAGACTGTCCGTCGCATGGGGTAACGGCCGGTCAAAGTGGGACTGATCAGCATACAAAAGGATGTTCACATGAGGAACGGTAAGGCACTGCTCAAGCAGACGGCGATGGCTGCGGCGTGTACTTTCTGTCTGATCATCTGGGGCGCAGGGCCCGGGCAGGCTTCCGAACTGGAAGCGACGGACAGTGGTGCACCTTCAGCCAAGGTTATGTTCCCGGTATCCGCGAAAGCGACCGCTCCGGTCGCGAGCATGAAACCGGTGCTCTTCAACCATCTTATTCACGAAAAGGCAGTCGAGAAATGCGAGACATGCCACCACACCGGCGATCCGGCCGCGTGTAGCGACTGCCATTCCGCCGAGGGAAAGGAAGAAGGCAAGTTCATCACCCTCGAAAAAGCCATGCACGCCAAGAACATTGCCGTGCGTGAAGACGGCAAGACGCCCACCAGCTGCGTGAGCTGCCACGAGCAGCAGACCGCCAAGCGCGAGTGCGCCGGCTGCCACAGCACCATCACCCCGTCCTACGACGCGGCCTGGTGCTCCACCTGCCACAATGTCAACGTGACGCCTCAGCAGATGGCCGACGGCACCACCGGCAGGCTCTCCGAAGCCGCCAACCTCGCTGTCGCAACGAAGACCGTGCATGAAACCAAGCGCGCGGCCGCGCCTGCCACGCTTGGACCGGCCAAGGCCGTCATCGGCGCCATCGCGAACGAATACGAACCCTGCGTGTTCAACCACAAGCGCCACATGGCCTCCCTGATGGAGAACATCAAGGACAGCAAGCTGGCCGCCGCTTTCCACACCCAGCCGGAAACGCTGTGCGCCACCTGCCACCACCACAGCCCCCTGTCCCTGACTCCGCCCAAGTGCGTGAGCTGCCATCCGGTTGCCATCGACCGCATGCAGCCTGAGCGTCCTCAGCTGAAGGCCGCCTACCACCTGCAGTGCATGGGCTGCCACAAGGGCATGGACGTCAAGCGCCCGGTGAACACCAGCTGCGCCTCCTGCCACAAGGCGAAGGCCCCCGCCGCTGCTGAAGCTCCGGCGCAAGCGGCTGAAAAGTAAGGGAGAGCAATATGAATCGCAGAAAATTCCTGACCTTCATGGGAACGGCTGGCGTAGTCTCTGCTCTCGGCACCGCCAAGGTTGCGAAAGCTGGCGTTGAGACCTTCCCCTACTACGACAACGGCTACGGCGTTCTGCACGACATGACCCGCTGCATCGGCTGCCGCAAGTGCGAAGAAGGATGCAACAGGGTCAACAAGCTGCCCGCGCCCGAGAAGCCCTTCTCCGACATGTCCGTCCTCGACAAGCGCCGCCGCACCACCCCCACGGCGTGGACTGTCGTCAACAAGTGGGACATGGGCGAAGGCAAGTTCGCCTTCCGCAAGCAGCAGTGCTTCCACTGCAACGATCCGGCCTGCGCCAGCGCCTGCTTCACCAAATGCTACCAGAAGCAGCCCAACGGCGCCGTCATCTACGACGGCAGCCAGTGCGTCGGCTGCCGCTACTGCATGGTCGCCTGCCCCTTCTACGTGCCCTCCTTCGAGTACGGCGAGCCCTTCGACCCGGTCATCAAGAAATGCACCTTCTGCTTTGACCGCCTCAAGGAAGGCAAGCTGCCCGGCTGCGTCGAGTCCTGCACCATGGACGCCCTGACCTTCGGCCGCCGCAAGGATCTCATCAAGATCGCCCGCAAGCGCATCGAAGCCGATCCCGAGAAGTACCTCGACTACGTCTACGGCGAGCACGACGCCGGCGGCACCGCCTGGATGGTGCTCATGCCGAAGCCGAAAGACCTGCCGCAGTGCTCCACCGGCAACGCCGCCGAGGCCAAGGACGCCGCCAAGCGCGCGGGCCTCGACACCACGCTGGGCAACCAGCCCATGGCCGAGTACACCTACGGCGCTCTGGGCGCCGTGCCCATGATCATCGCCTTCTGGCCCGTCCTCTTCGGCGGCGCCTACGGCATGACCAAGCGCCGCGAAGCCATCGCCAAGGCCAACCTGGCCAAGGCCACGGCCGAAGAGAAGCAGAAGGTCATGGACGCCGTCGTCAAGGTCATCGAGAAAGAACAAGGCGCGGAAGCCGCTGAAAAGGCCCGCCAGCAGATGAACGAAGCGCTGGCCGAAGCAGACGCTCCCAAGACCGACGGGGAGGCCAACTAATGTCACATCAAGTCACGATCCCGACTAAAGATCATCTCTTCAATATGAAGGAGTTCTTTAAGTTCACGCCTGGAAACATCATCAACTACACCCTGCTGGCCATCGGCCTGGTCGTTACCTGGGTCCGCTTCACGCAGGGCATAGGCGCTGTTTCCAACCTCGACGACTACCAGCCCTGGGGCATGTGGATCGGCTTCGACCTGCTCTGCGGCGTGTGTCTGGCCGCCGGCGGCTACTTCACCACCGTCGCCTGCTACGTCATGGGCATGAAGCAGTACCACTCCGCGGCCCGTCCGGCCGTGCTGACCGCCTTCCTCGGCTATGCCTTCGTCGTCGTGGCCCTGCTCTACGACCTGGGCCATCCGCTCCGCCTGCCCTACATGTTCTTCTTCCCGGGCACCACGTCCGTGCTCTTCGAAGTCGGCCTGTGCGTGGCGACCTACCTCACCGTCCTGTTCGTCGAGTGGTCCATCTGCCCCTGCGAATGGCTCGGCAAGAAGTGGCCCGTCCTGCTCAAGTGGCGCCACTGGGTCGAGAAGTGCGGCATCCTGCTCACCATCATGGGCGTCTGCCTCTCCACCCTGCACCAGTCTTCCCTGGGCTCCCTCTTCCTGATCTGCCCCGGCAAGCTGCATCCGCTGTGGTACTCGCCCTTCCTGCCCATGTTCTTCTTCGTCACGTCCATGATCGCCGGCTCTTCCATGGTGGTCTTCGAAGGCATGCTGGCCCACAAGGCGAGAAGCACGCATGCCATGATGGACGAGAAGCACCTCACCAACTCCGACAACGTGACGCTCTCCTTCTCCAAGGCCGCGTCCTTCATTCTCTTCTCCTACTTCTGCCTGCGCGTCATCGACATGCTCTCGCACGGCAACTTCCACTACCTCTTCTCCGGCTACGGCCTGTGGTGGCTCATTGAGATGGGCTTCTTCGTGCTGACCCCCTGCCTGCTCTACGCCAAGGGTTCCCGCGAAGAGAACGTTGGGCTCTGCCAGTTCGCCTCCTGCATTGCTGTTGCGGGCATCATCGTGAACCGCTTCACCATCTGCATGATCGCGTTCAACTACGACCTGCCCTCCAGCGACCGCTACTTCCCCAGCCTGCCTGAAATCATGGTCTCCGTGTTCGTCGTCACCATGATCGTCACCTGCTACAGGTTCATCGTGTACCATATGCCGGTCCTCTACGAACATCCCGATTTCCAGGAAGAGGAAGACTAATCTTCCCCAGGAGGAAACATTATGGAATTCGATACCTTTTACCAGTACTTCATCTACTCGAAAAACTGGGCCTACCTCCTGATGTTCATCACCCTTCCGGCGTTTGTGGTCTTCTGGAACACCATCCTCTATCCCACCAAGGATGAGGAAGTGCTGAAGCTCATCGGCTGCTGCAAGGAGAAGATCGGCTCCGCCACGGCCAAGGCCGCCGAGAAGATGCATGACATCAAGGCCAGGAAGAACAAGTAGCCCCGCAGACTGACAAAGTCCGCAAAGCAACGTATACAAAGCAGGACGGAGGACAATACCTCCGTCCTGTTTTCATGTTTCCCACCAGTCCCACAGAGAGGAGCGAACCGCATGTGTCTGGCCGTCCCAACCCAGGTCGTTGAAATTCTTCCGAACACCATGGTCAAAGTGAAGGTGGGCAACTCCTCCACCCTGCTTACCTGCTCCGCCATGCTCCTGCCCGAGCCACCGAAGATAGGCGACTACCTCATCGTGCATGCGGGCTTCGCCATGAACAAACTCTCGCCGGCCGATGCCGAGGCGAGCCTCCAGGCACTCAGGGAACTGGCCGATGCCATGGTGGAGAGCGGCGAGATGGCCCAGCTTGAGGCTGAGCAGGCTGGAGGATAGCCGGACTCCGGCCCCCTTATCCGCACCGCCGCAAACATTCTTGACTTTGGGTCGCAAACTGCTCTAACTGATTGGTTCGACCAAATTTTTCCCGGGGAAAAGACACCATGAGCGACTACAAGAAAACTCTCAATCTTCCGAATACGAAGTTTCCGATGAAGGCGAACCTCGTCCAGCAGGAGCCGAAGACCCTCAAGCGCTGGGAAGAGACCGGCGCCTACCAGGCCATGCTCGACGCGCCCTGCCCCCAGGGCGAATTCACGCTGCACGACGGCCCGCCCTACGCCAACGGCCATATCCACATGGGCCATGCGCTCAACAAGATCCTCAAGGACATCATCGTGAAGTCCCGCAGCATGCAGGGCTACCGCTGCCGCTACGTCCCCGGCTGGGACTGCCACGGCCTGCCCATCGAGCACAAGGTCGAGGAGGATCTGAAGGGCAAGAAGAAGACCCTGCCCGCCCACGTGGTGCGCAAGATCTGCCGCGACTACGCGGCCAAGTGGATCGACGTCCAGCGCAAGGAGTTCAAGCGCCTGGGCGTGTTCGGCGACTGGGAGCACCCCTACATGAGCATGGTGCCGGCATTCGAGGCCGCCACTTCCCGGGAGCTCGCCAATTTCGTGGAGAAGGGCTCCGTAATCCGCGCCAAGAAGCCCATCTACTGGTGCGGCCACTGCCACACCGCCCTCGCCGAGGCGGAGACAGAGTACAAGGACGTCGCCTCCCCCTCCATCTTCGTGCGCTTCAGGCTGCCCGACGAAGGCGTCCGCAAGGCCTTCCCGGCTGCGGATCCCTCGCGCTGCTTCATCGTGATCTGGACCACCACGCCCTGGACCATTCCGAGCAACATGGGCGTGTGCCTCAACCCCGAGTTCACCTACGCCCTGGTCGAGGTGAAGGGCGAGCAGTACATTCTCGCCAAGGAGCTTGTGGAAGGCTGCGCGAAGCAGTTCGGCTGGAAGGACTGGAAGCTTGCCGGCGAGGCGCAGGGCTGCGCCCTTGAGGGACTGGAAGCCCGCCATCCGCTGGCCGAGGCCGACCCCTGGTTCGACCGCCCCTCCAAAGTGGTGCTTGGCGGCCACGTCACCCTCGATGCCGGCACAGGCTGCGTCCACACCGCGCCCGGCCACGGCCAGGAGGACTATGAAGTCGGCCTCAAGTACGGCCTCGAGGTCATGTCGCCCCTGGACGACGCAGCCTGCTTCCTGCCTGCCGTGCCCTTCTTCGCCGGCATGAACGTCTTTGATGCCAATCCGCACGTCGTGGAGAAGCTCAAGGAGACCGGCGCCCTCGTGGCCCTGGCCAAGATCGAGCACTCCTATCCCCACTGCTGGCGCTGCAAGCAGCCGCTCATCTTCCGCGCCACCACCCAGTGGTTCATCAGCATGGAGCGCAATGATCTGCGCAAAAAGGCGCTCGACGCCATTGATCGCAAGGTGCAGTGGATTCCCGCCTGGGGACGCGACCGCATCTACAACATGATCGAGACCCGTCCCGACTGGTGCATCTCCCGTCAGCGCCAGTGGGGCGTTCCCATCCTCGCCCTCATCTGCGAGGACTGCGGCGAAGCCTGGAACGATCCGGCCTGGATGAAGGAGATCAGCGAGCGCTTCGCCAAGCATCCGACGGGCTGCGACTACTGGTTCGAGACCGGACTCGAGGACATCGTTCCCAAAGGACTCACGTGCCCCCACTGCGGCGGCTCCCACTGGAAAAAGGAAACCGACATCCTCGACGTGTGGTTCGACTCCGGCACCACCTGGTCCGCCGTGCTGGAAAGCCGTCCCGAACTCTCCTTCCCCGCCGACCTCTACCTCGAGGGCTCGGACCAGCACCGCGGCTGGTTCCACTCCTCCCTGCTCTGCGCCGTCGGCACGAGGGGCGTTCCGCCCTACCGCCAAGTGCTCACCCACGGCTACGTGGTGGACGGCAAGGGCTTCAAGATGTCCAAGTCCGTGGGCAACGTCATCGCGCCCCAGGAGATGATCGACAAGTACGGCGCCGATCTTGTCCGCCTCTGGGCCTCCAGCGTCGAGTACCGCGACGACGTGCGGCTCTCCGACGACATCGTCGCCCGCCTGGTGGACGCCTACCGCCGCATCCGCAACACCTGCCGCTACATTCTCGGCGCCATCGCGGACCTGACGCCCGAAAAGCTCCTGCCCGTGGACGAGCTCCTGCCGCTGGACCGCTTCGCCGTGAGCACGGCAGCCGAAGTCTGGCAGGAGGTGCAGGACTCCTACGCGAGCTACGACTTCCACAAGGTCTTCCACACCCTGCACGAATACTGCGTCACCGACCTCTCGGTGCTGTGCATAGACGTGCTCAAGGACCGCCTCTACTGCTCCGCCAAGGACACGAAGGAATACGCCTCCGCCGTGACCGCCCTCTGGCACGTCATCGAGCTGCTGGTCCGCGAGCTGGCGCCCATCCTCTCCTTCACGGCAGAGGAAATCTTCGGCTACCTGCCCGGGGCCATGAAGGGCGCAGAGACCACGGTCTTCGCCCTGCGTCCCGTTGACTGCGCGGCCTGGATTCTGCCCCAGGAGCCCAGGGACGACTGGAAGACCCTCCAGGGCATCAGAGGCGCCGTCACGAGGGCCATCGAGCCTCTGCGCCGCGAGGGCACCGTCGGCCACGCCCTGGACACCGCCGTCACGATCTACCTCGACGACGCGCGCATGGCTGCCGTGGACCGTCTCGGCGCTGACATGCGCGAGTACTGCATCGTCTCCCAGCTCAAGCTGGCGCCCCTGTCCGGGAAGCCTGCCGATCTGGCCACAGATGCCGAACTCGAGGGCGTTGCCGTGGCCGTTGCCAAGGCCGAAGGCGAGAAGTGCCCGCGCTGCTGGATCTACTCCACGGAAATTGGCGCCGACCCCGCCCATCCCGAGGTCTGCCCGCGCTGCGGACGCATGCTTGCCAAGCTCGGCGAATAGGGGATCGCATGTCGCGCTGGGGAATCTTCCTGCCTGTTGCGGCGCTGGTCTGCGCCATCGATCAGGCCTCCAAGTGGTGGATCGTGAAGCATATGACGCTCGAGAGCGTCATCACGGTCGTGCCCGGCTTCTTCGACATCGTCAGCGTCCGCAACAGGGGCGCGGCCTTCGGCTTCCTCAACCGCTCCGACATCGACTGGCAATTCTGGCTCTTTCTGGGCGCCACGCTGGCAGCGGCCGCCTGCATCGTCTCGCTGGTGCACAAGAGCGGGAAAGCGCCCCTGCTCTGGACGGGGCTTGCCATGATCCTGGGCGGTGCCATCGGCAACCTCATCGACAGGCTACGCTGGCGGGAAGTGGTCGATTTTCTCGACTTCTACATTGGCCAGAGCCACTGGCCGGCCTTCAACGTGGCCGACATAGGCATCTGCGTCGGCACCGGACTCACGGCCATAGCCATGCTCCTCGGCCAGGACAGGCCCGCCGGAGCAGAGTCTGGCGCCAAACACCCACACAAGGAGCTTAAGCCGTGACGTTTCAATGGTGGCACATCGGCGTGGCCATCCTGCCCACGCTGCCCAACCTCTGGAGCATCTGGCACATCTGGTGCCACGACTTCAACGGCGACATGCCGAAAAAGTCCCTGTGGCTCGTCCTGACCGTCTTCCTGCCCGTGCTGGGAGGCCTCATCTACATCTTCGCCGGCAGGAAGCACGCCGGCCGCATCCTGCCCAAGGCCGCCCGCTAGAAGCGGCCTGCGACTATCCTCGGGGGAATCAATGAAGGCAAAACACATTCTGCCGCTGGCCTGCGCAGCCATGCTTGCGCTGCCGGGCTGCGCTCCGAAACAAGACCAGCTCGAAGCCCAGCTTCAGCAGCACGATGCCCAGCTGCGCCGCATGCAGCCCGCCCAGGCCGATGCGCTCAACGAAGTGCAGGCCATGCGCCAGGAACTCAACGAGATCAAGGGACAGCTCGTCGATATCCGCAATGCCGGCGGCGCGGCCGCCATGGTCGACAAGCTCAACCGCCACGAGCAGGCCCTGCACCAGATTGAGAGCAGCATGGCCATGAACTTCAACCTCGGCGCGCCCATAGCAGCCGGCGCGGCCGGCGGCGCCGGCGCAGGAGCTGCCGTGGGAGCTGCCTCAGCCGGAACCGCCGTTCCCGCTCCGACGCCCGCCGCCGTTCCCGCAGCCTACGGCCAGGCCCAGCCCCAGCCCGTCAGCCTGACGCAGGCCTCGGCCCGCGAAGCCCAGGGAGCCATGCCCGGCCAGCCCGTCCAGGCGGCCGTGCCCCAGCAGACCAACCAGGTGCCCACCGGCGAAACATGGGGCCGGGAAACGCCCAAGCCCGAGGCCCCCAAGGCCCAGAAGGACATGACCATAGCCCTCTACGATGCCGGCGTGAACTCCTTCAACGCCCGCAACTACAGCGAGGCTCAGCGCTCCTTCTCCGACTACATGAAGAACTTCAGCTCTTCGCCCAAGGCTCCGGCTGCCCAGTACTACCTTGCCGAGTGCTACTTCCAGAAGAACCAGTTCTCCGATGCCGCGCTGGCCTACGACACGGTCATCACCAAGTATTCGAACTCCGCCAAGGCCCCTGCAGCCTATCTCAAGCAGGGCATCTGCTTCTCCAAGATGGGCCAGGGCAAAGCTGCCCAGGCCCGCATGCAGGAGCTTATCCGCAAGTACCCCTCGAGCCCCGAGGCGGCGCGCGCCAGGAGCTTCCTCAAGACCAACAGCTAGCCCAGCCGTCCCGCCAGGCATAGTCTTTCAAGCCCCTCTGCCGGAGTTGTCCGCCAGGGGGGCTTTTCGCAACTGCCCCGCACGGCTGGCAAAGCCAGACGCCTGCGCTGACGCCGGCATGCTTCGGAATTGTCCCAGCTCCGCTTCCAGGCGCCCCCCTGCCAAGGAGCGCACCACGCCAATCTGCGCCGTCAATGCATCTGCGCCGGTCAACGCCAGCCCCCGCACAAAGCGCCATGCCGCACCATCCTCCGGCCCCGCCTTTTATGGTGAGAATACCATAACAAGCGGAATCCCAGAAGCGCGAAGCACCTGGCTGGAACGGCGCTCCTCGCGAAGGCGAAGGAGATGGGCGTGGAGCCTGAACAGGACAGCAGGAGGGCCGGACGCAGCTACTACAGGTTCGAGCTGGACGACTGCCCCAAGGGGCTCGAGGGGCGGGGCGTCCGCTGCATCG
>DFDR01000047.1:0-214 GCA_002369295.1 Desulfovibrionaceae bacterium UBA3823
CAGGCGAGCACGGGCAGCCGGTCTGACCCCAAAGGCTGCGCAGACTGTCGCCAAGGATGCGTTTTCGGCAGGGTGTGCGCTAAAAATCCTGCAATTTCAGGAAGGTAAGCTATGAACGGCGTGGCCGCCATACGTTTGCAAGGGGGAGTTGTGCGAGGTGTTGGAACAGAACGCTCCCTGCAGGCGCCGCATCCCAGGCCATGAAGAAGGCGGG
>DFDR01000047.1:269-3082 GCA_002369295.1 Desulfovibrionaceae bacterium UBA3823
CCAGGCCATGAAGAAGGCGGGGGAGGCGGAGCCCTTCAGCTTCCACGCAGTACCTGCAAGCTCGATAGCGCAATTTCAGCATGTTAGGGGATTGTTCCATGGGAATTGGCGTGGCCCATGCATGCCAGAACTATTGCGGCAATTCGGCAATTTGCCTTTTTTCATTGACAGACAGGGCACAGAAGGGTAGAGAGCGACATTCAAAATTGCATAGGCCTTTTTCAAGGCGGCTTCGCAGGCGCTGGAGAGCCATGATCTGCCAGCTTGAGACCGGGAGCCGTGCCGCCGTGCGGCTTGGCCGCGTCTTCTTGACGGAGACAGAGCCAACCTTGCCACCTCAGCAAAGGAGCGATCATGACGTTTTTCCGTTGCCTGCTTTCCGCCTCCTGCCTTGCGTGCGCGTGTATGATGGCCTCTCCGGCCAGCGCCGAGGGCAAAGGCGACGCACACTGGAATTTTGAAGACTCTGTGAACAAGGAATTCGCCCACATCCGCCCTGCAGAAACCGTCAACCTCAAGGCCGATGTCCTTGAGAGCGCGCCGGCCACCGAGAAGAATGGGGTCCAGGACGCGCAGAACCGCAATAGATGGCTTGAGCACGCCAAGAAGAATCCGGACATGGTGCTCGGCCAGGCTTCCTGGTACGGCAGGGACTTTGACAGAAAGGCTACCGCCAGCGGCCTTCCCTACGACATGTACACCTTTACGGCTGCCCACCGCACACTTCCGCTGGGCACCGTCGTGCGCGTGACCGACCAGTTCAACGGCAGAAGCGTCATGGTCTGCGTAACCGACCGCGGTCCCTACGCCAAGGGTCGCATACTTGATCTCTCCTACGCCGCGGCCGACGCTCTGGATCTCAAGGAGCGTGGCGTGGCTGACATCGGCCTCGAGGTCGTCAGCGACGCCAAGGGCAACGTGCTCTCCCGCGACAAGGCCTTTTTCGTTCAGCTCGAGTCTGCGGGCAAGGACAAGCTCGGTCCGTTCGACAGCTTCGCGGACGCTGCCGCTCTGCACGAGGCCATGCTCCGCGCCCATCCCGAAGCCAGGGTCATTCTCGACTCGGCCCGGTAGCGCGTCGTCCCCGCCAGGTCAGCCGAACGAGTCCGGCCTGCGCAAAGAAGGCTTTGCCATCCAGGCGATGGAAGGCCTCTCCTGCTTCCGCAGTGCGCTTCCCAGGCAGGCACTTCGCGTCAGCTTTTCCCTTCGGAAAGCCCCTTCCCAGCACGGTGGAGGGGCTTTCCTTGTTTTGGGTTAATCATGGAAAAAGTCGGGGGTGCTATTTGGTTTTCTTGGTTTGCAAGACGAAGTCAACGGAAGCAGGGGCCTGAACGTCAAGGGCCGCCTCTCTGGCGAAAGGCGGCCCTTGCGAATGCTTGGGAAAAGCGTGCCTAGAGGTTGGCAGCGACGATGTCGCCCATCTTCTGGCAGCCGACGAGGGTTTTGCCCTCCTCCATGATGTCGGCGGTGCGGTAGCCGTCCTTGAGGGCCTTGCTCACGGCCTTTTCAATCATGTCTGCCTCCTCGGCCATGTTGAGGCCGAGGCGCAGCATCATGGCGCCGGAGAGGATGGTGGCCAGCGGGTTGGCCTTGTCCTGGCCGGCGATGTCGGGCGCGGAGCCGTGCACGGGCTCAAAGAGGCCGGGGCCGGAGGAGCCGACGGAGGCCGAGGGCAGCATGCCGAGGGAGCCGGTGATGGCGGAGGCTTCGTCGGAGAGGATGTCGCCGAAGATGTTGCCGGTGAGGATGACGTCGAACTGCGAGGGGTCGCGGACGAGCTGCATGGCCGCGTTGTCCACGTACATGTTGCTCAGGGCCACCTCGGGGTAGTCCTTGTGCACTTCGGCAACCACGGCGCGCCAGAGGCGGGATGTCTCGAGCACGTTGCTCTTGTCCACGGAAACCACGTTCTTCCGGCGCTTCATGGCGGTCTCGAAGCCCACCTTGGCAATGCGGCGGATTTCCTCTTCGTTGTAGATCATGGTGTTGTAGCCGGTGCGCAGGCCGTCGCGCACCTCGGTGCCGCGGGGCTCGCCGAAGTAGATGTCGCCGGTGAGCTCCCTGACCACGATGAGGTCGAGGCCGAGTTTGGCGGCTTCGGGGCGCAGGAGGCAGGCGCCGGCGAGCTCGGGCAGCATCAGGGCCGGACGCAGGTTGGCGAAGAGCCCAAGCTCCTTGCGTATGCCGAGCAGGCCCTTTTCAGGCCGGTTCGACGGCGGCTGGGCGTCCCACTTGGGGCCGCCGACGGCGGAGAGATAGACGGCGTCCGAGGCCTTGCACTTGGCAATGGTGCTCTCGGGCAGGGGACAGCCCTCGGCGTCGATGGCCGCGCCGCCGATGTTGGCGCTTTCGAAGACGAACTCGTGGCCGCGCTTGGCTGCGCAGGCTTCCAGAACCTTTTTGCCCTGCGCCAGGATTTCCGGACCGATGCCGTCGCCAGGCAGGAGGCAGATATGCTTTTTCATGCTGATGAATCCTTGGTGCCGGACCGTGCGGAGCCCTAGGCTTCGGCGGCCAGGCGCGATTTCACGTAGTTGACAAGGCCGCCCTTTTCGACGATTTCGGCCATGGAGGCGGGCAGGGCCGGGCACTTGAAGACGGCGCCGTTGGTCTTGTCCGTGATGACGCCCTCGGCGGCGTTGACTTCGAGTTCGTCGCCGTCCTTGATCTGATCCACGCCGTCGCCGATTTCGAAGAGCAGCAGGCCCTGGTTGAAGGCGTTGCGGTAGAAGATGCGGGCGAAGCTGTGGCCAACGACGACCGGGATGCCGGCGCCGAGGATGGCGATGGGGGCGTGCTCGCGGGAGGAGCCG
>DFDR01000047.1:3134-14977 GCA_002369295.1 Desulfovibrionaceae bacterium UBA3823
GAGGAGCCGCAGCCGAAGTTGCGGCCTGCCACGATGATGTCGCCTTCCTTGACCCGCTTGACCCAGTCGGGCTCAAGGCCGGACATGCAGTTGGCGCCGAGGATCTTGGGATCGCCGGTCACGAGGAAGCGGGCGGGAATGATGGCGTCGGTGTCGATGTGCTCGCCGACCTTGTGGACTTTACCGTTGAAGATCATGGCTCCCTCCTAGAGATCCTTGGGGCTGGCGATGTGGCCGGCCACGGCGCTGGCGGCGGCGGTGACGGGGCTCGCCAGATACACTTCGCTCTCGAGGCTGCCCATGCGGCCGCGGAAGTTCCTGTTGGTGGTGGAGATGCAGCGCTCGCCGTCGCCGAGGACGCCCATGTGGCCGCCGAGGCAGGGGCCGCAGGTGCAGGGGCCGATGATGCAGCCGGCGTCCATGAAGAGCTCGATAAGCCCTTCGTCGAGGCACTTGCGCCAGACCGCGGGGGTGGAGGGCAGGATGATGCAGCGCACGCCCTTGGCGACCTTGCGGCCCTTGAGCATTTCGGCTGCGTCCAGCATGTCGGAGTAGCGGCCGTTGGTGCAGGAGCCGATGACGACCTGATCGATCTTGACGTCCTTGAGCTCGGAGGCATTCTTGACGTTGGAGGGGATGTGCGGACAGGCGACCACGGGCTCCTGGCCGGTGACGTCCAGAGTCACGGTGCGCTCGTACTGGCAGCCGGGATCGGCGGCCAGGGGCGCGTTGACGTCGGGGCGCTTGTGGGCGTGGCAGTACTCGATGGTAAGCGCATCGCAGGGGAAGAGGCCGCACTTGGCGCCTGCCTCGATGGCCATGTTGGCCATGGTGAGGCGGCCTTCCACGGGAAGGGCGTCGACGACAGGGCCGCCGAACTCGAGCGCCTTGTAGAGGGCGCCGTCCACGCCGATCTTGCCGATGAGCATGAGGATGAGGTCCTTGCCGCGCAGGTGCCTGTCCGGCGTGCCGGTGATTTCGACGCGCACCGTCGGGGGCACCTTGAACCAGGTCTCGCCGAGCACCATGCCGGCCGCGATGTCGGTGGAGCCCATGCCGGTGGAGAAGGCGCCGATGCCGCCGTAGGTGCAGGTGTGGGAGTCCGCGCCAATGATCAGATCCCCCGGAGCCACTATGCCCTGTTCGGGGAGCAGCGTGTGTTCGACGCCGCAGTCGGCGCCCTCGTAGTAGTGGGTGATGTTCTGCTCCTGGGCGAACTGGCGGGAGACGATGACCTGGTTGGCCGAGGCAATGTCCTTCTGGGGGGTGAAATGGTCCATGACAAGGGCGATCTTGTCCTTGTCGAAGACCTTTTTGGCGCCCATGGCGCGGAAGGACTTCACGGCAATCTGGCCGGTGATGTCGTTGGCAAGGATCATGTCCAGCTTGCAGCGGACGATCTGGCCGTCGGACGTGATGGTCTCGTCGGTGTGGTTCTGCAGAATCTTCTGCGCGAGAGTGTGTTTCATGGCAAATCTCCTTCGGGAGCGCCTAGGCGCCGGCTTCTTCGCCGTCGTCGAGCTGGGCGTGGACTCTGCGTCCTTCCTTCTCAGCCTGCACCAGGTGGTTGAGGGCGTTCACGTACGCCTTGGCGGAGGCGACGATGATGTCGGGGTGGGCGCCGCGGCCCACGGCGCTGAAGCCCTTGTCGGCGAGGCGCACGGTGACTTCGCCCTGGGCGTCCGTGCCGCCGGTGATGGCGTTCACGGCATACTGCTTGAGTTCGGGCTCGCGGCCGACCATGTCGGCGATGACGTTGAAGACCGCGTCCACCGGCCCGACGCCGAAGCCGGCGCCGCTCTTCTCGATGCCGTCCACGTCCATGAGCACGGCGGCCGTCGGCGGAACGCCGCCGGCGTCGGAGCTGGAGACGGAGACGTGCCGCAGGCGGAAGCTGTCGGGCGCGCGGTAGAGCTTCTCCTGGATGAGGGCCAGCAGGTCCTCGTCGAAGATGGTCTTCTTGCGGTCCGCCAGATCCTTGACCGCCTCGAAGACGGTCGCGATCTGCTCTTCGGAGAGCTTGTAGCCGAGGCTCTCGTACTTGCTCTTCACGGCATTGCGGCCGGAGTGCTTGCCGATGACGAGGTTGCTCTCGGCGCGGCCCACGGTCTGGGGCGTCATGATCTCGTAGGTCTGGCGGTTCTTGAGCATGCCGTCCTGGTGGATGCCGGACTCGTGGGCAAAGGCGTTGGCGCCGATGATGGCCTTGTTGTTCGGAATGGGCTGGCCGATGATCATGGAGAGCAGGCGGCAGGAGGGGTAGAGCTTCTCGGTCTGGATGCCGCTCTCGAGGCCGTAGTAGTCCTTGCGCACGCGCAGGGCCATGGCAACCTCCTCCAGGGAGGCGTTGCCGGCGCGCTCGCCTATGCCGCAGAGGGTGACTTCGGCCTGGCGCACGCCGACGCGGAAGGCGGCCAGGGTGTTGGCCACGCCGAGGCCGAGGTCGTCGTGGCAGTGCACGGAGAAGATGGCCTTGCCGGCGCTGGGCGTGTTTTTGATGACGTAGTCCAGCAGCTCGATGTACTCGGCGGGCTGGGCGTAGCCCACGGTGTCGGGCAGGTTGATGGTGGTGGCGCCGGCCTGGATGGCGTTCTCGCAGGCGCGGCAGAGGAAGTCCCTGTCCGAGCGCGAAGCGTCTTCGCAGGAGAACTCCACGTTGGGCGTGAGGCTGGAGGCCAGGGACACGTACTCGGATATCATCTTGAGCACCGTCTCGGGATCCTTGCGCAGCTTGTACTTCATGTGCAGCTCGGACGTGGAGAGGAAGGTGTGGATGCGCGGATTCTTGGCCACCTTGACGGCGTCCCAGCAGCGCCTGATGTCCCGCTCCGTGCAGCGGGCGAGGCCGCAGATCTGGATTTTGTCGCCGGCCTGTCTGGCAATGGCCTGGACGGAGTCGAAGTCCCCCTGGCTGGAGGCGGGGAAGCCGGCCTCGATGACATCGACGCCGAGGAGTTCGAGCTGGTGGGCGATGCGGAGCTTCTCGCCGAAGTTCATGGTGCAGCCTGGAGACTGCTCGCCGTCGCGAAGCGTGGTGTCGAAGAAGATGACCTGGTTGGAAATAGCCATAGAGAGAAGCTCCTCTGACCTTGGAGAGTGTTGCATTGGGCGGGGCCGCGGGCGCGCGGCGGGGACGGGAGAGGCCGGAGCCTTTCCCTGAAGCGTGTGCAGAGCCGGCTATGCGCCCTTGTTCGGCTCGGCGGGCTGCTGGCCGCTCTTTGGGAGCATGCAGAAGGTGTAGACAAGCCCGCTGGCAATGTAGGCCGCGCAGTAGGCGAAGCCCATGAGCCTGGGCGAGCTGTAGAGCAGGGCGAGCAGCACGAGAAAGGAGACGAGGACGCGGTAGGGATGCGCCCGGAAGATGTCGTACTCCTTGAAGGAGAAGTAGCGCACCCGGCTGACCATGAGGAAGCCCGTGATCACGGTGAGCACAAAGCACAGCCAGCGTATGGCGCCCTGGCCGCCGTCGGGCATGGCCCCGGCGAAGAGGACAAAGCACACCATGGTGCAGGCGCCGGCCGGGATGGGCAGGCCGACGAAGAAGCGCTTGCTTGCCGTGTGGGCGCTCACGTTGAAGCGGGCGAGCCTGAGGGCGCCGCAGGCCGCGTAGATGAAGGCCGCGGCCACGCCGGCGCGGCCGAAGGACTGCAGGCTCCACTCCCAGACGAGCATGGCCGGCGCAAAGCCGAAGGCCACGAGGTCGGCAAGGGAGTCGAACTGCACGCCGAACTCGCTGGCCGAGTGGGTGAGGCGGGCGACCTTGCCGTCGAGCCCGTCCATGAGGGCGGAGACGAGCAGGGCGAGGCAGGCGTCCTCGAAGCGGCCCTGGACGGACCAGATCATGGAGAGGAAGCCCAGAAACATGCTCGTCATGGTGATCATGTTCGGCAGGAGGTAGACGGCCCGCTTGTCCCTGAGCCGTTCGCGGATGCGCTCGTTGAGGCGCTGCCTGCCGGCGCGGCTGTCTTCGGGGCGCTCGGGCTCGGCAAAGACGGCGCGCTCCTCGGCCTGAATGGTGTCGTTCTGCTGATCCACGGCTGTGCTCCGCATGTTCCGCAGGGAGGCTAGCTGCCGGCGCCGCGACGCGCGACGATGGTCTGGCCGGCCAGGACTTCCCTGCCCAGTGTGACCGCAGGAGTATATCCGGCGGGCAGGTAGAGATCAACGCGGCTGCCGAAGCGTATCATGCCGATGCGCTCGCCCCTGGCCACGCGGTCGCCCAGTTCGGCGCGGCACACGATGCGGCGGGCGACAAGCCCCGCTATCTGCACGAAGGAGAAGACCGGCCCTTCGTCGGACTTCACGGCGTAGCCGCAGCGCTCGTTGAAGACGGAGGCCTTGTCCAGGGAGGCGTTGAAGAACTTGCCGGGCCAGTAGGTGATCTGCTCCACGGTGCCGGCCACGGGCGTGCGGTTGACGTGCACGTTGAAGATGTTCATGAAGATGCAGATGCAGGTGCGCTCCTCGCCGGTCATGGGATCGACCCGGCGCTCAATCTTGACCACCTTGCCGTCGGCAGGGCTGGTCGCCGCCCCCGCTTCCTGCGGCACCACGCGTTCGGGATCGCGGAAGAAGTTGAGCGAGAACCAGACGAGCACGAGAAAGATGACGGTGAGCGCGGCCGAGCCCAGCAGGGCCGAGGCAAGGGCGCAGAGACTTGTCAGAAAGATGACCGGATAGCCTTCCGGGGTGATGGCTGCATTGGCAGGTCGCATGGATTCCTCCATAGGGTGTTCCGCGCCTTCCGCCCTGCGGGCATGAGGCGCAGGGAAAAGCCATTACTCGAAACGCGTCCAAATGACAAACGCCTGCGCGCGCAAAAAAGAAAGCCCGGGGGACTCGGCCCCCGGGCAGACGCTGCGCTGGAGAGAAGGCTGCCTGCGCTACCAGTCGAGAGGCGCCTTGAAGGCCTTGGCGAGCTCGTCGACGCGTTCGCTGAGGATCGTGGAGTCGCCGCTCTTGAGGGTCATGCGGCCGTCGATGGTGACGGTGCCGATGCGGCGGCAGACCTGGAACATGCCGAGGGTGTCGAGCACCATGGCAAAGGCGGGCTTCACCGAGACCAGCATGCGGCTGGCGGATTCGGAGTAGAGCAGCTCCGTGGCGCTGAGGCCGCCGCAGGAGGGCACCTTGTCGAGATCGACTTCGACGCCGAGACGGCCGCCGATGCACATTTCGGCTAGGGCCACGGCAAGGCCGCCGTCTGAGCAGTCGTGGCAGGCGCTGATGCCGCGCTGGCCCATGAGGGCGTGGATGGCGCGGTAGCGGGGCAGGGCCGAGGCCGCATCGACGCGGGGCACCATGCCGCCCGCAAGGCCAAGCTCGAGGGCCGCTTCGGCTCCGCCCATCTCGCGGCTGGTGAAGCCCATCATGTAGACGGCGTCGCCCGCCTGCTTGAAGTCGGAAGTCTGGGTGGCAACGATGTTGCTGATGACGCCGATGACCGAGAAGAGCACCGTCGGCGGGATGGAGATCTTGACGCCCGCGTTGGTGTAGTCGTTCTTCATGGAGTCCTTGCCCGAGATGCAGGGCACGTTGTAGGCAAGGGAGAAGTGGCGCAGGGCCTTGCAGGCGCGCACGAGCTGGGCCAGCTTGTACTGGCCGTCCGGACACTTGGAGCTCTCGACGGGGTCGCACCAGCAGAAGTTGTCGACGCCGGCCATGTGGTCGGGATTGCCGCCAACGGCCACGGCGTTGCGTATGGCCTCGTCCATGGCGTTGGCCATCATCCAGTAGGTGTCGTAGTCGCTGTAGCGCGGGCAGATGCCGTGGGAGATCACGAGGCCCGCGTCGCTCTCCAGCACCGGACGGATGACGCCGGCATCGGCCGGGCCGTCGCGCTTGACGCCGCAGAGGGGCTTGATGACGCTGCCGCCCTTCACCTCGTGGTCGTACTGGCGGACAATGTACTCCTTGGAGCAGATGTCCAGACGCCCAAGCATGCGCTTGAGGAAGGCGCCCTGGTCGGGATCGGGAATGCTGACGTCGATGTCCCTGTGCTCGGGACGCTCCCAGCAGGCGTTGAGCTTGAACTGCGGAACGCCCTCGTGCATGAAGGCCATGTCGATGGAGCCCACCACGCGGCCGCCGTAGCGCACCTCGAAGTAGCCGGAGTCGGTGTAGCTGCCGAGCACCGTGGCCTCCACGTCCATGTCCCTGGCCATGGCCATGAACTGGTCGATGTGCTCGGGCGGCACGGCGAGGGTCATGCGCTCCTGCGCCTCGGAGACGAGGATCTCCCAGGGGCGCAGGCCGTCGTACTTGAGCGGGGCCTTGGCGATGTCGAGCACGCAGCCGTTGGTGTCTTCGGCCATCTCGCCCACGGAGGAGGAGAGGCCGCCGGCGCCGTTGTCGGTGATGGCGTGGTAGAGGCCGAGATCGCGGGCGCGCATGATGAAGTCGTACATCTTGCGCTGGGTGATGGGGTCGCCGATCTGGACGGCCGTGGCCGGGGAGCCTTCGTGCAGCTCTTCGGAGGAGAAGGTGGCGCCGTGGATGCCGTCCTTGCCGATGCGTCCGCCGGCCATGACGATAAGGTCTCCCACCTGGGCCTTCTTCTGCCAGCCGGGCTTGCCGTTGACCATGCGGGGCAGCATGCCGACGGTGCCGCAGTAGACCAGCGGCTTGCCGAGGTAGCGCTCGTCGAAGATCACCGAACCGTTGACCGTGGGAATGCCGGACTTGTTGCCGCCGTGCTCGACGCCGCGGCGCACGCCCTCGAGCACCCTGCGCGGATGCAGGAGCCTCGGGGGCAGCTCCTTGTCGTAGAAGGGGGAGGCGAAGCAGAAGACGTCGGTGTTGCAGAGCAGATCCGCGCCCATGCCGGTGCCCATGGGATCGCGGTTGACGCCGACGATGCCGGTAAGCGCGCCGCCGTAGGGGTCGAGAGCCGAGGGGCTGTTGTGGGTCTCCACCTTGATGCAGGCGTCCCAGTCCTCGTTGAAGGCAATGACGCCGGCGTTGTCCGAGAAGACCGAGCGGCAGTAGTCCTCAAGCCCGAGCTTTTTGCGGATGAGGGCCGTGGTGTCGCGGATGCAGGTCTTGTAGAGGTTGTCCAGGTTCTCGGTTTGGCCCGTCTCCTTGTTCACGTAGCGGATCTGGGAGGCGAAAATCTTGTGCTTGCAGTGCTCGGACCAGGTCTGGGCCATGCACTCCATCTCGAGGTCGGTCGGATCGGCGGGCAGGTTCAGCTTCGCGCGGCGCTCGGCTTCGTCCCTGGCCGAGAAGTGGGCCTTGATGGACTGCATCTCCTCGAGGCTCAGCGCCCAGGTGTTGGCGCGGCTCTTCTCGACGAGGGTGGCATCGTCCATCTTGGAGAGCTCGATCACGTCCACGGTGTCGATGGCCTCGCCGGTGACCTTGGCCGCCTGCGCCTCGAAGCCGGGGCTGGCCTCCCATTCGGCCAGGCTCTTCACGCGGAAGCGCTGGATGAGGCCGTTGCAGAGCAGATCCGAGGCAATGCGCTCGACCTGCCCGCGCTCGAGCCTGCCGGCAATCTGGTACTGCACGGCAGTGTAGACGCGCAGATCCTCCCTGCCTATGCCGAGCACCATGGCCGCCGTGTCGCGGGCTGTGCGGGCCTCGTTGTCCGTGACGCCGGGGCGAAAGCCCACTTCGATGAACCAGTCGGGCCTGGGCTCGTGCAGTGGCAGGGGCTCGAGGGACGCTTCCTGCAGAATGGGGTCGTGCCAGATGGCTTCCTTGACTAGGCGCTCCGCCTGGGCCTTGTCCAGCCCGTCGGCGGTGAAGACCTTGAGCTGGCGGACGGCATCGACGTGCAGGCCGAGCGAGCTTTCGATGTCCTGGGCGGTGCTGCGCCCCTGGGAATCGCCAAGGCCCTGCCTGGGGCCGGCTTCTATGCGGTAGAGCATGGTCGTCTCCTGTTGAGCGGATGTATGCGCGAGCGTGCCTGTCCCGACGCGCTCCAGATGCAGGCGCGCGGCGCAGACGCGGCGCCTGCAGAGTCCCGCATGACATGCGGTGGTCTTCTCTTGTGCCGTGACCTTTGCCAAGCGTCAAGACTTGACTTGGCGCGCGTCCCCGGCTGGACGCGCTGGCGAAGTCCGAGGCTGCGCGCTGCGGCATGCACAGGCGATAGACAGGCATGCCGCCATGCCGTGCAGGTGGCATCAGCGTGCCTGCGCAGCGCCGCCATGCCTGCCGGCAGGCACCAGCGCAGTGCGGAGCGCTGTCCGCCCGGTCCGGCGTCCACCAGGTCCGGCGTCCACCAGCAGCCATGCGCCCGTTCGCCTGGACCTGTTCGCCTGGGCGGCGCCTCATGTTTGGGGAAAGGCCCTGCGGGGCAGATGCTCTCTCAGGGCCTTCTCCCTGCGCGCTACTTGCCTGCCAGCGCCTTGAGTCCCTTGCCGGAGGCAGGCACCCACGCCATCTTGATTGGCGTGCCGGGGCAGCGGGTCTTGAGCCAGTCCTGGTAGACGGGCGTATCGACGGGCGTGTCCATGCCCTTAGCGCCTTTGTAGCCCTTGTCGTAGATGAAGTAGACGTAGCCGTCGCCCACGGCGTCGATGTCCTGCGGGAAGGGCCTGCCGTTCTCGAAGGGATGGGTCGGGAAGTCCTTTCTGCTCCAGGCATCGACGTTGCCCAGGGTTTCGTACTTGCCGGCCGCGGGATCGTAGCGCGAGACGGCGTAGGGCCAGAACTTGCCGCCAAGCCCCTGGTTGTGCGAGGCCGGCTCCTTGATGCAGCCGCCGGTGCAGTATTCCGAACTGGGGGAGCCGACGTTCTCCACGATCAGCTTGCCGGCCGCTTCGTCGAAGCCGCAGACGTAGTCCATCTGGGATGCCACGGGACCCGTGGTGAAGCGCAGGATGAGCTCCGGCTTCCCGTCGCCGCTGACGTCGCAGATGGCCATCTTGTTGTCCGCGAAGCTGCCGTCGATGTCGTTCTTGTCAATGGTTTCGCCGTCCGGAAGCCTGTGCTGCGCGACGAAGGCCTGCGCAGCCTTGAGGTAGGCATCGTGCCTGGCGTCCGCCTGGGCCTGCAGCGGCCAGAATGCCGCCAGCGCCAGCAGCGAGGCGGCGGCTATGCGGTGCGCGCGTTTCATCGGCAAATCCTCCTTGTGCCGTGGGGCTCGGAACAGGGACGAGCCCCTTTTCCAAGCTGCTCCACGCTACTTTTCCAGATAGATGACAAACTCAAGCTGGGCATCTCCGCCGAGCCTGTAGGCTATTCTGAGCTTGCCGTCGCAGGAAGGGAAGGCGTACTTCCCCTTGGCCGCCTTGAGTTCGCGGTCTTCCTCTTCGCCTTCGGGTTCGAGCGTGACAGCGGCAATTTTGGCGCCGAACTTGGCAAGATCAAGCCTGCGCTTGCCGCCGGTCGCCTTGGCTGGCTGGAAGTCGGCCATGGCGACCGTGTCGCCATTGGGGAGGACGACCTGCGCCGATGCGGGCAGAGACGCCTCAGAGAGATTCGGGTTCTTCGAGAGGTCAAGCCTGGCAATGGGGTTTTCCAGACAGTTCAGCTTCACCAGCGCCTGGTTCTTCGAGAGATCCAGCGCCTTCAGCCCGTTGCCCCAGCAGTCGAGCTCGGCAAGCTTGGGACTGTGCGAGAGGTCGAGCGCCGCAAGGCCGTTGTAGCGGCAGGAGAGGGCCGCGAGTTCCGGCGCGCCGGCAAGATCGAGGGACTTGAGGCTGTTCTGGTCCAGGCGCAGCTCCCTCAGCCCCGGGGTCTTCGAGAGATCGAGGCGCTCGAGCTCGTTGCCGCTCGCGATGAGCGACTCGAACGCGCCGCCTGCCGGAAGGTCCAGCGTCTTGAGGCTGTTGCTCAGGCACGTGAGCGCCTTCAGCGCCGTGAAGCGCTCCAGTCCCTTGAGGCTTGCCATCTCGCCGTAGGAGAGATCCATTTCCTCCACCGAGGCTATCTGGGCGTCCGTCAGCACGTCTCCGCCCTTGGCGGCGTTCTCCTTGACCCACTGCCGGAAATTGCCGTCCGGGAAGTTGGCTGCATCGACCGCAACGTCTGCCAGCGCTTCGCCTGCGCCAAGCGCCAGAGCCAAAAGCGCGGCAAGGCATCCTTTCGAAAGCTTCGCTGTCAGCTTAAGCATGGTGCCTCCTTTCGGTCCGCAGGCTTGGCGCGGACCGTCGCTCTTGAACCGCATCGTTGATGCGTGCGCCTGCGGCAGGCGGCTTGGGGGGGGCATGGCGCCGCGCGCGTGCACGATGACGTCCGGTCCCTTCCTGCCTTTCCGCAGGCGCACGCTCCTCCCGGCAGGCTTCCCTGGCAGCCGAAGGGGCCAGGCCTTGGGCCAGCCGGCATAGAGGCCAAGCGGAGCGAGGGCATCCGCCTTTGCCCCGCTGGCAGCATCGTCCTTTCTGGCAGAGGCGATATGGTGCTTTGGGAAGCTGTCGAGCATTCCGCCGGCAATCGCGCTCCGTTTAAATTTTTATCGAATTTAAAATATGCTCGTTGTGCAATTATATTGGGCAAATCAATAAAGTGAGATTTTTTGAATTAGCCTGCGGCTGGAGCGGGGACTTTGATCTCTACATCCTTGACTTTGTCCTCGTCCTTCCAGTCGCTTTTGTTTTTCACAGAGCTTTCAAGTATAATAATTGATCCATCACTATCATTGTAATCATTGATAGAGTAGTCTTTTGTTGCTGTTGCCTCTTTAATGACAATTCGTTCATCTATTGCAGAGTCATAGAGTACAACAGAAGTCCAGAATGAATCAAATTTGCCTTCGGCTCGAAGGCCCTTGCTGGCGTTGACGGAATTGAAAATGAATCTGTGGTGGTCAATCCAGATGGGAGGTCCTGCTATGTCGAACGACGCCTTGTTGATGAATCCCTTGTTCTTGTCAATGACATATAAGCTGAGATGCTGAATATATTCCATACCCCAGCTAAGCAATAGCTTTTCACCTGAGGGAGAAAAATAGATCCTGCAGGACGAAGCCTCTTCCTTGACGGGGATGAATCCAGCTGGCTTTCCTTCCTTGCCATGGAAAAAGTAGACGCCGTTTTCGGAGCCCTTCATTTCTTCGGACTCTCCCGAATCCACTCGAATCCACGACCATGTGCCGGTTTCCGTTTGAGCTTCCTGCGGCTCGCAGTTTTTCAGCGGCGTTTTCTTGCCGCCGTCCACCCTGTAGGCTTGCCCGCCCTTCAGGATGAAGTCTCCCTCGGCGGCCAAGGCCGGTCCCGAGCAGAGCATGCAGGCCAGCAGCATTCCCCCCATGCAATGAACAAGTTTCATGTGTTACCCCTGTGCTAATGATTGTCCAGCATCTCTGGCTGAGGTGCGGAAGGGAGCCAAAAGCTCAGTGAATGACGTGCCTTGGAGCCAGTCTACTTCTTCGATTCAAGAAAAGAATGCGGAACAATTTCAAACGGCTAGGCTGTTTAGCACGCTTGCCCCGTGCAGGGTGCACGGCGCAGAATCCCTGCATGCAGAGCTTTGCCTCGCACGCAGGGTACTTTCTTGTAGGAGCTTTGCGCCAAAAGCTCAAGGAAGGGCGCCAGCATGCCTTCCATGTCTCCGCCGGACACCGGGCGCCGGGGACGTCTGCAGCAGGCATGAGGGCTTGCCCCGCACCGGCGGCGCCTCCGCGTTGACAGGTTCCGGCGTCTTGCTGGGCGTCGTTTGGCTGTCTGCGGCATGCATCGCCGAAGAAGAACGTTTCCGCCGGGCTGGGAGCTGCGTCGCAGACGGGAGGAGGCGAGGGCATGCCCGAAGGCGAAGGGACAGTCCGGGTTCCTCCCCACACGGATTTGCGCCTGCGGTTCCGGCCCTGGCGCTCAGGGCGCCCTCCTGCCTCTCCTTCGCCTGTCGTCAGCCCGGCTCCCGCCGGCATGGTTTATGTGCCTCTTCAGTCGCCCCCC
>DFDR01000047.1:15162-15314 GCA_002369295.1 Desulfovibrionaceae bacterium UBA3823
CCTAGGACTCCAGTTCGGGACTGCGGCGGGGAGGGAGGTGATCGACCGGGCGTCCGTTCATAGCGGCGTCTGCAGCCTCGAGCCGCGACTTGCCGGCCTTCATCAAGGTCTTGATCACCGTGCTCAAGTTCGCGTGGCTCGCCAGGCCCCTA
>DFDR01000205.1 GCA_002369295.1 Desulfovibrionaceae bacterium UBA3823
AGTCGGGCGTCGCATTGAAATTCGTTCCTGAAGCGCTACGGACAGCTTCGCTAAGCCAGGAAGCGGTCAAGAGACGGGGGGCCGCCTTGGAGCATGTTCCCAGCAGTCTGCTTTCCGAGGAACTTTGTCTGAGTGCTGTCAGGAACAATGGCTGTTCTTTGAAATATGTTCCTCTTGCATTGCGGACACAAGCTGTTTGCTCAGAGGCAATAAAGAATTGTTTTGAAAGTTTTCTTTGGCATGGAGAGCTACAGGGTGTGCCAAAGAAGTCAATGACTCTGGAAATGTGCATGGAAGCGATCAAGCGGAATGGCTGCCTTCTGGCATGCATGCCTGAAGCCATGCTGACGCAGGAACTCTGCCTTGAAGCGGTCAAACAGGATGGACGCGCTCTGGAGTACGTCCCTGAGTGCTTTCGGACAAGGGATCTCTATCTGGAAGCTGTCAGGCAGAACGGCAGTGCCTTGAGGCACGTCCCTGAAGTTTTGAGGTCGTATTTGCTCTGTCAGGAAGCGGTCAAGAGCTCTGGCCTGGCCCTGGAATACGTTCCCTATGACCTGCGTACAGGAGCGCTGTGTCTGACCGCTGTCAGGCGTGCGGGCCTGGCCTTGGCGCATGTACCTGAGAGCATGCGGACAAGGGAGATCTATCTGGAGGCAGTCAGGCAGGATGGCAGAGCCTTGGAGGAGATCCCCGAGGTTCTGCGCACTGCGGAACTGTGCCGGGAAGCCATTACGCACGGCGGCTCTGACGTGCTGAAGCTCATTCCTGCCTCCTCGCTGACAGTGGATGTGTGCCTTGCGGCTGTCCGCTCGTCGAAAGATGCGTTGGCAAGGCTTCCTTTGGCAAAGCGGACGCCCGAAGTCTGCACCGAAGCCCTCCGCAGCTTTGGCATCTCCCTGAAGGCAGTGCCTGCTTCCGTGCAGACAGCCTGTTCCGACGCCGTACTCGATGCGCTGCGCTGCTATGACCTTGTCGCGAAGTACATCGCGGGCTCCCTGCTGGCGTCGCCCCAGTTCTGCCTGCAGGCCATAGAGGCTGGTGGTCCCGCAGTCTTTAGCCTTGAAGACGTGCCGCTTGCCGCCAGGACGCCTGAGGTCTGCCTTGCTGCCGTGAGGCGTCGCGGAGAGGCGCTTCGCTGGGTTCCGAAGTCTTTGCTGACTCAGTGCATCTGCAGGGTAGCCGTAGGCGTGGACGGCCTGGCTCTTGCCTTCGTGCCTGAAGCCTTGAAGAGCCTGTTCCTGTGCTTCGCGGCAGTGACGGAAAACGGCCTTGCCCTCGAGTTTGTGCCCGCGACGTGCAAGAAACCGGAACTCTGCGAAGCTGCCGTGCAGAGCAGGGGCGAGGCGCTCGAATTCGTGCCGGATGCGCTGAGAACGCAAGAGATTTGTCTGGAGGCTGTGCGAAGCGACGGCAGGGCGCTCAAGCACGTGCCGGCACCGCTCAAGACGCCGGAACTGTGCGAGGTGGCTGTGCGTTCAAGAGCGGTTGCGCTGGAATTTGTGCCCGTGGCATTGATGACGCCAGACTTGTGCCGGGAAGCCGTCTCAAGGGATGGCGAGGCGCTCAGATGCGTGCCGGATTCGTTGAAGTCGGTGGAAATCTGCTCTCTTGCAGTGCAAAATGACAGTCACGCCATCGAATATGTCCCTGTAGAAAAGAGAACGCTCTATATGGAGATAATGTCCGGCGACTTGAAAAACAATGCAAACTAACGCAGTGAATCAAAGAACAACGCAGCTTGATTGTCACGCTTCCGATTTCAATCAGCGTGCTGGAGCCGGGTGTAAAGCATGCGTTGCCCGTCGCGGACGCCTCCTTCCGGCGATGGAACGGGACAGGCCGGATCGGACCGGCAGGGGAGACAGGCGGCAGGCTCCCGCCTCCTCGGAGCAGGAGGGTGCGAGGCCAAAGCGTTGGAACGGCAGGCCCGAGGGAGGAGGCAAGCAGAGGAAGCTGCCCGGACGCGACACCGCGTGCTGGACAAGCGCCGGTCTGGAAGCGAAACGCGGGCAAGCCCGTGGCAAGCAGGCGGTCGTCAACTGCCCAATCCTCTACACATTCTCCGGCGACAGGCGTCCATTTCTGAAACAAGTGCAGATCAGGTCGCCGGTGGCAGGCAACGGCGCAGGACAGGGCTGGCCTGAAAGGAACAGCGGAAGAGCAGGCAGGCCTCACGCGCCAGTGTGGTCCGCAGTCTGGTCAGGCTGAGGCTGAACAGGCGCATCCTTCCAGCAGAAATCAGGCGAACGGCGGTTGACTGCGCAGTCGGCAAGATACGAGTTGATGAGCGTCTGGTACGGCAGATTAATCTTTGTCGCCAGTTCCTTGAAATATTCCACGACAACCGTATCAAGACGAATGGTGACAACGGTCTTACCCCTCTTGATGTACGGATTTTTGATTGCGTTTGTAAAATCGTACTCGTCTCTCATCGTACTTCCCTCTCGTAATACATGGAGGCTTCATGTCTTGTTGCTTTTCTTGCAGAAATTATTCTAATGACAGTGTCGCTACATCTATAGCAATGACAGACTATCAACAGTTTGTACGAAGTAGTTTTGCCAAGAAGCAGGAATCTGTCTTCATAAAGTGAATGATCTGGGTCGTTGATGAGCAAGG
Source organism: Desulfovibrionaceae bacterium UBA3823 (assembly GCA_002369295.1). GTDB lineage: Bacteria > Desulfobacterota > Desulfovibrionia > Desulfovibrionales > Desulfovibrionaceae > Desulfovibrio. The sequence continues at coordinate 2,623 of DFDR01000205.1, forward strand.
ATTCAGTATCCATGAAAACCGTCTTTGCTTCGTCGAACGAAACACCATGCTTGCGCAAATTAATCTCTGCCTTGTCTTCATCCCATTCAAATATTGGAAAATACATGAAAACCGTCCTTGCTGTAAATACATCATATTTTCGCGAGCAAAGACTGTCAACGTAGCTGGCAACGGCAGGATGGCGCCACCACTTTTGCACGGGACGGCGGTCCGCGTCCGCCGGTTCTAGGCAGGCGTTTCGGGCTCCTGGCTATTTTCTGTGGAACTCGCGCTAACCTATTGAAATTATACAACTGTGTAGAGGCGCTGTCCCTTCCTTCGAGCCGAAATCCAGCTATTTCTGGTTTCATGGCCGGGGGTGAAAGTCGATACTTCCATGGTCAGTTACTGGGAACAAAGGCTGAGCTCCTGACATGGCAGGCCACAACATTTCGGCATCGGTCCTGACATGGCAGGACTGCCTGCGCCTTGACCGCCAGGTGCAGGCTGGAGGATCCTGCTGGAACGGCGTCAGCGCAAACGGCAAAAGGGAGAGTGTAAGAAATGTTACTCGGCCGCCATGCGACACGACGCGACAAGCAGGGTGCCTGACGTCTTCGTCGCTTAACATTGCCTCGGGCGTCGGGGAGAATGGACATAGCCATCAAGTGGGACCACGACACTACGCCCGCCGGCAACGCCTTGAAGACAATCATAAGTGTTGGATAAATGGAGAATGACATGGATAAATTTGAAGAAATAAAAAAAGTTTGTGATGAAATTTACAATTGTAGTAGATGCGCTCATATGAAAAGCGCTGGATATACATATGTTACAGATAAATTCGGTAATTCAGAGTGTTTGCCATTCAGGCCATTTGTGCCAGATTATAAAAATGAAAATACGGATTGTAACTATGAATTAATGTCTATTGGCATTAATCCAGGTTATGACCCGTCTCAATACAAACAGTCTGACTATAATTTTTCTGATATCAACAGATTTAAAGAAATTTGTAACAAGGAATACAAACCAAGTAGGTATGATATTCAGTCAATGCGTGATTTTTATCATATAACTAATGTATTTAGTGGTGATAAATATCATTATATAAACAATAGAACACGAAATATTTTAATAGAATCATATAACAATCCAAAGAATAAGGATAACAAATTTTACGATGCAGTTTATTGGGGAAATGTTGTTTTTTGCCCGTCAAATAGTATTCATGATGGAACTGTTAATTCAAACAACTATATTAGAACTATAGATATAAAATATAATTATTATATGTGTAAACAGTATATTTTACGTATTGCAAATATAATACATCCAAAAGCCATATGTGTATATTGTGCTTCTATTATTGACGCTTTAAATAGATACGAAGATATAGTAGATTTTTTTTCATATCAAGAAAATAACGAAATAAAGTATTTATTTAAAAACGCGAATAATGAATTTAAGTTACATAATATTCAATATGGTAGTAATAAACGAAGAAAAAAGATAGATTATTGTTTGGCTAAATATTGCAATAATGATATATGTGCTATTTTTTTCTTAAAACATCCAATTAGAGATGGTGGTGATAGGTGGGATAGATTAGAAGATGCATGTAAAAAACTTATGAATGAATTATATAATTATTGATCAAATATAATTTTGACTGAATCATTTTGTTGTAGAAATGGGAAACCTCCGTCGGCGGATACCGGAGGAGGTTTTCCATGGACAGTTCCAAGGAGGCATCCCTGCCCACGAAGATCGGATAGCCCTGATGTGGCATGACCGAGGATGAGGTGGTCGAAGCGCTCCAAAAGAATCCGAAGACGGTGCAGGAGGCGATTAGGCGCTGGGAACTTCCAGCCAGGAATTTCGTCCGGAGCTGGCGCATCAGTCCGAAAGCCCTCGAGGACTGGCTGTGCGGGCCCGAGCCACTGTCTCCCGAGGAGGAAAGCCTGCGGAGGGTTCTCGACGAGTTCTGCATGGCCTGGCAGAACCTGGATGCCTTCCTCGGACGCGGAAAGATGTCTGCCGGCATCTTCTTCGTCATGGTGGAGATCAGGGTGAACGCATCCTAGACTTCCCCGTCGGTAAAAAACTGAGGTCATTTTCAGGATCAAGCATGGCCATTCGGGTGACCTGACGGTCTTGACACGTGGATCGCCGGCCTTGCTCATGCTGTTCTTGATGCTGGCCATGGCTATGCGTCGCAGGATGGCTAAGTTGTGGGGCCCGTTGTCCTTGCGGATGCGACAGTCATCCTCACTAAGGCTGACGTCACGTTGCCCTTTGCGGAGCATTGTCACCTCCTGACGCTGGTACTTTTAACCCGTTGCCAGTGGTACTTTTAACAAGTCGGCTAACAGCTCTGGACAAGGCCATCATGGTTGTCTTCGACAACAGTCTTGGATACGCACTCAGCGTGACCGTGATCGCCTGTGGCGCTGGACAGCAAGAGCCGGCTTCCTGAACTGCGTCTCAGTTCGGCGTTGCCCTCGGCCTGGAGATTCAGTCGCGACGTGCGTCTGATTCTGAAACGCTCCCGCTTCATCCTGTCTGCACAGACGGTGCCCTGCGGAGCCGGTTCCGACCAGCTTCAAGCAAGGAGAGCGAGCGTGATCGACATGGCCCTGGTCTGTGCAGGCGAAAGCCGCCCCCGCAACTGCCATATCATGTTTGCACGGGCAGAGAGTCTTCCCGAGGGCGAGGGTCCTGAGGGTGGTGGGACGATTCCTGTCGGGCTCGCCATCCCTTTCATCTCGGAGATGCTCGTCGACGGCATGTTCGTCGCCCGGGAGCAGCGCAATGCTCTGTGCGAGCAGGGAGCTCTCGGCGTTCGACGTGTCCTTGACGGCGACTGGTGCCACATGGGCGGTCTGACCGGCATGTGGAGGAGAGCGCTGCCGGCAACGCCCCCGAGTCCCTCGAGCTTGCAGCCGGCAATGCCGGCCAACAGCATTCGGCAGTCGGGGATGGACGCCTGGGCGCTGAGGCCAGGGATGCGCTCCTTGGGCATCTGCATGCCCCTCCAGATTCCCCCGTGCGCCCTGGGCTGGCAGGATGCGGAAGAATCCCAGCCTGCTTTCAGCCATCCTTTCGCGAAAGCCCCAGGAACGGCTTTGTCAGCCGGGCTATGGGGCGCATGGCGCGGGAAGCCCTGTTCCTGCTTGAGGTGGCGCCACCCAGCCCCCCTGCGGACATGGCGGAGCGCATTGAATCGGTCGAGAACCCGGCGTAGCGGGAAGAGGCGGCATGGCGCTCGCCAGGCATCCCGATCCCGCCGTATGGCTGGCGCCTGCAGGCGGCTGCGAGGCTCCGGCCGGAGCGCTTCGCCTGCTGCTCGGCGATGTGGAGTCCGGCGCGGCGGGAACGGCCAGGCAGCCGCCTGCCTGCAGAACCAGGGGCCTCCACCGTCCCTGCCGCAGGCGAAGCCTCAGGGCGGCAAATATCCTCATTGTCGCCTGAGCGAGCTGGCAAGCTCGGGTGGCAAACTTTCAAGCTGTCACGCGCCCAACTTGCTGGCTGTCGTTAACAGAGGCCCCGGCTCCCATCGTCATGGAGTAGGACAGCCGAACGAAGGAGGCGGACGTCAGGGAGGGACGCGCGGATGAGCACGGAGAAGCCGGATGCACAGCATCCGCCCATTGAGACCAAGCTTGGCGAGCACATCGGAAGCTCTCGGGCTGACCTCGCCCGAATGCACAGCGAAAGGTGCGCCCAGTGGCAGGGGGCTGGCGGCGCGCCGGAGCCGAGGGAAGTTTGTGGCAAGCGCTGGATGCGCTCCTGGAGGATAGTGTCCATGAACGGGGGAGCCTACGGCATCGAATCTCCAGAGAAAGCCATCCTTGGACGCTACCGCACCTTCGCAGAGGCGGAGGACGCCCTCGCCGTCCGTGTCGCTCGCGATGTCATCGTTCCCGTCAGGGACATGGAGGATGGCTACTACTACCCCTGTCTCACGAGGAAGGACGGTCGGCGCATCAGCGACGAGCCATGGCACGGCATCGCCGCCATCGGGAAGGCATTCGCCGATCCGCGGACCTGCAAGGAGCTGCTCATGCGTGCACTTGAGCTCTCCGATGAAGCCTTCATGGACGCAGAGGCAAGGTCCAGCAGCAAGGTCCCGAACTTCCCCGAAGGCTGGAGCGCCGAGGAGCGGGAGGGAGGATGGATCCTTCTCAGACATGGCAAGCCTTGCCGGCAGGAGCTGTTTGCCAGCCGCAGGCAGGCGCTGGACAGGGCTCAGAGAGCATTCGTGCGCGAGCACTTGCGCATCGACACCCTTGACGGGGGGCAGTCGGTCGCCATTCTCTGGAAGACGGCTGATCCGCTTGGCGCAAAGGTCGTCTGGGAAGGCTTCGCCGACGGACTTGCAGCCGAAGCCTGCCTCCACCGTCGCGTGAAGGGCTTTCTTTGGCTCATTGCCCACGGCTTCTGGCCCGACAGAGACGTAGAACGCATTGCTCTGCAGGATGCCAGACGCTCGGGACCTCCGCGCCGCGAAGGTTCCGCCGAGCCGGAGGCCTTTCTCAAGACGTTTGGCTTCCATGGGGTTGAGTTCGGCCTCTGGAACAACCAGGCAGAGCGCCAGCGCCTGCTGGACATGGCCTGGGACGGACTCATGGATTTGGCAGATGTCCTCGGCGTTCCTCCGTGCGCCCTTTCCCTGGGCGGACAGCTCTCGCTTGCCTTCGGCACCAGAGGCAACGGCGGTCCCTGGGCCGGCCACTACGAGTATGAGCGCGCGGTGATCAACTTGACCAAGACCAAGGGCGCAGGCTGTCTGGCTCACGAGTGGTTCCACGCCTTCGATCACTATCTCGCCCGCGTGTCGGGTCTCGCCGGCAGCGTGCGGCGTCCCCTTGGGGACGGCGGTACGGGCTATGCCGTTCCCTCTGCCGGGGGGAAATTCTACTCGGCCGCCATGCGGCACAGCGCGACAGGCAGGGTCTCTGCCGTCTTCGTCGCTTCCTGGGAACGCCTGGAAACGAGCGTCTACCAAAGCGGAATGACGACCTCGCCCTTCACCTCCGCCGCCTGGAGGCTGGACGGCATGCGGGTCGTGAACGAAGCCTACTACTGGAGCGACCCTGCGGAACTCATGGCGCGCGCCTTCGAAGCCTTCGTTGAAGACGAAATCGCAGGCCGCGGACAGGTCTCCGAGTTCCTCGTCAACGGCACCCGCCAGACTGTCTGTGGCGTCTCCCCCTATCCTCAAGGGGCTCAGCGTAGCGACATCGGCAAGGCGATGCGCTCGCTCATGCCGTGCGCGGCAGAAATGCTGCGCCAGGACGCCCCCAGGCAGACCGCAAGACAGGGATGAAGGCATGCCCGAGGACGTGCCGGAACAACGGGCGTGCAGACGCCGTAGCCCGTGATTTGCTGAGACCTGCCAAACGGCGAGGGAGAGGCTCCTTGCGACGCCGGGCGCTGCTTGACGGCATGCGGGGTGGCATCGTTAGATGGTGATCGCCGGCGGGGCCGGCAGAGCTTTACGGCAGGCTCCGCACAAGGCGGAGAAGAGGCGCCAAGCGCGCCGGGGAGGAAGGACATGCCCAGCAAGTGGGACAGGGATGCAACGCCGGCCGGCAAGGCCGTGGCGCTCTTTACGATGCTCCTTTTCAACAACCGCGCCTTCAGCTTGACGGAACTCTCCTCGCCAGACAGGCTCAACGTCTCGAAGCCGACGGTCCTGCGGCTCATCAAGCAGCTGGAGCAGGCCTGCGTTGGGAACATCCGGCGCGAACTGCGGGGCAGGGAGGCCTGGTACCGCCTCGAGCGTCCCGCTCGCGTGCCGGACGTGAGCCTCAATGCCGAGGGGCTTTCCCAGCTTGCCCTGTGCCGGGAGTTCCTCGCCTCCCTGCTGCCCGGCGCCATGCAGCGCGAGATCCAGGCAAGCCTCGACCACATGGCGGCCTTCCTTCCGCGCGGAGAGCGGGAGTTCCATGGCGGCGTCGGGGCCGCCGTCAGCAAGGGGCGCATCGACTACACGCCCTTCCAGGGCACCATCGCCATCCTCATGCAGGCCATTCGCGAGGCGCGGGTCTGCCTCGTCCAGTACCGGGCGGCCCTCGGCGGAAAGACCAAGGAGTACGACTTCGCGCCCAAGCGTCTCCTGGCCTGCCGGGAGAGCCTCTATGCCGAGGGCTGGATCGTCACGCCCAAGGGGACGGCCGAAGCGCTCTACGACGATCCGTGCAAGCTTGCCGTGCACCGCTTCCAGGACTGTGTGCTGACGGTGCGCAGTTCGAAGGACGTGCCCGACATCCCGCCGCCCAGCACCGAGGCCTTCGGCGTCATGGAGGACGAGCCCTTCGCCGTGGCCGTGCGCTTCGACGCCTCGGCAGCCGTCTATGTCGCCGAACGGCAGTGGAGCGACAGGCAGCGCGTGGAGGAGCACGGGGACGGCAGCATCACCCTCCATGCGCAGATGTTCAACGGCGACGAATGCATCGCCTGGGTGCTCGGTTTCGGCGACGCGGCCGAAGTGCTGGAGCCCGCCTGGCTCAGGCGCGAGATCAAGCAGACCATAGGCCGCATGAAGGCCCGGTACGTCGCGAAGAAGCCGAAGGAGGCTCCCTGCCCAGAGACGGGTCCGGAGAGGGGAGCAGAGACGGGCGAGGAACCGGGTGCAGAGAAGGGCGAGGTGAGCGGGATGCCGGCAGGGCAGGGCGGAGCGGCAGAGGCGGGAGCCGACGGCCTTCAGGCCAGCCCCGGAAAGAGCGTCAAGGACGGCGCCCTGAGCGCTTCGGTTGCTGCCGGCGCCGCGGAGGGCAAGGCCGCCGTGCCGGACGGGCAGGTGCATGCGGTCCTCGAGGAGAGCATGGCCGATCACGACGCGCTGTACCGGGAGCTTGCAAAGTGACGCGTGTCTATCTGACGCTTGCCGACGTCCTCGGCATGCACGCGATCATACTCGCGCGGTACGGAGGAGCCCAGGGCGTCCGCGACCGGGCGGCGGTCGAAGCGGCCTTGGCCCGTCCCCGGTGCGGATGGTACGCCGGCGCCGTCGAGGAAGCCTGCGCCCTGTGCGAAAGCCTGCTCATGAACCACCCCTTCATCGACGGCAACAAGCGGACAGCCTTTGCGGCGCTGGATGTCTTCCTGCGCCTGAACGGCATCCGGCTTGAGGTCGCTGACGGCGAGATGCACCGTCTGATCCTGCGCTGGATTGCCGTACCGGCGGCAGAGCGCCAGCCGCTGATGGTGCAGGATGTCCAGCCTCTCGCCGGCGACGGGAGGGGACTGCGTCCTGCGCAGCGTGAAGAGGGCTTCCCCGGCTGAAGCCCCTGCGCCCTTCCGCGCCCCCTTCCGCAGGGCGGGGGCATTCGGCATGCCGAAGCCAGCCTGGCACTGCCAGCGGCCCTGGAGGTAGCCCTGTCCTGGAAGAAGGCAGGCACCCTGCGCTCGAGAAGATGCACGCCAGGCCTTCACGGCATGGGACTGGGACTTCCCTTGCTGGCTCGCTGAAAAAGATCGGCGACATGCGCCAGAATGTGAAACGAGGCATTGCCATAACGGACAGGCAGGACGTCGCTCCTCCCTTGATGGAGGAGGGGACGGCTGGGAACCAGTCCGCAATCAAAGCGGACAGTCCGCAGGCCTGCCTGGCCGTGTCGCCTGCCGGCGTCCCTCGCAGGGGAGGCTGGCGATGCAGCCTGATGAACCAGAGGAGCAGGTCATGATGCCGGCGTTCAGCGGCGGCACAGGGAGCTGGAGCCTTGGCCAGCTCCAGGCGGGGCAGGAGCCTGCCAGGGCAAGGGAGCAGTGCCATGTCGGACAGGAAGGGAAGAAGCAACGCGCGGCGCTTTCCCAAGCGCAGGGACGCCGAGGGGAGGAATCTCTGCCGCATGTGTGGCAAAAGGACGCCAGACAACCGCTACACCTTCTGCTCGCCCCGCTGCCTGCGCGACTTCTTCATGCGCACGGACTGGAGCCGCGTCAGAAATGTCGTCTACTTGAGGGACGGGGGCATCTGCATGAAATGCGGCCGGCGCGTGTCCAGGGACAGCATCCACGTGGACCACATCGTCCCGCTGGCCAAGGGCGGGGACGAGTGGGATCTGGACAATCTGGAGCTCTCCTGCCCCGAGTGCAATCTGACGAAGGGGACCGGGGAGGATGCGGAGCCTGATACGGCAAGGCCGAAGCGGGGCATGATGATGTGGGAGGCCCCCCTATGCTAGGCATCATTGCCGGCATGGCCCTTCTGCGATGCATTCGCAGCTTCAGCGCCGAAATGCTCGGCATGCGGGACCTTGTCCTGGCTGGGGCAGGCTGACAGCCGGCAAGCTTCAGCTGCGGGCGGGAAGACTGATTCCCTTCGCGAGGGCCTCATGCCAGGCAGGCCGGCAGATCCCAAGGGGGCTTTCCTGGGTCAGCCGTCATGACAGGCAAGCAATGCAGGAGGAGCGATAGATGAGGCTCACCAAAGCCATGAAGCAGGTGCTTGCCAATCCCCGCACCCTGCTGACGCTGTCCGGCTGGGAAGCGCCGCTCGACTTTTGGCTGGTCCTTGTGAGGGAGAAAGGCGGCAATCTCGGCTATGTCCCCAGGGACAGGCAGACGCCGAAAGTCTGCCTTGCCGCCGTGCAGGAGGATGGCTGCGCCCTGCGTCTTGTCCCCGAGGAGCTGGTCACAGAGCAGATCTGTCTCGAAGCGGTCCAGAGCGCCTCCGTCGCCTTGCGTCACGTCTCGTGCCGCCTGCGGACGCAGGCGGTCTGCCTCGCGGCTGTCAGGGGTGGCGGGGAGGCTCTGCGCTACGTCCCGGAAGAGCAGAAAACGCCGGAAATCTGGCTGGCTGCCGTCAGGAACAACGGGGGCGCTCTGCGCTACGTGCCCGAGGCGCGGCGGACGCCCAGGCTCTGCCGCCTTGCCGTGCAGGAGGGAGGCTCCGCCCTTGAGTTCGTGCCTGAAGAGCAGAAAACGCCGAAGCTCTGCCTCGAGGCCGTCAAGCACTCTGGCTATGAGCTGCAGTTCGTGCCTGAAGCGCTGCTGACCGAGGAAATCTGCCTCGCGGCAGTGAAGGAAGCAGGCTGCGGGGTGCTGCCCCGCATCCCCTTCTGCCTCAGGACCCGGAGGGTCTGCCGTGCCGCCGTGCAGAGGGGCGGGCTTGATTCGTGGCACCTCAGGCTCATCCCCAGGGGGCATCTGACTGCCGGGCTCTGCCTGGAGGCCGTCAAGCAGCGGGGCAAGGCGCTGAAGCACGTGCCAAGGGCGAGGAGGACGCCGGCACTGTGCCGGGAGGCTGTCCGCAGCGACGGCGATGCGCTTGCCTTTGTGCCAAGGTCGTACAGGACCCCGGAGCTTTGCCGGCTGGCCCTTGCGGCAAGTGACAGTGCCCTGCAGGATGTGCCGCCTGCCATGAGGACGCCAGAGCTCTGCCGGCTGGCGCTTGAGCACGGCCTCTGCGACATCCTGGAGCTTCCAGAGGCAATGCGGACTGCCGAGGTCTGTCTCGATGCCGAGCGCCGGTGCCCCGGGATGCTCGAGCACGTGCCGCGGAGGCTGATCACCCGGCAGCTCTGCCACGCCGCCGTGCAGAGCGGCATCGAGGCCCTCGAGTACGTGCCCGAAGACCTGATGCCCGAAGACCTGTGGGAGGAAGCCGTCGCCAGATCCGGCGAAGCGCTGGCCTTCGTGCCGGAGCGCTGCAAGACGTCAGCCCTGTGCCGCCTGGCCGTGGAGCGGGATCCGCTGGCACTCGCCTACGTGCCGGCCAGAAGGAGGTCGGCTGCTCTGTGCCGAAAGGCAGTGAAGCTCTCGGGCAGGGCCCTTGCCTTTGTCCCTGCCAGACGCAGGACGCAGGCGATCTGCGATCTTGCCATGGCGAGCTGCAGCGGGGCTCTGCGGCATGTGCCCGACCAGTGCAAGACTCCGGCGATGTGCCGCTTCGCCGTCCTGGACGGCGGCGGTGCGCTTGAGCACGTGCCAGCTTCCCTCAGGACGCCGGAACTCTGCCGCCTGGCCGTGCTCGACGACGGGCTTGCCCTGGCCTGCGTCCCTCGCAGGCTCAAGACGGCCGAACTGTGCCTTGAGGCCGACAGGAGCAGGGAAGAGGCCTTGGAAGAGGTGCCGGACGATGTGCTGACAGAGGCGTTCTGCCGAAGCCTCGTGCGCGAAGACCCCTCGAAGGCCAGGCTGGTGCCGGACCGGCTCAGGACAATGGAAATGCACTGCATGGCAGTGCGGACCTTCGGCCCAAGCCTCAGCCAGGTGCCGGAGGCAATGAAGACCTCTGCCATGTGCCTCATGGCCGTGCGGAATTCGGGCATGGCCTTGGAGCATGTGCCTGAGGTTCTCAAGACTCCACAGCTCTGCCTTGATGCCGTGCATGGAAACGGAATGGCTCTGCAGTTTGTCCCAGAAGCGTTGAAGACGCCTGAGATGTGCTGGGATGCCGTGCATCGCGGCGGAAGCTGCGATGAAGAGACGCCACTGGCGTTCGTGCCAGATGCTATGAAGACAGCAGAAATGTGTCTGGAAGCCGTGCAGAACTGTGGTTATGCTCTTAAATACGTCACAGAAGATATCAAGACATTAGATATGTGCATCGATGCAGTGCAGAACGATAGTTATGCATTAGCATATGTTTCTGATAATCTTAAAACGTATAAAATGTGCTTTGAGGCAGTATACAGATGTGGATCAGTTATACAATATGTTTCAGGGGGCAATGTTGACGCCTGAAATATATCAAGTCTCAGAGAGGAATTGGTAGAACGTTAATGCAGAGTATATTGTCGTTCCTTAAAAGGTGCCGCTTCAGTCGCCCCTTCCAGAGGCGACTGGATGGCGTTCAGCAGGAGGGGCGCCGGTCCCCGGGACGGCGGGCCCTCTTCGGTCTTCTGGGGCTGCTGCGTCGTGCTCCAGTGCTTTCGTCTGGCCGAGGAAGCGCCCGGAGTCTGGTTCGGGAGCGCCGCAGGGAGGGAGCAGTGCGGCGTCAGCGACCGTCCTTGGCAGGCCAGTCCCCAGCGCCAGGAACGTCTCAAGGCCAATGGCGATCCTCCCGTAGCCAGCGCAGGCATTGTTGCTTTACCCTGTCGCCAGCGACGCCTTCGACATGTTGCCGCACGTTGTCTGCGCCGTGAGGGTGCGCTCTGATGCCAGAACAAAATAAGGCCGCCTGCCAGCGCGGCGCAGGCAGGCGGCATTGGTGAAGTCTCGCGTTGTCGTTGGAATTTGACTGGGAAGCCTAATCGACCAGACGGTGGTATCTGCGGTGGTGAGCGCGGCCATGGCGGTGGTGTCTATGGCGTCGCGTTGATTCCAGAGAAATCCTTGCCCTCCCATGGGAGCGCCGGATGCTGCGCTCTTCCTCGGCCTCGGCAAAGGCTTCGGCGCCGCTCGTCTGGATGATGCGGCGGGCGCCGACGAAGCTGCGCTTGAAAAAGTAGCCGTCGCAGCTCTCCACGCGCACGTGCGTATTGGTGCGGGGCGCATGGATAAATTTGTTGTCGCCGATGTAGATGCCGGAGTGGTAGCCGCCTCCGCCGCGGCGGAAGGTCAGGATGTCGCCGGGCTTGAGGCGGTCGGCGCCGGAAACGCGCATGCCCACGGTGGACTGTTCGGCTGCAGTGCGGGGCAGACTCACGCCGGCAGCCTTGTAGGCCCAGCGGACAAGGCCGGAACAGTCGAAGCCACCCGGAGCCTCGCCGCCGAAGCGGTAGGGGGTGCCGAGCGCGTGCTTGGCGCGATCGACGACCACGTTGGACTTGCGGGAGGAGCGCCCTTCGTACTTGGCGGGCTGGGCGATGCTTCCGCGGAAGTTGTAGAGCTCGTGGTTGCGATGGTGGCGCTTCTTATGGGTATAGCCGCAGCACAGGACGAGGGAGAGGGCCAGCACAAGCAGAAGGACGATTTGGAATTTCTTGTTCACCGTAGATCCTTGGGTTGCGGAGGGGCAGGATGCGGAAGAACCGCTGGGGCATGGCGCCAAGGGACAAGCCCTGTTGAAGATGCGGAAAATGGCGCTGGCCCCTGCCGGAGCGGCCGGCTGGAAGCAAGAAGAGGCTCCTGCATGCTCCTTGGGTTGCGGTTGAGAAGATTGTCTGAGGCCAGCATTCTCGCCGGAGGCCGGCGAAAACAGGAAACTGGATCGTTCAGGCGGGGTATCTATAGTCTATAGATGCGCAGTGGTCAAGTTCTCTAGAGTTGTTTTAAAACTTTGTACGAGTTGAAGCATTGCTTTAAGTTTGGAACAAAGGGAATAAAATCAAGGGAAAGCCTTGGAATGGAGCTTCTGAGTGTTGTTTGAGCGTTCAATCTATTTTCTGTGGAGCCATAAAAGTACAATATTTTGAACGTTGGAGGCGTACCTTGCCTCCAGACAGCTGGCGCGAGCTTCTGCGCCTTCGACGCGGACGGCCATTGTCCGGAACCAGCCCTTGGCAGTTTCTGGCCAGATCCTGGCTGCTGCTGCTCAGGTCTTGCCAGATCCTGGCCAGATCATGGCCAGACCTGGCAGGAGCCGGCGGATTCAGGGCCAGATCGGCGCGGGCGCAGGACTGGAGGCCAGCTCACGCTAGCGCTGGCCTGTCTGCGTCTGCGCCTCTTCGGCAGTCCTGTCGCCAGCGGAGGTGCCGGCATCGCCCGGGGTGCCGGTTCCGCCGGCTGCCTGTCCTGCTTTGCCGTCGGCATCGCCGGACTCTGCGCTGGTCTGCAGGGCGCGGAGCCTGCGTGAGAGGAACCACGCGGCGGCGCCGGTGGCGAGGGCCGCAAGGGCAAAGACGCCGGCAGCGGGAAGGCCGTAGTCGAGGTGCCTTGCCGCCTCGAGGGCGAGCATGATCGTCATGCCGGCAAGGCCCCAGCGCCGGGGGACGGGATCGAGCCTGGCCGCGCCCCAGGCAAAGAGGACCGCGCAGACGGCCAGGCCAGCCAGGGTGCAGATCTCGGGGGCATAGCAGCCTTCGAACAGGTGTCCGTCGGCAGCGAGCACGCCAAGCGAGCCTGTGAGCAGGGCCAGCGAGGGGTTGAGCCAGCGCCGGGGGAGGCGTCCTGCCAGGGCGGGCAGGGAGGCGATCAGGCCAAGGACGGCGCAGCGCGCCTCCTGGGAGCAGACGTCGGGTATCGGTGTGCCGAGCAGGGAGAACGCCAGGGCGCCGAGGGCGAAGAAGGCGGGGATAGGTCCCGGGGTGAGCGTGCAGAAGAGGGCTGTCGCCAGCCAGCAGGGGGCTTCGATGTCGATGGCAAGGCAGCCGAAGCCGGCCGCAGCCCAGGCGCAGATGCAGGCCAGAAGGCCGAGGGCGTGGGCGCCGAGGCCCTTGCCGGCCTTGAGCATGCCAAGCCGCAGGATCAGGGCGAGGGCCGCGAAGAAGCCCACGCGCTCCAGCATGCCGGTGCTCCTGATGAACTGCTCCACGGCGTCGTCGCAGAAGAAGCCGACGGCCGCGCAGGCAATGCAGGTCAGGCAGATGGCTGCCAGCGCCCTGATCCAGTGCGACCAGGGAAGATCTGGCCCGATGTCTTCGAGCAGGCGCCCGGCATCGGCAGGAGAGAGGAGCCCTTGGCGGCGCCAGCGGGCAACGGCGTCGCGGAGCAGGGCATTCGTGTCGGCAAATGGCGTTTTCATGGCATGAAAACTAGACGCTTCCGCCGGCAAGCGCAAGGCGCCTGCAGGGCATGCCGGGCAGGGCCGGCGCCAGGGGGACAGGCGAGAGGGCCTGGTGGCGGCGCAGTCGGCGATGTCGCTTGCCAGGCGACCAGAAAGCCTCGCGCTGGCGGCATCCTGCGATCAGGCTCCCCCCGGGGGAGCCGGTCCAGGCTGCGCAGGATCCAAGGTTTGCGGGCTGCGGGAAAACGCCGAAGGCAAAACATCCACCGAGGAGGGAGAGAATGAAAAGAATTGTGCTGGCTCTTCTGCTTGTCGCTGCAAGCTACACGACAACGAGTGCTGTTGATGTGTATGAGATACAAGTCTCAAAAAATGATGAAATATTTGTTATTAATGACGAACTGTTCAAAGCGAAAACATACTGCTTTCAAATGGAAGTTGGAGACCAAGTGATTTTTTTGGAGGGATCTCCATATGGAGCATGTGTTTCTGCAGAAGTTTTAAACTTGAGAACAAAAAAAAGATGTGAACTTTGGTGTGAATAGCAAGGAACTTTAAATGAGGATTTTGTATATATGTTTAATTATTTGTACATCTATATTTATAGGTGGTTGTGGTGGATATCAAGCTACACCTGACAGTTATAGAAAAAATATTTCCTGGACGTAATGGTTTAACCTTTTAAACTATGCCAGCATTGCGCCCCTTGTCTTTGCCAATTCCTCCTTTGCCCGCCGGTAGCCGATTTCTTCCCCGTCACGCACACCCCGTTCATAGGCCTCCTTTTGGCCATCGTCATAGCCTTCGATCAGAATCTGGAGTCGCGAGTAGCCTCGCCAGAAGCGTTCATATCCAGGCCTTGCATCGCATTTGCGGTCCAGATAGCCTGCCAGGGACGCAACGATGACGACTGCGTCAGCCAGCGTGCGAGGGGCCTGAACTTTTTTTGTGGCCTGAATCTTCAGCTCGTTGATCTCCTTCTTCGTGAAGACCTCCTCGGGAGGCAGGTCTTTTCCGGCACGTCCCAGATCGAGGGCGCGCATGAGCCTCGCCGCCTCCGACACCCTGAAGGCCAGCACGCGGTCCAGGCTCCTGCGGGAGCCGCAGGTGAGCGCCTCCGCCTTGCATCCATGCTTGAAGATGCGGTGCCACTCCTCGATCTTCCAGCGCGCGGCGTAGTGCTCCACGACGGCCGCGACGTCCTCAAGGGAGTTCACCGGAAGAGTCGTCAGAAGCTTCCAGTCGACCGCATCCACGTTTCTGGGGCGCCGGTCTTTGAACTTTTCAGTGACGGAGACGCACTGCAGCGCCAGCGGAGGCTCTCCGGACCTTTCCAGCGGAGGATTGATCCTGACAGTGGCGAACCTGACCTCCAGCTCGGCCTTCCTGGCGGTCCTTGCCTTTCTGGGCATGGTTCCCGAATGCCTGACGACTTCGCTCTGCCTGGCGATGTCGGCCGTGATCGTGCCCGCGGCCTCCTGCCTCCGCATGTAGTCGAACAGCGTGAAGCATTCGCCTGCAAGCCTGCGGTCGTGGCATGCGCGCACCACGCTTTTGACATGGCCGAGCTCCGAGACCGCATAGTGGTAGCCGGCAAAGTCGCACTCCCTGTCGCCGACCACGACGACCAGCGTGTCCGGCATGTACGCCGCATGCTCGTCGTAGAGCTGGGCCTGCTTGATCCAGATCCAGTTCTTCCGGTCCTCGGGAGTCTTGCACCACGAGGGGAGCCTTTCCTCGGGATCCACCCACTCCGGAGCGGAAAGGACAGCGCTGGCAACGCCGAGGCATCGGTTCTGTCCGTCGGCGGCCAGGCCGGTGTGAAGATGAAGGCCCTTGACCAGCGTTTCAGTCTGGTTCGTGCCGACGACGCCGAGGCCGTCGAGCTTCTGGAGCCCGTCCAGGTTGAGATCTGTCCCGTCCTGGAGAATGCGCATGAGCCCGGAGCCCAGCCCCCGGCGCCACGTGCACTCGACGGGGCCCGACAGGATGCTGCCGAAGCTTATCTCCTTCTGGTCGACTTCCGTGAAGTAGTAGTACCCGTCTATATGGTTCCTGTCTCCCCCGGCGGCTTCGGGATAGGGACGGTCGACGGCGCCGCCGATGTCCATGGCAATGATGCCGGCCCTGGTGTTCCGGGCCCCGTGTCCCATGTCGCACGCGCCGTACTCGAGGGCCGCCCATTCGGCCAGGCTCACGGGAGAGTCGACCGGAAGCGGCCCCTTTCTTGAAAACTCGGGATGGTTCAGTTTGGGATCGAGAGGCTCGAAGCCGAACTTCTCCCTGAAGCCGGGATCAAGCGTATAGAGGAAGAGGAGCTTCCTGCTGCGGTTCTCCTTCCCTTCCCTGTCGTTCCTGCCGCGTCCGGCCGTCAGGCCGGCCTCCATCCAGTTGCCGGCGCGGTAGCAGGTGCCCTTGAAGTGCTCGGGATCCACGAACGACTCCACCATGGCGGGGCAGAAGCCGTACTTTGCGGGGAAGTCCTTCCTGAAGGCCTCCAGGGCCAGGGAAAGGACTTTCGTGGCCAGATTGCGGCACTGCACGGACTTGAGGATGCAGAAGCGGTTCATGCCGGCGAGGACGCGGTCGAGAAGGCTCCTTCTCTGGCTCGCGCTCCACCCTATGATCCTGTCCCGGACCCTGCTGCTCTTCGCCGCGCCGGCAAACCCGACGGCGCCGAGATATCCGTGGTCCGAGACGACGAGGTAGCGCACCTGGCGGCCGAAGAATATCCCCGGGCCAAGGTAGTGGTTGTACTTCAGAATCGTGTTCCAGATCTTGATCTGTTCAGGCGTCGTGACCAGCTCGATGCGCAGTCCCTTGACCTGCTCGACGCTTGGGGGAACGCCGGAGGGCTCGGGAACCGGCCCGTCGAGGCACCTCGGCACGGGCGGCCTTCTTTTGGGGGAGGGCACGTAGTCGAGCGTGTCGTGAAGGGAGATCAGCCCCTGCTTGTCGAGCTCCTTGAGAGCATCGGCGCAGCTGGAGATCTGGAGCTTGCCGGATGCGTAGGACAGGTTGAGGCACGTGCAGACGAAGCTTGCGAATGCCGAAAGGCACAGGCCTTTCTTCTCCTCAAGCCAGCGCTTGATCTGCTCCACGACCTCAGGCTGGAAGAGGGTTGCCTTGACCAGGGTGTTTTGCTTGAAGGTGTCCATGCCGGCATGGCTATCAGGTTTAGGCTACTGCGTTCAGAAATTTCCGGAACGATCAGAACTACACCATATAGAGTTTGGAATAACTATTATTTAGTTGGAGCTGATAATTGCCGTCGCAGAAGAGAAAATTCATAATGGCGTTGTTGAATTCTATGATGCAAATGGCAATTATACTGGTACAAGAAGCGCTATGACACAGCAAGATATGTATATGTGGAATGCAATATATCAACAAGAAATAGCAGAACAACAAAATGATAAATCAACAAATGTATTATTATAATATGCAACAATAGATGCAAAACTTAAACAATCGGCTGTATCTGAATAGCTTAGGTTTGGGATATTAGCAGCAGGCAGTGCCGCGACGTCCCAGCGAGCGGGAGGCATCCCGGCAGGCCTTCCTTCAGCCTCCTGAGGCACGGCCTTGCCGGAAGCGCCGCCGGCACCGAGGGCAAGCCGCCAGACCGGCGCACGCTGCGCCTGCCTCAGCGCAGACAGGCGCAGCCCCCCGGGCCCTTGCGGAGCGGTCTTGCGGATCGCCTTTGCGCTAGAGCTCGATGCGCTTGAGGCCGGCCGCATGGTTGACCGGACCGCAGCCCTTGCCTGGCGCGTAGCTTTGGCGCAGGGCAAGATTAATGTAGCGCTGGGCCTGAAGGACGGCCTCGAGCAGGGAAAGCCCCATGCCGAGACCTGTGGCGATGGCGGCCGAGAGCGTGCAGCCTGTGCCGTGGTTGTTGGCGGTGTCCACGAGGGGCTGGGGGAGCATCTTCGGATCGGCGCCGGGCTGGCAGAGGCAGTCCGTGACCACCGAGCTCCCGGGCATGTGGCCGCCCTTGACGAGCACGGCCCTGGCGCCCATGGCGAGGATGCGCTGGCCGGCCTCGGCCTGGTCGTCCAGAGTCGCTATCGCCATACCGGTGAGCATGGCAGCCTCGGGGATGTTGGGCGTGAGCAGGTCGCTGAGGGGGAGCATGCATTCGGTCATCGCCTTGACGGCAGAGTCTTCGAGCAGCCGGCACCCGCTCTGGCTGACGGCGACGGGGTCCACGACCAGGGGGAAGGCCCGCTTTTCTAGCAGGGGCGCAAGGGCGCGGATGATCTCCGCAGAGAAGAGCATGCCCGTCTTGGCTGCCTGCACGGGGAAGCCCTCCAGCACGGTGGCGAGCTGGAGGACGGCGAACGAGGGATCCGGGGCGTGGATGCCGGCGACCGTGGTGCCGTTCTGCGCGGTGAGGGCGGTGATGACGCTCATGCCGTAGCCGCCGAGCGCCATGATGGTCTTGAGGTCGGCCTGGATGCCGGCACCGCCGCCCGAGTCTGAGCCGGCGATGGTAAGAATGTTGGGAGTCAGCATGGATAGTCCTCTCTGCAGGATGGAGCCTGCCCGAAGCGCGGCGCGGGGCAGGATGGATGACCAGGGCGGGCGCCCTGGAGAGCCGTGCCGGCGCAAGTCTACTGCAAAAGTGGCCGGCAGGGTACTGCCCGCAGAGGGCCGGAGCTGAACCATCTGCGCCGGCCGGCTCCGCTGGCGGCGAGGGCCTGCGCTGGCGGGATGCCCCTCGCCTTGGCTTCGCCAATCCCAGCTGGCTTGCGCGGAGATCTCGGGACGTCCTGCCCCGCGCGGCGGGAAGCTCAGCCCCGTCAAGGGGCCGTCGTCCTGCC
Organism: Desulfovibrionaceae bacterium UBA3823; assembly: GCA_002369295.1. Lineage (GTDB taxonomy): Bacteria > Desulfobacterota > Desulfovibrionia > Desulfovibrionales > Desulfovibrionaceae > Desulfovibrio. The sequence continues at coordinate 20,986 of DFDR01000205.1, forward strand.
GGCAGGCCAGGCTGGGCTTGAGAAAGGGGACCAGGCTGAGGCAGGGGCCGCCGAAAAGCTCTGGCCTTGGGCCGCGTCCTGGCAAGGGTCGTTTCCGGCAGACAGGCGCGCGTGCTGTCTGAGGAGCCTGCGCCGGACATGCCCAGGATGGCGAGATGACGGCGGGTCTTGGCCGCAGGTGCCCAGCCTGGCCTGCCTCGCGTCCCTGCGCGCAGCCTGCCTGCCCTTCTGCCGGCAGCAGGCCAGCGCTTCCCCCGAAGCTTGCGTCCGCCTCGTCAAAACCTTGTCCTGCGCCCTCCTGGGCACCCCTTGGCCTGCTTTGTCCAGTCCCTGCCGTCTTTGGCGCGGGGGCGTCCCGCCACCGGCACCGTTCGGCCCGGCATGCCAGGGCACCAGGCAGAGAGACGCGTGGAGTGGATCGTCGCTGGCGTGCTTGCGGCATCGTCTGCGGACCCGGCAAGACGGGCAGGGCCGGCAAGACGACCAGAGCGGCAGGATGGGCAGTGCCGGCAAGAGGGAAGATCCGGCAGCAGGCCTGGGGTTGCGCAAGGCTGGGTCTGCAGACCAGGACAGAGCCGGCAGGGGGGGGCGGAAAGCCAGCGCTTCGGGTCGGACGAGTCCCTGCCTGGCGCATCTGCTTGGCGCATCTGCCGGATCATAGCCCCAGGGCGTGGCCTTGCCTTGAGTCCACTCGTCAGGTCCGCCCTCGCGGAATCCGCTCTGCGGGCTTCTGGCGGCATGCCGGCGAAGGCAGGGACAAGAAGGGTGACGGTCTGGCCTGCAGATCCAGGCACAAGCAGACCGGGGCTCGACGCCAGCCATAGACAGCAGGCTAGAGCAGGGCAGGGAGAGGTGAGCGGGGGCAGGCCAGAGGCATCAATGCCCGGGGCATGTGGCGCATGGCCCCTCGCCTCAGCAGACATTCGGCAAAAATGATATAAATACAGGTTATTATATCAAAATCGCACCGCTCGGCAGGAGATGCTCCCCCTGTATATATATAGTTGGTTTGCTAGGTGTTTTTTTTGGGGGGCTGTGCCAAGGGCGAGGAACAGCGTTGTCTGCTGAACCCCTTGCCAGCCATCTGGCAGGGGGGCAACGGGCTGGGAAAATGGGGTTGCACAAAAAAGATAATTAAAATCAAATAGTTAATTTGTTAGCCGTGGAAGGCGAGGCGAAGCTCCACCCTGAAGGGCGACCGAATGCGAGCGCTGGGCCGGCAAACCGGAGAAGCGGGAAGGCAGGCACGATTTCTCCCCGTTGCCTCCTGTGGCAGGGAGCATTGAAAAAGAAACTCTTTGTCCAGGGTTTGAACGGAAAAAAGGCGGGCAACCACAGCAACGCTGTGCCTGTCGCAGAAATATGCTAGCGACATTTTTCATATTTTTGAAAAGCTGGAGACAAAGTCTAAAATTATACACAACAATACAATAAGTTTTCATAATTTTGCAAAATATTTTTATCATGATCTTGAAATATTCGCATATCAACATTAATTCTCAGTGACTATATAATAATTTAATTATGTTGATCCACAAATATACTTGTCATGATACTTTAGTTATGAATATAGAATCAAGCTTGTTAATAGAATATAGCTGGGTTGTGAAAAAATCACACCTTGCCGGACGAAAAAAGTAGCGCATGTTGACAGATTAAGAACAAAAATTTTCTTTTTTTTAAAGCTTTGGTCGAAGAAAGTGTTGACCTTTTGACCTCAGAGGCCTAGTGTGCGCTCCACGGAATGCCTGACCGCTCCCCAAAGGGCGGATCCAGGCAGGTGCCAAACTGGTCGATATGGCCCCCTCGCGGGGTGGAGCGGCCAGCAGAAAGTGTCCAGCATAATCCTTGGACATGCGCATCGAAAGCGTTGGTGCTGACGGTGTCTTCATTCCCCTTTAATTCGCACCGCCTGCCGACCTGGCCGCGACAAGGAAAAACAAGCCAGCCGGCCAATCTTCTAACAACGTACAATAAGGGGGGACGTATGTCCTCAAACGAGAAGTTTGTCTCTGAGCATCAGGCGTCGCCGGTCAGTCATCCCATCAGGGAAAAGCTTAGCCGTCTGCGCGGCCGCATCTCCGCCCGCGCCATTGCGAAGCACCGCGCCAGGACCTCGGCGTTCAAGTTCCTCGCCTCTCTCCGCGCATGCAAGCGCCAAGAGGCCCGCGCGGCCAGGCAGGCCCGCGATGTCATGGATGCCTGCAGCCAGAACACCGTGTCCGGCACGCCGACTGGCACTGTGCGTTCCTGACGCCCTTCGACAAAGCAGGGCGAGAGCATGGCGCCCGACTCCGGCGGGGCCGGACGCCATGCCTGTCCGCTGGCCGGGATTCCTCGCGCAGCGGGGAGCGCCCGGCAGAAAGTATTCAGCATAATCTTTGGACATGCGCATCGAAAGCGTTGGTGCTGACGGTGTCTTCATTCCCCTTTAATTCGCACCGCCTGCCGACCTGGCCGCGAAAGGAAGAACAAGCTAGCCGGCCAATATTGTAACAAAATTACAAAGGAGTGACATATGTCCTCAAACGAGGGGTTTGTTGCTGAAAATCAGGACTCGCCGGCCGCTTTTTCCACCAGGAAAACGCTCAGCCGTCTGCGCGCCCGCATCTCCGCCCGCGCCATTGCGAAGCACTGCGCCAGGACGCCGGCGTACAAGTTCCCCGCCTCTTTCCGTGCACGCAAGCGCCTGGAGGCCCGAGAGGCCGGGCAGGCCTTAAGTGACGAGGATGCCGGCATCGAGAGCACCGTGTCCGACACGCCGACTGGCACTGGGCGTTCCTGACGCCCTACGACCCAGCAGGGCGAGAACATGGCGCCCGACTCCTGCGGGGCCGGACGCCATGCCTGTCCGCTGGCCGGAGCTCCTCGCGGAGCGGGGAACGCCAAGCCTTCCTGCCCAGCTAGTCCATCAGCCCGGCGCCCTCCTGGAAGCCTCGTTCCGTCAGAGGATGTCGCTTCCGCTGCGCTCGTCCCCTCCTTTGCCGCATGTTCCGCCCGCCGATGGGGCTGCAGGCGAAGATTGGATCGGCGCACATTTCTGCCCCCTTGAAGAAGGATTGATCTATGTCTTTTCAAGAAGCCTGGTACAAGGCACCGGCCTTCCTGCGCCTGCGCCAGGCCAGGGACCCCCCCCGCCTGCGTATCCGCCATCGCCTTGCGCGCCGTGACGCCGCGCTTGACTCCGGCAAGCCGAAGGCGCAGGCAGCCTTGAAGCTGTTCCAGCGCAGGCTGGCATCCCGCCACTAGTATTTCCGGCATCCCTGGCATCCCTGCCAAGTCCGGCATCATCCCGGGCTCCCGGCACCCGCGGATCCTCCTGATCCCCAGCGTGCCCAGGGTAGCTTTGCCAAGGGACGCGGAACCCCATGTCTGCCAGCTGGCCTGCCCCTGCGGGCAGGTCAGATCAGGCATCCCCATCCCAGACCTTGTCTGGGAAAGGCCGCGCCGCCGGCATCGTGCCGGCTGCGCGCCCTGGTCCACTATTCGCGATCCTGCTGGCAGGTGCGAGAGAAACAAAACCTGCCAGCGCAATCTCTTTCTCAAGTAGAGGAGGCCTCATGCATTCAGATGAGGTGTTTTTGCAGGAGCAGGCGGCCCTTGCCGTAAGGCTCGCCATGAAGCGTCGTCGCCTGGTGCATCTGGGCGCGGCCTTCAGGGCCGTCATGAAGCGTCGCGATTCCAGTCGCATGCTGATCAAAGCCGCCAGCCGCCACCGCGTCTGCCTGCTCAGGACAGCGCTTGGCTCCACCAGGCTGGAGACCGCCTTCCGCCCGCGCTTCGAGCGCCTGTTCGACAAGCTGGCAGTTCTGTCCAGCGCCGCGAAGCAGGCCTAGTGCTTCTGCATGCGCCTAGGCCCATGGCCCGTGCGCAAGGAGTCAGCCCATGTCCAACAGGGACGCAATGAACGCCCAGGAACGGGACAATTTGCAGGTCAGCCCCTCGCGCAGGGGCGGCACCGGCTCCCCCTCGGCGTCCACTCCCCGGCAGCCTTGCCTCGGCAAGGGGATCAAGGCCGCCATCCATGCAGGCGAGCTTGCCGACGAAGTTCGGTGGCTCCTAGCCAATGCGGCAGCCTGCAGGGAAGTCGTGGCTGCTGAAAGCGATGCTGGCGAGATCTTCCGCGAAGTCGAGCGGGAGCGCAGGCGCATCGCCCTGCACTGCATCAGCGACGAGGACGGCGCTTTCTAGGAAGCATCGCCCCCCGCCTCCCCCAGGCCGGCCGGTTTCGGGATCCTCCCTGCCGGCCGGCCTTCTTCAGCGAGGACGCGGCCCTCCCTGCACGGCAGGGCGGCTGCCGGCTTCCTGCCGGGCAGGGGCTTCCGTCGCCTCCGGCAGCCTGCTCTAGACAGCAGGGAAAACGAATGGCGGAACCAAGCGGCAAGGGGCGCCGTGCCTGTCGCGACGGCTCGGCAGCAGGGACATGCTCTGCCGGAAGAGCGGTTGAGGCCGTTGCGGCCATGCAGCCTCATGACCCGTCACAGCGCCGTCGAGTCCCAGGTCGATGCCGTGGCCCAAGCTGATCAGGAGTTCGCCTGGAGTTCACTTGCCCTTCAGCGCCGCGGGACGCTTGCCGAGACC
>DFDR01000062.1:0-367 GCA_002369295.1 Desulfovibrionaceae bacterium UBA3823
CTCGTGCGGGCGCAGCCGGCAGGGCGATCCTGGCCTTTGCGACGATCCGAGCGTTCCGAACGTTCCGAGCGTTCCGAACCTTCCGAGCGATCCAAGGCATCCGGGGGAGTCAAGGGATGCGGACGCGCCTGGCGGTCCCGGGAACCCGGCAGGCCTCTCCCGTCTGGTCAATGGCGCTGAAAGCGTCTATACAGATCTGGCGACACGCTTCAACCACGTTGCCACAGAGGACCAGCGGCATGCGAAGCCTTCTCACACTTTTCCTTGTCACCTTCTGGCTTGCGCTGGCCTCGGCCGGCCAGGCCTTTGCCTACCAGGGGCAGAGCCTGCTCCCCGTTCCGCACGGCCAGGCGGAGCAGGCGGGATC
>DFDR01000062.1:420-17189 GCA_002369295.1 Desulfovibrionaceae bacterium UBA3823
CGGCCAGGCGGAGCAGGCGGGATCGCCTGCCGTCGAAGCCGTGCAGGCGGCAGCCAAGCGCCTCTACGGCGACATGCGCGTCATGGACGCGAACCAGGCCGCCGCCTTCGTCAGAGAGGCGAAGCCGGACGAACTTTCGACCGTGCTCGCGGCCGTTCCGCCCAGGCGCCGGGCAGCCGCCTTTCTCGACATGCTGGTTCTGCGCAGGAGCCTCTCTGCCGGCCAGGCCCGCGAGGTTCAGCCCCTGCTCGAGCGGCTCTTCCGCCAGGAGCGCTTCATTGCCTGGGCGCTGCGGCACGAGCGCCAGGCCCGGGACGTCCTGGCCTCGCTCCGCCAGGGACGCCAGACCTTTGCCGGCGCCCTTGTCTACAACGCCCGCATCGTCGACTACGGCCGCACCCTTGTCCAGCACGTGGACCTTGCCGAGGCGCTCCGGCGCATCCGGGACAACGCCCTGGCCCCCAACGACAGCAAGGGATGGAAGGTCTTCGGCAACTACGAGCGGCTCCTTCCCCAGCGCCCCCGCGGCTGGTACCGCGAGATGCGCATCCCCACCCGCGGCCTGCGCGGCCCCGGTCCCCAGCGCCTTGTCTACGGCAGGAGCGGGGAGGTCTACTGGACGCCCGACCACTACCAAACCTTCTTTCCCATAGAGGTGGAAGCCGATGAATGACGAGCGCGCAAGCGTCCTCTTCTGCGATCTGGCCGCGGCCCGGATCTGCCGCATCGCCAAGCCTGCCTCCAGGCAGGAGCTCTTCGCGCAGCTGGCCAAGGGCCTGGCGCTTCCCGGCGGTCCCGCCAGCTGGGACGACCTGAGCGACCAGCTGCAGGATCTTGCCTGGCTGCAGGGCCAGGAGGCCGTCCTGGTCCACGAGAGCCTGGAGGGCCTGCCGCAGGCCGACCGGGAGACCTATCTCGACATCCTGGCCTCTGCCTGCGCCTGGTGGCGCTTCCAGAACGCCAGGCAGGGCAGGCCCGAGGGGCCCAGTCCCCTCTCCCTTGTTCTTCCGCACGCCGACGCCCCCCGCTTCGGCGAGCTCTTCCGCGAAGCGGCCAAGATGCTCAGCCAGGGCTGAGGCGCCGTTCCCGCCGCAGGACCTGCCCGGAAAGGGCCTGGCCGAGACTGTCCCCAGACAAGACAAGCCTTCCAGACAGCTTCTGGAAGGCTTGTCAGGCTGCGCCGCAAGGAAGGAGGGCTGCGGCGCAGAATGGCAGGAGAGGATGCGAAGAAGCCTTGCCAGAAGCTCGATCCGGCAGGTCTTGAAGCGCACTCAGGCAGAGGAGAGACGCCCGCGGAATCCGGCTAGATCTTGCGGGGCGTCTTGCAGCCGCAGCCGCATCCGCACCCGCATCCGCAGGACTTGCTTTTGATCTTCTTGCGCACGGTCATGCCGATGAAGACGAGGCACGCCAGCACGATGAGGGCAACGATGATGTTCTGGGCCATGGCAGTCTCCTTTGCGGCCTTGCGCGCCGGCAGGGCCGGCACGGCATGCATGCCGCGCATGACGGTCTTGTACCCAATTTGAACTTGAATTGCAAGTTCGAAATGGACGAAGACTGAAAAAAAAAGCGAAGCCCCCGGCGGACATCCGCCGGAGGCTTTGGCAGGAGAGGAGAGGGTGCCTTGCGGCTGGCTAGAAGGTGTAGGCGAAGGTCACCTGGGCGCGCCAGCCGTCGCGCTTGCTGTAGGAGCTGGCGCGGTCGGCCTTCTTCCAGGTGTCGCGGTCGACCATGTTGACCAGATAGGCGAGGTCGAGATTGACCTCGAAGTTCTCGTACATCTGGTAGGAGGTCACGAGGTCGAACTCAAGCAGGCCGTCGTTGGTGGTGAGGTAGGGGCTGGCGCCGTACTCGGTGTCTTCGCAGTCGCTCGACCAGCCCCAGGAGGTGTTGGCGTACTTGGCCATGGAGGGGCTGTTGGTGCCGCCGAAGTAGGCAACGCGGAAGGTGTGCTTGAGGTCTTCGAGGAAGCTCATGTCGGCGATCTGCAGGCCTATGCCCCAGGTGCCGGCGTAGTTGAGGCCGCGGTCGTACCAGGACTCGGTGCAGGCCCAGCCGAGGTTGCCGTCGCCCATGAAGTTGGTGAAGTTGCCCTTGGCCTCGATGGCAGGCATGCGCTCGGAGCCGTTCTTGGGATTGCCGTCGTCGCCGGAGGCGTACCAGCCGAAGATGCCGGGGGTGCCCCAGTCCAGCTTGTATTCGATGAGGGCCTTGACCAGCCAGCCTTCGCTCCTGGTGTCGTAGCGCTTCCAGAAGTTGGCGGCGTTGCCGTCGTGGTACAGGTTGCCGCGGCCCTGGCTGGAGGCGTAGCCGTAGTTGAACTCAAACTCGATGTTGAGCGGATCCCACAGGGTCAGCTTGACGGGCAGGCCGCCCCAGAAGGCGGTGGAGTAGGCGCTGGAGGTGCGGTTGACGAAGTTGTCGGCGTTCTTCCAGCGGCTGCTCTCGTAGCCCGAGGTGGTGACGCCGACCATGTCGCCGTACTCCCAGGCGCCGGCATCGGCGTTCCACGTGCGGTTGGACTGGGCGCCGATGATGCCGAACATGACGAAGGGCGTCACTTCAACGCCTTCGAAGGTCAGGGGCAGGGTGAGGGCGAAGAGGTCGACGTTGTCGAGGAAGTTGTTGTGGTCGCGGCCCCTGTTGGAGCCGCTGGCAATGTAGTTGTCGTTCCAGGGACGGGCCCAGAAGAAGCTCAGGCCGACATTCTCGTTGAACTGGTAGCTGAGGGCGACGGCCGCAATGGAGTCGGTGTCGAGGATGGAGGAGCCGCCGGCGACGTTGGGCAGGGCCAGAGGCTGGAGGCCCATGCGGACCTTGAGGTCGGTTTCCGGCGGCATCCAGTCGATGTAGGCGTTGAGCACGCCGATGACTCTGCCGTCGGCACCGAGGGCGCCGCCGACCGCATCGCCGTCGCCATTGGCCGCGCGGCCCCAGGGCTGGTCGCCGATCTGCAGGCGCAGGGTGCCGGAAAGGTGTTCCGAGGCCACGGCTTCCACCTGCAGGCGGATACGCTGGCTGGCCAGGAACTTGTCTTCGTTGTTGCGTTTGACGCTGCCCTGGCCGCCGCCATTCGTGCGGCTAAGCAGGGAGCCGTCGCCGATGCCGAAGCCGAAGAGCCACTCGCCCTCGGCCTTGAAGTCGATGGCGCTGGCGCATGAGGCGCCGCCGAGGACCAGGCCGGCGGCAAAGAGCAGAACCATAAGCTTCTTCATTGCAGGAACTCCAGTATTTTCCATTTGACATGGAAGGTTGAGTGTTGAAGGGGCATGCCGGCTGGAGTCCGGAAACCCGGAAGCCGGGCCCCTCCGCCAGGTGCGCGCCAAAGGCGTGCGGCCGGCACTGAAAAGGTTGCGAAAGTAAAAATTTAGCTTATGTCGTGCTACAAATTATAGATCAGTAACATGACCGGCAGCAAGCGGGAAGGCGGTTCCGGGGAACGCGCGCGCGTCCCCCGGAGTCGCCGGCATGCGCTAGCCCCAGAGGGCCGTGCCTATCTGGAAGGCCGCGAAAGCCAGGATGCCTGCGAAGATGGTGTCGACGACCATGCTGAAGAAGAGCCACTTCCAGGTGCCGGTCTCCGACTTGATGACGACGAGGGTCACGAAGCAGGGCGAGTAGAAGAGGGTGAAGATCATCAGGGCCAGGGCGGTTGCCTTGGAGAAGTTCGGGTCCTTCTGCAGGCGTTCGCTCAGGGCCGGCGCATCTTCGGGATCCTGCTCGCCCAGGGAGTAGGCGGTGCCGAGGGTGGAGACGACGGCCTCCTTGGCGGCCACGCCGGCGATAAGGGCGATGTTGGTCTGCCACTTGAAGCCCATCGTGGAGGTGACAGGCTCGATGGCCACGCCGAGGCGGCCGGCGTAGGAGTTGCGCAGCTCCTCTTCGGCAAGCTCGTTGGACTTGTCGTCGATCTGCTCCTGAAGCTGCTTGAAGTCCTCGCTGTCCTCCTTGAAGGACTTCTGCTTCTCCTTGAGCTGCTCGATGGCGGCATTGTAGGGTTCGGCCTGCTCTTCAGGCAGTTCCGGGAACTTCATGGCCGCCCAGATCACGATGGAGATGGCGAGGATGATGGTGCCGGCCTTCTTGATGTACATCCAGCTGCGCTCCCACATGTGCTGGACGACGCTGAAGACGGTGGGCATGCGGTAGGGGGGCAGCTCCATGACGAAGGGCGTTCCCTGGCCGCGGATGATGGTGTGGCGCAGGAGGGCTGCCATGACAAGGGCGCCCACCCAGCCGACCAGAAGGACGAGGAAGAAGGCGAAGGCCGGCCTTTCCGGGAAGAAGGCGCCGATGAGCAGCAGGAAGACCGGCACCTTGGCGCCGCAGCCCATGAAGGGCAGGGTGAGGAGGGTGGCCAGCTTCTCCTTGGGGCTTCTGAGGGTGCGCGTGGCCATGACGCCCGGGATGGCGCAGCCGCCGGCTATGCCGCCGGCGACGATGTAGGGCATGACCGAGGCGCCGTGCAGGCCGAAGAAGCGGAAGATGCGGTCCATCATGTAGGCGATGCGGGCCATGTAGCCCGAGTCTTCGATGAAGGCGATCATGGCGAACATGATGGCAATGAGCGGCACGAAGCTCAGGACGCCGCCGACGCCGCCGATGATGCCGTCGACGACGAGGGACTGCAGGAGGCCTTCGGGGATGGCGTCGCACGCCACGCCGCCAAGCCACTCGAAGAAGCTCTCGACCCAGCCCTGGGGATAGGCGCCCAGCTCGAAGGTGACCCAGAACATCACGTAGAGCACGCCGAGCATGATCACGGGACCCAGCACGGCGTTGGTGAGCACGCGGTCGATCTTGTCGGACATGGCCAGGCGGTCCTTGCCGGGATCCTGGGTCATCACGCCGCCGGCGAGCAGGCCCCTGATGTAGCCGTAGCGGGCGTCGGTGACGACGGACTCGCAGGAGGCGTGGAGGGACTTGCGCACGTGCTCCTCGGTCTTGTCGCAGAAGGCGAGGATGTCGGGCGCGGACTTCGGGGCCGCCTCGGCAAGGGCCGCGCGCACCTCGGCGTCGCCCTCGATGAGCTTGATGGCGGTCCAGCGGGGATGGTAGCGGTCGCAGAGGATCTTTTCCTCGGCGATGCGCTTTTCCAGCGGCGCGAGCGCTTCGTCGATGTCGCGGCCGTAGGAGATGAGCAGAGGCTCCCGGCGGCCCTTTTTCGCCAGCTCGGCGGCCTTGGCGGCAATCTCGGCGGCGCCTTCGCCGGTGCGGGCCACGAGGGGCATGACGGGCGAGCCGAGGCGTTCGGCGAGCTTCTTCATGTCGATGTGGATGCCAGCCTTGCGGGCCTCGTCCATCATGTTGCAGGCGAGCACCACGGGCATGCCCATCTCGAGCATCTGCACGGTGAGCAGCATGTTGCGCTCGAGAGCCGAGGCGTCGGCGCAGTCGATGACGGCGTCCACCTTGCCGAAGGAGAGCTCGTCGCGCGCAACCAGCTCCTCCTGGGAGTAGGCAGTGAGGGAATAGGTGCCGGGCAGGTCGACCAGCGTGGTCCGCTTGCCCCCGATCTCGATGGAACCTTCTTTGCGGTCCACGGTGACGCCGGGATAGTTGCCGACGTGCTGGCGCGAACCCGTATAGTGGTTGAACAGCGTCGTCTTGCCGCAGTTGGGATTGCCGGCAAGGGCAAGACGGAAGCCCTGTTTGCCCTTGCTCTCGGCCTGTGCGGCCGTTTGCTCTTGACTCATGAAAAACCCTCCAGAAAGACGCCACGGCCGCAGGACGCAAGGCCGGAGGGCGCCGTCGAATGCATGGAAAGCGCAAAATCTGGAACATTGCCCTCCGCAGAAGGCGGCCTGAAGGGATCGAAAACACGATCCTTCCAGTCCAGAATCGTCGCAGGCAAGCATGTAAATGAAAAACACTTTCAATGTCAATACCTGAGTCAAAAATTTTTACCGGTGGTAATATATTGAATTTTTTGATCTTTTAATTTTTAGCTCGTGAGAGGAGCGAAAAAATCAGCCATTTTGCTCTGGGATCTTCTTCGAATCAGCGACGAGCAGACAGGGATGGAGCAGGCAGAGTTCCAGTTATCCTTGAAGGCCGCAATGGAAGGCCGCAGTGGAAGGCCACACTGCGAGACTGCTGGCCGGGTGCGCAAGGAGACACTGGCGCCAGGGGAAAAACCGCGTCAGGAGGTGACAATGCTCGGCAAAGAGCAGACAGTGGGAGTCCCCCAACCTCAGCCGCAGGAGCTGTCCGCATGTACGGAATGGAAGAGATCAAGGAAGTCCTTGAGTTCAGGGACAGGGGCTATTCCCAGAGGAAGACGGCCCGGGAACTGGACTACTCCCTCAACTTTGTCAGGAAATACTGGAAGCAGAACCTGGCGGACATTGTCGTCAAAAGAAGGGAGTACGCCAGCAAGCTCGACCCCTACGCGAGTGAAATCAAAGAGCTCTATGCCATGAGCGGAAACAGCGAAGCCGTCCGGCGGGAGCTGATGAAGAGGCATCCCGGGCTGAGCGTGTCCCTGCGCACGGTGGAGCGCCACACGAAGGCACTCCAACACCAGTAGAAGAGGCGCAGTGCGGAAATGCCGGCGGCTTGCAGCCCGGCCTGGCGAATGCCAGAAGCTCGACGACCGCTCGACGACAGTTGACGCTGCGGACCGCAAGCGGCGGCTGAACCTGCTTGCGGCGGTCCTGGCGCATTCCCTGCCGGTCTCCCGCCAATCTTCGCGTACGTGACGAAGGGCCAGATCCGGGAAGCATGGCTGCCTGTCAACTGCCGTGCATAGGCGAAGCTTTGCTCTGCTTCGGGGATGCTGGCGTGGGCGCTGCCGTGTACATTGGCGTGGACACTGGCGTGCGAGGCTGCAGGCTCAGCTGGCAAGACAAAAATCCGGGACGCTTCCCGGCGCCGCGCGTCAGGCCGGCCAGCAGCGCGTCAGCCACAGCAGAAAGGCGCAGTGCAAGCGCGCTGACAGCGCGGCGCAGACCGGCAGGCTGTACAATTTTTTGACACGCCGCACGCTTCCTGCCAGGCAGTGGATGGTTTTAATACAGGGGGGGGCATGGCCGGCGCGGGGGCAAGCGCCGCATGCCGCTGGCGGGGCGGTCTGGCGGGGAGGGCTTCCCCTGCTCAGCGCTGCTGGGCCTGGGACTGGCTGGAGGCGTACATGCGGCGCATGCCCCGGCAGCCTCGAGGCAAGGGCGGGGCGAGGCGCACGCCAGCCTCAGCCTGGAGCTTGCGGCGCACCTCAAGCAGCCGTGCGCGCATGGCGTTGCGCAGGCCCTGCAGTTCAAGGCCAAGGCGGCTGAGCTGCTCGGGATCGGACCCGTCCTTGAAGTCGAGGGCGGCAAGTTCCTGCATTTTCATGGTAATTCGCATGTCGAGCTCGCGCAGGCCGGGCAGGGAGTCCTGGAGAATGGCGATGGCCTTCTGGCGCTTCTCCGGCTTCAGGGAGCCGATGGTGGCATCGAAGGAGGCATCGATGCGGCCGTCCTGGAGGCGGGGGGTGTTCTCTGCGGCGCTGGCGGGCGTGCCGGCATCTTCGGAAGCGGCGCCTGCTTCCAGCGCGGCAAGCATGGCCTGCAGCAGCATCAGCACGGCAAGTAGGCTCTTGATCATGAAGCAGGGTCTCCAGACAAAAGGGCTATATGGCTTCATTTATGCAAGATCTATGCAAAGCGCAAGCGCGCGCTTCGCGGGCTGCATGCTTGCGGGCCGTCCTGCAGCCTTCCCGCCTCGGGCAGTACGGCATCGCCAGGCAGGCCAGGGCTCCAGGCTCCCCGGGAGAGCCAGCGCAGAGCGGCCTGGCCGGCGGGGTCAGATTCCGCGGGACGCCAGCTCGGCCAGGGCCCGTTCGTAGTCTTCAGGCCGGTCCATGTCTCTGTCGCCGAAGCCGCCCTCCTGGGCAAGCTCCTCGACGCAGGCCTCGTCAATCAGGGTCCTGAGTCCCCCTTCCGGGGCGCTTTGCACGGCACGCCCGGCAAGGCGTCTGGAGAGCAGGGGAGGATGGCCGCGCCTGCCTCCCCAGGCTGGCGCCAGGCAGTCTGCCTGGCTTGTCCGCGCGCGCTCTGCCAGGGCCCGCACCACGGCGGGCTCGATCAGCGGGATGTCCACCGGATGCACGCCGAACCAGACTGCCTGGGGAAAGCGCTCAAGCGCATAGGCAAGGCCCGTCCTGACGGAGGAGTACATGCCGTCTTCGGGCCGGGCGTTGCGCACCCAGGCTATGCCGATGCGGCAGGCCTCCGCCTCCACCAGTTCCGCCTTGTGGCCTGCAACGGCGCATATCTGCTCCACGCCCGCCCTGCGCCAGACGCCGGCTGCAAAGGAGAGCACCGTTCCCCCGCCGAAGGGCAGGAGCGGCTTGAAGCGCTTCATGCGCGTTGAAAAGCCGGCGGCGAGCACCACGGCCGCCACATGGGAAAACGCGTTCTTCCTGTCCATGCCAGACCTCCTCCGGCTCCGGGCTTCAAGCCGGACTTCAAGACTGTCCGGCACGCCTCCCGCTCCTTGTACGCCGCCTGCGGCCGCAGGAAAAGCCCGGGCGCCCTGCTGTCCTCGTCCGCAGGCCAGATTCCCGGCTGCTTGCACCTTCAGGGCAAAGAGCTTAGAGGAAAGGAGCAGGGCAGCCGGCACTTGAACTTCAAGTTTCCCGCCCCTGCCCAACGAACAGCAAAGGATCGAGTCATGCGCATCTATCAAGCAGGCCCCCTCTTCTCCGAGGCCGAGCGCGACTGGCACCTCAAGCTCAAGGCGCGCCTCCTGACGGCAGGATTCGAGGTGGTGTGGCCGGGCGAACTCGTCAGCCCCGAAGAAGCCGCCTCCTGGGGCGCCGAAGCCCCGGCGAGGATCATGCAGCGCGACCTCGAGGGCCTCGTCGACTGCGACGTGGTGGCAGCCCTGCTGGACGGCCCCCAGGTGGACGACGGCACAGCCTTCGAGATTGGCTTTGCCTATGCCAAGGGCATTCCGGTCATCGGCGTGCGCACGGACTTCCGCGCCTGCGGCGAGAACAGCGAGAGCGTGGTCGGCGCCATGATCGAGGGCGCCTGCCGCACCATCGTCAGAAGCCGCCTCGAGCTCGTCCAGGCGCTCCTGCAGATGCCCTCCCGCGGCTAGGCGCAAGCGCCTTTCCCTCGCGGCGAGGCAGCCCAGGCGACTTCCCCTGGCGCGCATCTGCCTGAAGGCGGCCACGCCAGCGTGCAACTGCCAGCGTGCATCTGGCATCGCGCATCGTGACGCCAGCACCGCTGCGCGCGCATCTGGCAGCCTGCGCTCCTGCGCCGGCTGCGCCCATGTCCCCTGGCCGGCAGAGCGCAGGGGATGGCAAGAGCAGAGGATGGCAGAGCAGAGGTTGCCGGCACGGCCTGAAGGCGCCGCGGGGCCGGCATGCCAGGCAAGGAAGCCGGGCGCCTAGCGCCGGGTGGGCATTTCTTCAATCCATTCGGCCAGATTGTCCAGAAAGTCTGCGGACATGCGCGCGTGGATCTGGATGCGGCGCTCGGCCCGGCGCGCGGCCTCGGGATTCTGCCTGGCCAGTTCGCGCTGGGCCTCGGTGGGCTCAGCGCCAAGCAGGCTCATGAGATCTTCGGCCCGCGCGGCGACGGCGTCCCTGAGGCGGTCCGCCCACTGCGGATAGCTGGGATCGGCGGGAAAGACCAGGCTGCAGGCGGCGTAGAGGCGGGATGCCTCGCTCAGCACCGTGCGGCAGTCCGTCTGGCCTATGACCTGGCAGGCCTTGACTGCGCCCTCGGCCGCGAGCAGGGCGCCCCCGGCGAAGTCCACGGCCCAGTGCTGTTCCTGGGCAAAGGCGTCAAAGTCGAGGCCCGGCAGAAGCAGCATGTCGGCGCCCGAGGGCTCGGCCGGCACGTTCCAGGGCATGCGTTCGGACTTGCGGCTGGCGCCGATGATCCAGCGGAAGACCTTGAGGCAGCGGAACAGGAGGCGCAGGGGCAGGGGCAGGGCGCTGAATTCGCCGGGAAGCCTGCGCCAGGCAAGGGACTGCGCCGCGCGCATGGCCAGCGGGAGCCCCGGATCAAGACCAAGCTTCCGGGCCGCCTCCTCAAGCCCCGGCAGCATGGCCTCGCCGTGCAGGGGCTCGTTCCTCAGCGCCTCCCAAGCCTTCTCGCCGAACTCGGGCAGGCGGTAGTAGGGCCGAAAGAGGGCCGCGTCGCACAGCACGAGGCGCCTGGCGTGCTCGGCCGCGCCCGCCATGCCGGCAAAGAGCCCCTCGACGTGCTCCTCGTCCAGGGGAAAGCTGGCGACGCCCGCCTGCGCAAGGCGGGCCTCCTTGGCCTCGTGCCAGGCATTGAGCCAGGCGCGCTTGTGCGCAAAGTTCCCGCCCTGTTCGCGCGAGCGCTCGATGTCGTCGAGCACCAGCCGGGTCTCGAGCACGTAGAGGAGCAGCGCGGCCTTGGCCGGCAAACCGAATTTCTCTGCCAGTACACCCATGTGACGCTCCTTCAGGCAAGGTCCTGGAAAAAAGGCTAGAGCTTCGCCAAGGCCAGCGCCTGGCGGCACACGCCGCTGTAGAGCAGGGCTGTGCCGGCCATGGCAGCCAGAGAGAGCAGGACGCCCTTCACCGAGAAGAGAGAGACCGGGGGAAGGCCGGCGGCAAGGCCTGCCAGGCCGCGCAGGATGCGGGCCAGAGGCCAGGCAACGGCGAGGAGCACATAGAGCGGCACAAGTTCAAGCACCTGCCTGAAGCCGGCAAAGCCCATGGCCGCGTTCATGAAATCCTGAGGCCGGCTGGCCAGGGAGAAGTCGAGGAAGGCGTGCACGAGAGGCTTGAAGCCGGCGCTCTGAACGAGCCAGACAAAGCCGCCCGCCACGTAGAGCACGGTGGCGGAGAGGAAGATGAAGACCGCCATGGACTGGTTGCGGACGTGCTTCTGGGTGAAGCGGCTCGACCGCCCGCTTCCTGCATCCATGAAAAGGGAGAGGAAGAAGGCGGCGCCAAAGCATGCGCCGAGGTAGAGCCAGAGGGGCGTTCCCAGCATGAGCAGGCAGAGAAGATAGTTGAGAAGCAAAACGAGGCTCACGAAGCCGAAAGGATGCCGTTCGGGAGCGGCCTTGGCTGCCTGGCCGGCCGGGGCCGCGGAGGCTTCCCTGGCGGCATCGGCCACAGGGGCTTGCCCGGCCGCGGGCGCGGGGCTTTCCTTGGCGATATCGGGCGCGGGGGCTTGCGGAGCGCTGCGGTCGCTCTGGGGGGGGACGGCAGAAGCCGTACTTGGGGTAGCGGGTTCAGTCATGGCTTGAATTCCTGACGTAGCTGAAAAGTGCGCACTGCTGCCGCCTTCAAGCTGAGGATAACATTCTCTGCCAGAAGCGGCTCGGAGAAATGTGCCGCAAAGCGCAGGCGTTGACCATAGCTTTAAGACTCGGACAGCATCTTCACGCCCTGGCATGCGGGCGCCCCGGCAAAGCCTGGGGGCCGCGCCTGGCATGCGGCAGAAGGCAATGGCGCAGAATTGCCGCGCGTCCGGCCGAGGGGCGGGGCCGCCCGGGGGACGCCCGCCCTTGCGGCTGGAAATTTCGCCACGGGTGCCAAGGCGTCCAGACGCCGGGCGCGGATCCACGCCGAGGCCGTCTCCGGCGTCGCCGAAGAGCCGGCACATGCCCGTCCTGACGCTGGCCAGCGATGCGCCGCCAGGCATGCCGGGCGCCTCTCCGCTCCCTGGCAGACAGCAGGCGGCGCCTTCCTGCCGCAGACGGGCAACGCCGCAGCGACCGCCAGGCCAGAGTCGGAGGGGATTCGGCAGTCCCCGCAGGAGCCAAGTAAAAACAGTAATTATTCCTCATTGCAGATCGCTGGCCGTCGATTCCGTCAGCTGTGCCGTGCGTGAACAAACCCCTCGCACTGATTTCGGCCTCGCTCTCTACCGGTTTTTGAGCGGGCGTACATCCCTTCTTTTCAGGTATTGCGCTTTGACTGCATTCTCTGCTAAGCTTCCCATATCCAGTTTCCTGCAGGCAAAGCCCCCTTTTCCAGTGCACCGAGGAACGGCAGAGGGCCTGCAGGGCGTCAACGGCCCGGAAAGTGAACAGCAGCTTAAACAACAAAGGAGTAGCTCATGTTCAGACGCATCCCAACAGCCGTTTCCCAGTTCTGCCTTGCTCTCATGCTTGTTTTCGCAACCGCCACCTTGGCGCAGGCAGCAGGCCCCTTGAGCTTTGACGTGACACGTTGTGCCGTCGGCCCCTCAAGAGGAGGGGTCCAAGATCTTGCCTTCAATTATTATGTAAACAATATTTCTCAATTTGAATATATTACAAAAATTAATTGGATGGAAGTAGAAGTAACAGCACAACGTCCTGGAGGACAAGTTACTAAGCATAAGTTCAGAACAACGGTAAATCGTGTCATTAATCCACCACTTGCTCCTCGAAGAAGAATACAGTTCAGCCATAAGTTCTCTGTAAGGACAGGTTCATCTCCGTTTACGAGAATTGCTGTCAGGGTATCAAGATGGAACTATAGTCATACGAGGTAAGGCAGTATTCCAACTGCATACCTTTCTTTAGCGACACGCATGCGCCAGTTCTGGCTGGAAGGCGAGGACTGGCGCTTCGTGCGTCATGGGGTCGCCATCCTCTTGGGAGCGCTATCGTCTTGCGCCGAGGTGGCCGTGGACGCCATGGCAGCCCGGACAGGCGACGGCAAGAAGGCGCTGAGGCTGCCTTTCCTGCCGGCAGAGGCCCTCAAGGACGCATGCGCGCAGGCCAAAGCAATCCAGCCTCCCTGGAGCCATCCTCAAAGCCCTCCACTCGGAAAAAGGACTGCAGCCTGGCGCTCATCCGCAAGGACGTCAGCTTTGTCTGTGCACGCAGGCACAGCGGCATCTGCAGGCGAATTACTTACATCCACCCTACTCGAGGATTTAACAAAGCAGTAATTTAGAAAAATTTAAAATATTTTGTTGATAATCAACAGGTTGGTGCGAAACATTTCTCGATTGGATCGCGTAGGGGTAAAGACAGGCGGGAAATCTAGGTAATGCAATACCGTAAAAAACGGCAATCCGGCAAGAGCAAGAGAAGCTTCGCACGAGGCACTTCCCATGGCGCGCCTGCCGAAGCCGCTGTCGATGCGACAGGCCTCGGCAGACCTGAAGCCGGCCATGCCCACGGCGCGAAGGCAATCCTCGCGAAGCGCTTGCGACCGTGGGTGCCCAGTGCCTGGCGAGGCAGGCGGCATGCCGCGCGGCCAGGGACGGATTCCGCTGACCGGCACGGCGTCGGCAAGGGCAGGGCGGCTGCCGCTTCAAGGACAAGTTCAGGTTCAGCTGCAGGCTTCGCGCCGGCCGGCGCCTGCAGGAGCCTGGCCGGCAAGGGCGATCCCCCCGCGGCTACGAGGCAAGGCTCCTGGCGAGGGCTTCGGCGGCCAGCCAGCCGCTGGCAAAGGCCCAGTGGAGGTTGAAGCCGCCGAGCAGGCCCGTGACGTCGAGCACTTCGCCGACAAAGGAGACCCTGGGGTTCAGGCGGCTGAAGAAGGCCAGGGGCTCCACTTCGGCGCAGTCCACGCCGCCGCGGCAGACTTCGGCCTGCCGCAGGCCGGCTATGCCCCTGGGCACGAAGGTGAACTTCGTGAAGCGCTCGAGGATTTCCCGGCGCACGCTCTTCTTGATCTCGGCCGCGCGGCGCTTGGCCAGCTCGCCGGGCAGAAGCGCATCGCAGAGCTTCTGGGGAAGATGCCGCGCGAGCAGGGAGCGGGGCGTCCCGCGGCCGGCGCTTTCGTCGCCAAGGAGGTCGGAGGCGTCCAGCCCGGGCAGCAGGTTCAGCGCAAGCGCCGTTCCGCGCTTCCAGAAGAGCGAGGCCTTGAGGACGCAGGGGCCGCTTATCCCCTGGTGGGTGAAGAGCAGATCGTCCGTGAAGCTGTGCCTTTTCCCGTCCACGCCCTCGACGTCGAGCCGTGCCGGCAGGCTGATGCCCTGCAGACCGAGCAGGGGGGAGCCTTCGGGCAGGAGCAGGGGCGCCAGGGCAGCTTCCGGCGCCAGCACCGCATGCCCCAGCCGCTGGGCCAGGGCATAGCCAAGCCCCGTGGCGCCGCTGGCCGGACATGCCGGCGAGCCCAGGGCCACGGCGAGGTGCCTGGCCTCGAAGCGTCCGCCTTCCCGGGTCCGCACGCGGGCGCCTCGGGCCGTGACCTCGACGTCCCCGGGGCCAAAGGAGCGCTCAAGCTGGATCTCGGCGAGGCCCGTCTGGCGGATGCGGGAGAGCAGGGCGCGGACCAGGGCGCCGGCCTCGGTCTTCAGGAAGTACTTCCCGCCCGGGCGCTTCTCCCAGGGCAGTCCAAGCTCTTCCACGAGGCGCACCATCCCCATGGCGCTGAAGGCGTCGAGCACGGGCGGCACGAAGGCGGGCGTCCGGCAGAGGTAGGCCGCTTCGGCAAGCTGGGCGCTGGTGAAGTTGGCCCGGCCGCCGCCGGCAAGGGAAAGCTTGCGGCCAGGCTCCCTGGCATGGTCGAGCACGATGCAGCTGCGTCCGAGCTCGCAGAGCCGCAGGGCAAAGGCCAGGCCAGAAGCCCCTGCGCCAAGCACCAGGCAGTCGCAGACGCGGCCCTTTCCACCAGCGTCGCTTCGGGACGCAAAGCCGGCAGCCGCCCGCCCGGCCCCTGCCGGGTCCCGGGCCTCCCTGCCAGCCTCTGCGGCGCGCCGTCCAGATGCCGGGGCGGATGCAGGGCTGCATGCAGGGGCGGATTCGCGGGCCATTTCCCGGCCTGGCGCTGGGAAGGACTGGCGTCCTTTCCTAGCCTGGCTGTTTGACAGGCCTTTTCCGCCCGGCGTATGCACCTTGCCTGCACTGCCTGCCTTGCCTGCACCGGTCTGGTCCAAGCTTCCTGCCGTTCTGGCAGGTCTTGGCGTGAAGCCCTGCCCCTTGCCGTATGGAGACTGCGCCATGCCTGTGATTTCCTCCCTCTACCGCTGCCCGCCGGGCTTTGCCTCGGCGAAGGTCAGCACCATCTTTCCCATGCTCTTCCGCAAGGTCGACTTTCCGCCCAAAGCCCAGGGCGGAGACAGCCTCATCCTGCGGGAGCGCCTGGAGACGCCCGACGGCGACTTCCTGGACCTGGACTGCTATCCAGGGCCGGCAAACCCGCGCTTTGCCTGCGTGCTCACGCATGGCCTTGCCGGCAACGCCAGACGGAAATACATCCGGGGCCTGGCCCGCGCAATAGCCAGGGCAGGGGGGCTGCCCCTTGCCTGGAACAGACGGGGCTGCTCCGGCGAGATGAACCGCACGGCCCGCTTTTCCTGCATGCTCGAGACCAACGATCTCGCGCTCGTGGTCCAGCGCGCCGAAGCCTTCGACCTGCCGCTGGTTCTGGCAGGCTTCAGCATGGGCGCCAACCAGACGCTCAAGTACCTTGCGCGCAGGGACGTCTCCCCGCAGGTCAGGGCTGGCATCGCCATTTCCGATCCCTGCGATCCGGCCTCGGCCGCGGCCTGCATCGACGCGCCGGAAAACGCGGTCTTCAGGAACTACCTGCTCCGGGGCCTCGTCCCCGGCGTCAAGGCCAAGCTGGCCGACTTTCCCGGCATCGCCTCCGGCCGCGACATGGACAAGGTAGCGACCTTCCTCGAGTTCGACAGCGCCGTCACGGCCCCCATGTTCGGCTTCAAGAGCGCCATGGAATACTATCTGGCAGCCGGGGTGGTGCGGGAAATTCCCTTCATCCGGCACCCTGTCTACCTGCTCAACGCCCTGGACGATCCCTTCTGCTCGCCCCAGTGCCATCCCTTCGAGCAGGCCTCGAAGAGTTCCTGCCTCTGGTTCGAAGCGCCACGGCACGGCGGGCACGTGGGCTTCGTCGCCCTGCAGGAGGACTACTACAGCGAGCAGAGGGCCGTGCGCTTCATCCGCGAGCGCTCCGGCATCTTCGGCTAGTTCCGCAGGGGTGCAGGGCAGGGCTGCCCGAGCCCGGCAAAGGGCGCTGGCAGCGCAAAGGCGCCGGGCAGGGGGCTTTCGCCTTCCCGTCCCGGCGCCTGGGAAAAACGCGGCAGAAGGGGCGCCTGGCCCGTTCCGCCCATGGCCTGCAGCGCGTGCCGCCGGCTTGGCTAGTCCTGAACCTGGTGGGCAACGATGTCGGCCAGAGGCAGGCCCGTTATCTCGGCAGCCTTTTCAGGCATCATGCCGGACTTGATCATGGCATGGGCCATCTGCAGCTTGGCCTCGGCAAAGGCGACCTTCTTGCCTTCGTCCATCCACTTCTGCTTTTCCTTCTCGACCAGTTTCCTGAGTTCCTCTTCGAATGCCATCAGCTACTCCTTGAGCGCTCCAGCTGCGCCCGGCTCCCGCGACATGGGCCACGAGAGCGGAATGGTTGCCGGCGCCGGAAGGCGCCGAATGCACGGCCGGGACGGCGCCACACCGCGCCTGCCGCAGGGCCTGAAGAACGCGAAGCGCGCGCCTGGCGACTTCGCTTTCCTCAAAATGCCGCCGCTGCGCGACATTGGCAAGCCTCGCAGAAACGCCAACCGCCTGTATCAGGCCAGGGAAGGCGGAGGTCTGCAGCCTGGCTGACGGCCCGGCCTGGCTGACGTTCGGGCACAATGCACGCCTATAACCTTAGTAAAGGCGTGCCGGGCGCCCGGGCAGAGGCGGCAGGGCTGCGCCGGCATCGCGAAGGTCTGGCGCACGAAGGCAGAGACGTGAAAAACAGGGGCGCAGCGCCAAAGGACGCGAAAGCCAAAAACGCGAAAGCCTGCAACGCGAAAACCCCGGACGCCTTGCGGACATCCGGGGTTGTTGCTTTCTGGTAGCAAGGGGGAGATTTGAACTCTCGACACTGCGGGTATGAA
>DFDR01000041.1 GCA_002369295.1 Desulfovibrionaceae bacterium UBA3823
GAGCGACAGGCCGCAAGCCTGTCTCCGCTCTGCCCGGCAGACTCGGCGCCGCCAGACGCAGAGCCGGCAGGTTCGGCACGGGGCGCTTCGCTTCCAGCGGCAGCCTTCCCGGCAGGAGCAAGGTTCTTCACCGCCTCGAGGGCTGGCCCGTAGCCGCCGTCCGCGGCCTTGGCGAGCAGGGTCCGGGCCTGCTCCAGAGCATCCCCGTCGTGCAGTCCAGCGCTGTCCGAAAGGAGCATCATGCCGGCCATGTAGGCGCCCTTGCGGCTTCCCGCATCTGCGGCAGCCCTTGCCCAGCGCAGGGCTTCGGCAAGATCCCTGGCCACGCCCCTCCCGTACAGGTACATGGCGCTCAGCCTGATCATGGCATCCGCATCGCCTCTGGACGCTCCCCGCAGGAGCGCGGCCGCAGTCTTCGACGTCATTGCTTCTTCCTCCTTGCCGCCAGCCCGAGCCGTGCAAGGCCTGGCCGGCGCCTGCGGCGCCGTGCGCCGTCCCTGGGCTCGGCGCCGAAAAGCTCCGCCAGGAGCCCTGCCGCAGCCTCGTCGCCCTGGGCGGCCGCCTTTTCCAGCCACATGCGGGCTTCCGTTCTGAGTTCCTCCGCCTGCGGACCGGCATCCCTGCTTGCCGAGAGCAGCCTGCCCGCCAGTGCCGACTGGGCTTCGCATGCCCCCTCTTCCGCCATTCTGCGGAGCTTTGCCATGCCCCGCGCGGCCTGAGCGCTGTCGCTGCTGTCGGCAAGCACGCCCGCAAGCGTGAGCTCCGCGCCCTCCAGGCCGCCGACGGCAAGCCCTTCCAGAATCTCGCAGGCCTCGGCCCTGTTCTGCCGGCAGCCCCTGCCCTCGGACAGCATGAGGGCCTGCTGGAGCAGGGCCTCCTCGTCGCCGGCGTCGGCAGCCTTTGTGTACCAGTGGAAAGCCGTCTTCAGGCTGGACGCAACGCCCTTGCCATCGCGGTACATGTCGCCGAGCAGGCGCTGGGCCTCCGTGCAGCCCTGTTCGGCGGCCTTGCGGGCGTAGCCGACGGCCTTGGACAGGTTCTTCGGCAGGGCATCGCCTGCAGACAGCCTGACGGCAGTCTCGTACTGGCCCACGACGTGGCCCAGATCGGCGGCCCGGCGCAGGCAGGCAAGGGCCTGCTTGGCATCGGGAGGGAAGCCGTCCACGCCGGTGTCGTAGAGGAGCGAGGTGAGCACCAGCACGTCGGCGTCCCTGCACATGGCGACCTCGGCGAGCATTTTCGCGCCCCTGGCCGGATCCGCCGAAGGAAACTCGCGCTTCAGATGCGCCTCGGCGAGCACAAGCCGGGCCAGATCATGGCCCTTGGCAGCCGCCTCCCCAATCAGGGAGGCGCCCCGCTCGGGATCTTTGGCAACGCCCTCGCCGTCCATGAACGCGCAGCCAAGATCATAGAGTGCACAGGGATCGCCGGCACGGCTCTCCGCCTCAAGGCGGGCAATCTTGACTGCCGGATCCGCCTCCTCCGCCTCTTCGGCATCCTCTCCGGAAACGGCCTCGCCGGCATCGTCCACGGCCATCCCGGAACGCATGAGCGCAAGCACCTCGGACGCCCGCCCGTAGCCGGCGTCAGCGGCCTGCCTGAGCAGAACCTGTGCCTGCTCAAACGAGCCGTCGTCGGGATTGTTCCGCTGGGCAAGCATCAGGCCCGCCAGATACGCGCCTCTCGGGTTTCCCGCATCGGCGCTGGCCAGCGCCCAGTTCAGGGCCTGTTCAAGATCCTTGGGGACGCCATCCCCGTGGCTGTACCTGTGGGCAAGCCTCGCCATGGCGTCGGCATCGCCCCGGGATGCGCCACGCAGAAGTGCGGCGCAAGCCTTCGATATCATGGATTCCTCCTTGTTTCGGCTCCGATCTTCCCGAGGACGCGGCAGAGACGGGGCTTCTCTGCCAGGGGCGCTGTCCCAGCGGCGAGCCAGCGGCGCGGCGGCTGACCTGCCAGCTCGATGCCCAGCGCTTCGGCTGTCTTCGATGTCACGGGTTCTCCTTGCGATGCCTTGATTCCTGCGCCTGCCAAGGGGCGCAAGACGGCGGGGCGCTGTGCAGGCTAGCCGGCTCCGCCTTCGCGCCCAGGCCCCTGCGCTTCCTGCATCCCCTGCACACCGCCTCCGGCATTCCGGCAGCCCGCTCCCTTGCCGCCGGCCGGCCCGCAGGCCTCGGCCGGTCCGCTGGCTTCGGCCTGCCCGGTGGCTTCTTCGGATCTGGCAACGGAACCGTCGGGACCAAGGTCGTAGAGCGGACCAGCCCTGCGCCAGAGTTCCCGCTCGCGCCGGCGCTTCTTCACCATGCGCCAGCAGCCGTAGGCGCCAAGGGTCATGGCCTTGGCGGCGATATAGACAAGGACAGGATGCATGGGTTCTCTCCTTGCGCCCTGGGGGCGCTTGCGGATCAGCGTTCGGACCGGGGAGTTCCGCCTGCGCCCCCGGGCTTCGGCAGCGCCGCCAGAATGTCGCCGTAGCGGGCAACGACGGCGCCGTAGTTCTCCCGCAGGTGCGGGAAGAGGCAGGCCGAGCAGTCCTTGACCCCGCTGGGCAGATAGCGGAATCTGCCTCCGCAGCGCTCGCCCAGCAGATAGAGGGGGCAGTAGCAGAAGAGGCAGCTGAAGTTGGCGGGATCGGCGCCGGGATGGCAGGGGAAATGTTCGCATCCGGTGTTGGCGAAAAAGCTGTAGCCCTTCCCGTGCCAGTCCCTGCTATCCATGAACCCTCCCTCTGTCTGCAAGCGTGGAGGGCCATTCTGCCGCAAAAGCTCCCATCCCGCCAGATCCGGCGGCTGGGGCTTCCCAGCAGGGCAAGTTTGGGAAAGCTGTTGCCCCAAGGGCCGATTGCCTGTAGAAAGAGTGAGCGGCCCTCTGCTGGCCGCATCGGGGTTCAGGCCGCATTTGACCGGGCGGCGCTGCTGTCCGGAAGGTGCGGGAGTTTTTCACTGCATGCGCGTCCGGGCACGGGCCACGCAGGGGAGGCATAGGCTGGCCTTCCCAGCTGCCGCGCAGCGCGGCATTGCCGGCCTTGCGACGCGTCAAGGAGAGCCTTTCATGAAGCACATCGTCCTTCTTCTGGCGGCGCTTGCCCTCGTTCTCGCCCAAGGCACGGCCGACGCCCGCGATGTCAAGGAAATCGGCAAGGCCATGAGCAAGCCCATCGAGCTTCACAACTCTGCCGACAGGCACTTCCACACCACCTTCAACCACAAGACCCACCAGGAAGTCCCCTGCGCCACCTGCCACCACGAAGAGGGCAGCAGCGGCATCTACTCTCCCTGTTCCGAGTGCCACGCCACGGCAGGCCCCAGGGAGAAAGATCCCATGAGCGTCTACCAGGCCTTTCACTCCAAGCATGAGCGCTCCTGTCTCAGCTGCCACAAGCGGCTGCTCAACTCGGATCCGAAGCGCTTCGCCCTCTTCCGCGGCTGCCGTCCCTGCCACATTTCGCCCAAGGGCCAGGCCGAATTCAAGCTCCGCTACCAGGCCAGCGCCGTCCAGGAGGACTTCAGCCTGAAGCAGGCGGAGGCCGCCGAGGCTGAAGCGGCCGCCCAGAAGGCGCTTGCCCTAGCCAAGCAGAAGAAGGAAGCCGCCAAGACTGCCGAAGACAGGCTGGCGGCTCTGCTGAAGCAGGCAGACAGCCTCAAGGCCCAGCGCCTCGATGCCGAAAAGGCAGCACTCAAGGCCTACGAGGAAGAGCAGAAGGCAGCCAAGGCCGCGCCTGCCCCCAAGGCCGATGCCAAGCCCGAGGCAAAGCCCAAGGCTGAAGCCAAGAACGCCAAGTAGGCCTTTCCCTTCCCAGGGAGCCGGCCTGCTCCAGAGCCAGCAATGCAGGAGGCGCGCTTTTCGCAGGCATGCGGAAGCGCGCCTTTTGCCGTTCCCTGCGCCTCGTTCCGGTGCCGGCCCAGGGCAGTCAGCAGCCGCAGGCGAGGCCGTCGCTTCGCGGATCGGCCGCGCCCTGCATGACGCCGGCGGCCGCATCGGCAAGGATGGCGCCGGCGTGGCCCATGGCCGAATCGTAGGGCTCGGCGGACTTGACCTCGTGGCCGCGCCGGGCAAGCTCCACGGCAATGTCCCGCCCGAAGCGCGACTCGAGCCTGAGAGCGCTCGAATCAGCGCCCCAGGTGCGTCCGTAGACCCAGCGCGGCGCATCGACGGCCTCCTGGGGGCTCATGCCGAAGTCGACGATGCGGGTGGCGACGGCGGCCTGCGTCTGGGGCTGGCCCTCCCCGCCCATGGTGCCGTAGACGAGCCAGGGGCGGCCGTCCTTCAGGAGCATGGCGGGATTCAGGGTGTGGAAGGTGCGCTTGCCCGGCTCCAGGCAGTTGACGTGGCGCGGGTCCAGGGAGAAGTAGCAGCCCCGGTTCTGCAGAAGCACGCCCGTGCCTTCCGGCACGACGCCGCTGCCGAAGTCGTAGTAGACGCTCTGGATGAGCGAAACGGCGCTGCCCCAGCGGTCCATGGTGCCGAACCAGACTGTGTCGCCCGCCGGATCCAGGGCGTTGCCGAAGGGCATGGCCCGTGCCATGTCCACGCGTCCCGCCTGCTCCCGGCCGTGCTCCTTCGAAAGGAGGAAGTCCAGGGGAATGTCCTGGAAGTCCGGATCCGTGAGCCAGCGGTCGCGGTCGGCAAAGGCGAGCTTCGTGGCCTCGACCAGCAGGTGGCAGTAGTCCGCCGTTCCTTCGCCGAGGCCTGCCACGTCGAAGTTCTCAAGGATGTTCAGGATGCCGAGGGAGGCCATGCCCTGGGTGTTGGGCGGCAGGTTGCAGGCCTCAAAGCCGCGGTAGCCCACGCGGAGGGGGGCCACGAAGTCCGCCCTGTGGCGCCGGAAGTCCTCGAAGGCCAGCAGGCCGCCCTTGGCCTGCATGGCGGAGGCGATGCGCGAGGCTATGCTCCCCTCGTAGAATTCGCGGGGTCCGCCGCGCACAATGCGCTCGAGGGTTTCTGCCAGATCCGGCTGGCGCAGGACATCCCCCTGGCCAAGGCGGCGTCCGTCCGGCATGAAGCACGCGGCAAAGCCCGGATCCTGCTGCAGGCGGGGGCCTGCGGAAGCGGTGTCCGCCTTGAGCCAGAAGGCCAGCGACGAGGAGACGGGAAAGCCCTCGCGGCAGTAGGCGAGCGCGTCCTCGAAGAGCGAGGGCCAGGACGCGCCGCCCATGGCATGGCGCCTCATGCCTTCGGCGAGTTCCCAGGCCTTCTCCCAGCCCGAGACAAGGCCGGGGACCGTGCAGCAGGCAAGCCAGCCTCTGGCGGGAATGCGCCTGCGGCCCCGCGCCAGATAGGCCTCGCGGGTGGCCCCGAGGCCTGCGCGGCCCGAGGCGTTGATGCCGGCGAGCTTCTTCTGCGAGGCGTCCCAGACAAGCCAGAAGGCGTCGCCGCCAAGGGTGCACATCTGCGGGTAGACGACCGCAAGCACGGCCGAGACGGCGATGGCGGCCTCCACGGCATTCCCGCCGCGGCGAAGCACGTCGAGGCCTGCGCCGCTGGCAAGGTAGTGGGGCGATGCAACCATGCCCCGCAGGGCCATCGGGTTGGCAGACTGGGAGGGAGTCATGCGCTTGCCTCCTTAAACAGCAAGGGGATCTCGAGCCGGCGTCCGCCCGCAGGCGCCAGGTCAGCGTTCGCCGAAGCCGCCTGGCTGGCCTGACAGATCTGGCCCGGCTGCAGGGCCAGGCAGGCGCCGTCCGGCCTCCCGGCAAAGGTCCGTGAAGAGCCGCGCCACCAGTCCCGGCGTTTCGAGCGAGAGCAGGAAGCCGAGCACGGCGCAAGCCAGAAAGGCGACGCGCAGGCGCAGCAGGGGAGCTCCCGTCATCCAGACCCCGCCTGTGGGGCAGGCAAGCAGCAGGACGCCGAAGCCGGCCGTGGCCAGATGCAGTCCGGCAAGCCAGCCCAGGCGGGAAAGCGGGCGGCCGGGACCGGCGTCGCCGCTTCCCGCAAGCAGGCGCCCAAGCCTGATCCAGGCCCAGCCGTGGGCGCACATGGCGCCAAGGTCGAGCACAAGCAGCGCCGGCATGATGCACAGCACCCCGATCTCGAGCATGGACCAGTCGATGAAGGGGCCGAGCAGGCCAGCGCCGACAGCGGCGCCAAGCGAGGCAACAAGGCAGGCGATGTACCAGACGGCCCTGCCAGCCGAAAGCGCGGATTCCTGCACCATGCCCGCTACCCCTGAAAATAGTGCCAAAGCCGGACGAAGACCGTCCAGGTGGGACCGGTCATGAAGCTGGCGGCAAAGAGCAGGACCGCATAGATGCCCCCGCCGAAGCGCAGCCACCAGAAGAGGCAGATGGCGAACATCAGCACGCAGCCGGCGGCAAAGGAAGCCGAATAGGCGAAGAGCGCCTGGAGGGCCGCAGGCCAGGCCATGAGGATGTCCAGCGGGTTCCACGCAAGGGCGGCGCCTGCGGGCGCAGGCAGAAAGGCGTTGGCCGCCCAAGTGGGCAGAAAGACGAGCAGAAGCGGCCACAGCCAGCGGAAAAGGGCGTTTGCTTGCATCATGGCTCCTTACTTAGGCGGAAAGCCGGCACTTTTCAAGACACCCTCAGCCCGTCTCCGCAGTCTGGAGCGCCTGCCCTCGTCGCGGCGCCATGACGCCTGCGCCAGTCCTTCCCCCTGGGGCAGGGGCGTGCCATGCTCTGCAGGAAAGCGCAGTGAAGGCAGGCTTTAAGGCAGGCAAGGGCGCCCTTCCCTCCCGCGGCCCGCAGCGCCCTGGCGCGCGTCTTCACCCAGCCATGCCGCACGCCAGGACAGCCGGAAAGACGCAGGACAGCCGCGTCCTGCTCCAGGACCGCGCCTGCCGGTCACGCCTCAGCCCCGCCGGCCCAGCGCAGGCAAAGGCCGCTTTCCCCGGGCCTTGTCCAGGATCAGGAAGCCTGGCGCAGGAACCGCCGGCATGCTGAACGCCGCGGGCGTCATCTGCCGCTCCGTTTACCGGATGTCCGGTTTTTGCTAGCTTTCCGCACATCCGCCTTCTGCCTGGCCAAAGGGCTCGCCCTGCATGCGGCTCCCCGCCCGCGCCCCAAGCCTCGAGGCCATCTTTGCCGGCGGATCGACAGGCGCCTTTCAACGGGCACCTTCTTCCGCCCATCGTGCCCAGCATCTTTCAGCACACCCCCTTTCCTTGGCGATGCAGCCCGACACGCAAAGGCTCTGCTCAAGCAGAATCAAAGCAGGATCTGCGAAGGCACACCGAAGACAACAGCTCGATATAGATTAATATTGCATATATAAATTAGTTATAAATAATGTTATATTGAAGACAATTATATAAGAGAGTGAATATAGCATGGAAAACAACTTACAAATTCTTCCCGCAGGAATTCAATGCTTTGAAGATATACGTATCTACAATAATATTTATGTAGATAAGACAGAATATCTAATTAACCTAATATAAAATGGAAGACGATACTTCCTGTCTCGTCCACGTCGCTTTGGAAAGTCACTTACTGTATCGACATTTGATGCAATTTTTCAAGGAAAAAACGATCTCTTTCGCGGACTTCACGCCGAATAATAGGTGAATGAACAAAAAGAACATCCAAATTTTGTTCTACATTTAGATATTAGTGCGTTGAGTGATTTTGAAAGCAAATAAGAATTAAACAATGCTCTCCTAGATTATCTAGATGAAATTATAGATGACAATAATCTTAACGTCTGTCATATTAATAATGCAGGCAGATATCTAAAAAAAATAATACGTGATGCGTATGAAAAATTTGGAAAAATTGTTGTTTTAATAGATGAATATGACAAACCACTTCTTGACAATATTACCGACCCAGAAAAGATCAGCTACACTCGCTCTCTATTGCATTCATTCTATTCAACATTCAATGCTTGTGATAAATATATTTATTTTCTTTTTATCACAGGAATATCAAGATTCACAAAAATTGGAATATTTTCATCTATAAACAACCTCGTTGATATATCTTTTTCATGTGATTATAGTGCAATTGCTGGATACACGCAAGACGAACTTGAATATTATTTTAGAGATTGGATAAAATTTACTGCAAATAAAATGAACTTTTCTATTGACGTTTTATTATCAAAAATGAAAGAATATTATGATGGGTTTTGTTTTGATGGAAAAATAAAAGTCTATAATCCGTTTTCAATTTTAATCTTTTTACATACTAAAGTTTTTAAAAATTTCTGGTATTCGTCTGACTCTCCTTCCTTCATCGTGCATTGGATGAAAAAACATCATATTCAACACCCAGACGAATATAGACATATTGAAGTTGATATAGATTTTGCAGATTTATGCGAGATAGAAAATGCAGAACCAGCAAGCTTTTTATATCAAAGTGGTTATTTAACTATTGAAAAAATTGATGGAAATTTATTAACACTCGATTATCCAAACAAAGAAGTTCTTATCTCTATATCGAGGATGTACCTTAGATATATTTATAAAATTAAAGATTATATAAAAATAGGGAAGAGTATATGGGAAGCTCTTGAAAAGGAAGATTTCCAAAGCATCGTTGAGTTCTACAATACGTTCTTGGCCGAGCTCCCCTACGATGGGCTGGGCAGCCGCAACGAGTACTGGTACCGCGCCTTTTTCCTGCTCCTGCTCCGGTGCGTTGGCATCATCGGCTATGCCGAAGTGCATACCTCTCAAGGCCGCAGCGACATCGTCGTGCAGCTGGACAGACAGATCATCGTCATCGAGTTCAAATTCGCCGAAAACGCCCACGCCGTGGACAGCAAGCGCCGGGAAGGGATCGCGCAGATCCAGCGTCGCGACTACGCCAAAGCCTACGAGGGCACG
>DFDR01000209.1:0-150 GCA_002369295.1 Desulfovibrionaceae bacterium UBA3823
TGCCCATTTCGTCCAGCATCCATTCTTCCACGCCCATGAAGCGCAGGCATGCCGATGCGGGAACATAGCCTCTGTCCGGGGACGTGAAGATGCGGCACGACGACACGCATTCGCCTCTGCCTTTCGAATGCGCAAAGCGTTCGAGCGAAT
>DFDR01000209.1:217-4316 GCA_002369295.1 Desulfovibrionaceae bacterium UBA3823
CAATCGAGCGAAAGGACTTCCGCCACGTTCCAGGCGAGCCATTCTGCCGTGGACTGGTTGACCTGACCAGGAAAGGCGCTGTCCGCCTTCAAGAGCGACAGCCCTCCGGCGTCGCGTCGCCAGCACTTGCGCAGCGCTCCATCGCTTGTGTATTCCGGGGAGCGTTCGAAACGCCGTACAACCTTGCTGGAAAGACTGCGTGAAATGGCAAGGTTGGCAATTTCTTCGCTGAAGTCGTTTTCGAACAGGTTTTCCTGTGCCCAGGTTTTCGAGCCATCGTGAACCCAGAATGCGTCTGTAAGCGACAGGGCGCAGGTCGTTTCCAGGATCGCAGGGAAGTCCTGCGGCATTCCGCTCTCTTTCAGCGCCCGCAGAAGCCAATGGCCGGCAGACGAAAAGCGGTGCCATAGCCAGCGTGAAAGAACGTTGTCTGCCTGCCGTCCCTGGAGGACGGAGGCATGAGCGCGCCGTGCTCCTCATAGACTCTGCGGAGAGCGATGCCCCTGCCGCCGGGTTTGAGCGTGAATTCGACAAGGGGAATGTCCTTGCTGAAAAGGCAGAGTGTTTTCATGCTGGATTGCCGACGCTGGCAGTGCATGCCACCATGCTGGCCTGCGCGGTGCAGGGCCGCATGCCGGCAGTGCGCGAAACTGATTCTGCGCATGATCCTGCGCACGCAGGGGCTTGCCGCAAGTCCTCGTACGTCTGCAGCGTTGGAAGCAGCCTCATCTTTGCGTCTTATCCTCTGGTCCGGCTCCGGTGGCGTCCGGCTTTGGCCTGTCTGGTCTGCTTTGGGGCCTTGCCCCGCTTTGCCGTCCTGTCGCGTCCTTCCGCCCGTGCTTCCCGGTGCCTTGCGGTCTTGTGCCTGCCAGCCTTGTGCCGTGGGGCTTTGCCGGCAGGTGCGGCCAGTCTGCGTGCCCGGGGCTGGATGCCCCAGTGGGCCAGGGCCTCCCGGCGGGTGAGGCGCATGTCGGGCTGGAAGGTGCAGGCAGGGATGGCTTCGAGCGCCTTTTCAAAGGGCTGTCCGCTTGAGGTGCTGGCAAAGCCCGCCTCCAGCAGGCGAATGGCCTCGCAGGCGCGGGTTTCGGGATCAGGACCGCCCAGGATGACGGCAAGGATGCGCTCGCCTCCGCGCGTGGCCGTGGAGACGATGTTGTAGCCGGACTTGCGTATCCAGCCCGTCTTGAGGCCGTCGCCGCCAGGGTAGTTGCCGAGCACGGGATTGCGGTTGTAGGCGATGCGCTGGCCGTGGCGCATGAAGTGGGTGTTGTGGTAGGCGAGCATCTCCGGATGCTCGAGCAGATAGGCGCGGGAAAGCAGCATCATGTCCCTCGCCGATGTCCACTGCTCCTTGGACGGCAGGCCGTGGGGATTGGCGAAGACGCTGTCCCCCATGCCGAGGCGCTTTGCCTTGGCGTTCATGAGCCTGACGAACTCCTCCTCGGTTCCTCCGATGAACTCGGCCACGGCGGTGGAGGCATCGTTGCCCGAGGCCACTGCCATGCCGAGGAAGAGCTCTTTCAGGGGAACGGTTTCTCCTTCGATCAGTCCCATGCGGGCGCCGCCGGCCGTGGCTGCGCGCCTGGAGACGGGAACGGGGCTGTCCAGGCTGCACTTGCCTTCCTTCACGGCGTCAAGCGCCACGTAGAGGGAGAGTATCTTGGTGAGGGAGGCGGGGGGAATCCTGTCGCGCGAATTCTGCTCGAAGAGCAGCTTGTCCCGCTTCAGATCCATCACCATGACGGACTGAACCTGGACGAGCGAGTTTTCGTCGACCACGGGCACGGCCAGGGATGGGGCAGGGGCGGCGGTACAGAACAGGAGCGAGCAGAGCAGGACTATGCCTGCCGAAGTCAGGAAGCGGAGGAAAGGCAAGCTGGGCACGGGGAGAGCGTCCTTGTACAAGGCAGAGAGGGGTGCATGGATAAGGCGCAGGGCCAGACATGGCGCCTTGGCCGGTCGGGACTGCGTTGTAGGCCGTGACGGCCCCTCGCGCAAGGAGAAATGTCGCGCACTGCGGGCTTGGCGGGGAAGGGAGGGGAGAGCGCTGTGGCCTGCTTCTTGACGCAAGCCACCTGACGGCGGACTGCTGGGAATCCGAGGCATGCCGGGAAGACGCGGCTCCCCGGCGGCCTGCAAGCAGCGTCGCCGTGCCCGCAGTCGCAGGCGGGAACGGCGAGCCTGGAGGTGGATTGCGGAACGGAAGTCTCGCGTCTGGATGCCAAGGCGGCTGTCCGCGCAGGAAGCGGAGCCCTGCCTGGCATCAGGACAGTCACCGCAAGTTAAGGAGCTGCCTTGTCCCGATGCCCAGCATCTGCTGCGCGCTGACCACATCGACGGCGGACTCGGCGATCTGGAGTTCCTCGTTGGTGGGAATGACGAGAATGGGAAAGCGGCTGTCGGGCGCGGAGATGGTGCGCGGGCCGGGCCTGCGCAGGCTGTTCTCGCGTTCGTCGAGCTTGAGGCCGATGGCCTCCAGCCCTTTGACGACGGCTTGGCGGGTGATGCTGTCGTTCTCGCCGATGCCGGCCGTGAAGGTGATGGCATCGACCTTGCCGCCCAGCTCAAAGAAGAAGGAGCCGAGGGTTTTCTTGATGGAGTGGACAAAAAGGCGGAAGGCGAGGTCAGCCTTGCTGTCGCCCTTGGCCCTGGCGGCATGCACGTCGCGCATGTCGGTGAAGTCGCACACGCCGCCGAAGCCGGACGTCTTGTTCATCAAGGCGTCCATCTCGGCGGGGCTGAGCTTGTCCTGCTGCATGATGAAGGGCACGATGGCCGGATCGATGGATCCGCAGCGGGTGCCCATGACCAGGCCCTCGAGCGGGCTGAGGCCCATGCTGGTGTCGAGGCATCTGCCGTTCTTCACGCAGCTGACGGAGGAGCCGTTGCCAAGGTGCATGGTGATGGCATTGAGATCCCTGAGGGGCTTGTCGAGGTACTTGGCGACCGATTTGGCAATGTACTTGTGGGAGGTGCCGTGGAAGCCGTAGCGGCGCACGCCCAGCCGCTCGTAGTACTCGTAGGGCAAGGCGTACATGTAGGACTCTTCGGGCATGCCCGTGCCGAATTCCGTGTCGAAGACGGCAACGTTGGGTATGCCCGGGAAGAGGTCTTCGCAGACCTGGATCCCGGCAAGGTTCGGCGGGTTGTGCAGGGGGCCGAGGGGGGTGCAGTCTTCGATGACCTGCTTGACGCGGTCATCGACGATCACGGGCCTGGTTATGGCCTCGCCGCCGTGGACGGCGCGGTGGCCGATGGCGTAGAGCTCGTCTCTGCCTGCGATGACGCCCTTGGCGGGGTCGGTGAGCAGGGAGACGATGAGCTCGAGGGCTTCCCTGTGGGTCGGAAAGGCCTGCTCCCTGACGATGGTCTCGGATCGGGGGCTGTCGGGATAGAGCCTGTGGGTGAGCCTGCCCCTGCCAAGGCCAATGCGCTCGGCGAGGCCTTGGCAGAGGACCCTGCCGCAGCTGCCGGCCATGTCGATGAGCTGATATTTGCAGGAAGAGGAGCCTGCATTCACAACCAGTACGTTCATGCAGTCGATTCCTTGCCCTCAGGGCTTACGCCTGGCGGGCGTCAGCTGGAGAGCGCTTCTCCGCCTGCAAGGGTGGCGGCGCGGCCAGGGCTGAAGGCGGGAGATGGAGGCATGCTACACTATCGGACCTGCCATGGCGAGAGCCCAGCCGCGATCCGCGAAGCGGCAGGCCTTGTCAGGTGCGGCGCCTGCTGGCGGCGCATGCCTCAGGCACCCGCACCTTCGCCGTCTGGCAGGGCGCACGGCAGGGGCTGCCTGGCCTGCCGGCGGGGCAGGGCGCGGCGCACAAAAAAAGGGGAGGCGGACGGATCCGCCTCCCCTAAGGTTCAGACTGAAGGTTGGGAGCTACTTCTTGGCGCTGACCACTTCAACGGCAGTCTCGGCAATCTGGAGCTCCTCGTTGGTGGGAATGACGAGGATGGGGAAGCGGCTGTCGGGAGCGGAGATGGTGCGGGCACCCGGCTTGCGGGTGTTGTTCTCCTGCTCGTCAAGCTTGAAGCCGATGGCTTCGAGGCCCTCCACCACGGCTGCGCGGCAGAGGTTGTCGTTCTCGCCGATGCCGGC
>DFDR01000209.1:4379-8202 GCA_002369295.1 Desulfovibrionaceae bacterium UBA3823
GTGAAGGTGATGGCATCGACCTTGCCGCCCAGCTCGAAGAAGTAGGCGCCGAGGATCTTCTTGATGGAGTGGACGAGGAGGCGGAAGGCGAGCTCGGCCCGCTTGTCGCCCTTTTCCCTGGCTGCATGCACGTCGCGCATGTCGGTGAAGCCGCACACGCCGGCGAGGCCGGACTTCTTGTTCATCAAGGTGTCCATCTCGGCGGGGGTGAGGTTGTCCTTCTCCATGATGAAGGGCACGATGGCGGGATCGATGGATCCGCAGCGGGTGCCCATGACCAGGCCTTCGAGCGGGGTGAGGCCCATGCTGGTGTCGAGGCACTTGCCGTTCTTCACGCAGCTGATGGACGAGCCGTTGCCGAGGTGCATGGTGATGGAGTTGAGCTCCTTGAGGGGCTTGCCGAGGTACTTGGCGGTCGCCTTGGCGATGTACTTGTGGGAGGTGCCGTGGAAGCCGTAGCGGCGGATCTTCAGGCGCTCGTAGTACTCGTAGGGCAGAGCGTACATGTAGGACTCTTCGGGCATGCCCATGCCGAATTCGGTGTCGAAGACGGCAACGTTGGGAATGCCTTCAAAGAGGGCTTCGCAGGTCTTGATGCCGGTGAGGTTCGGCGGATTGTGGAGCGGGCCGAGGGGGAAGCAGTCCTCGATGACCTTCTTCACCTTCTCGTCGACGAGCACAGGCTCGGTCATGGCCTCGCCGCCGTGGAGCACGCGGTGGCCAATGGCGTAGATCTCGTTCTTGCTCTTGATGACGCCCTTTTCGGGGTCGGTGAGCAGGGCGATGACGAGCTCGATGGCTTCCTTGTGGGTCGGGAAGGGCTGTTCCTTGACGATCTTCTCTTCCTTGGGGCCGTCGGGATCGATCTTGTGGGTGAGCTTGCCCATCTCAAGGCCAATGCGCTCGGCGAGGCCGGAGCAGAGGACCTTGTTGTTGTCCATTTCAATGAGCTGATATTTGCAGGAAGAGGATCCTGCGTTCACAACCAGTACTTTCATGCAGTGTGTTCCTTGTGGTCCGTAAAGGGGGGCTACTTGGCGGCTTCGGCTTCCTTCTCGGCAGCGGCCTGGATGGCGGTGATGATGACCGTGTTCACGATGTCGGGAACGAGGCAGCCGCGGGAGAGGTCGTTGACGGGCTTGCGCAGGCCCTGGAGCACAGGGCCGATGGCGATGGCGCCGGCGGCGCGCTGGACGGCCTTGTAGGTGTTGTTGCCGGTGTTGAGGTCGGGGAAGATGAAGACCGTGGCGCGGCCGGCGACCTTGCTGTCGGGCAGCTTGGTCTGGGCGACCGTGGGATCAATGGCGGCATCGTACTGGAGCGGACCTTCCAGCGCGAGTTCGGGAGCCTTCTCCTGAGCGATGCGCACGGCTTCCTTGACCACGTCGACGTCCGGCCCCTTGCCGGACTTGCCGGTGGAGTAGGAGAGCATGGCCACGCGGGGCTCGATGCCGAAGACCTTGGCCGTGGAGGCGGAGGTGATGGCGATCTCGGCCAGCTGCTCGGCGGTGGGGTTGGGGTTGACGGCGCAGTCGCCGAAGGCGAGGACGCGGTCCTTGAGGCACATCAGGAAGACCGAGGACACGACGGAGTAGCCGGGACGGGTCTTGATGAATTCGAAGGCCGGGCGGATGGTGTGGGCTGTGGTGTTGACGGCGCCGGAGACCATGCCGTCGGCAGCGCCCTTCTTGACCATCATGGTGCCGTAGTAGGTGGCGTCGGCCATGGCGTCGCGGGCGCGCTCAGGCGTCATGCCCTTGTGCTTGCGGGCTTCGTAGTAGGTGTTGGCGTAGTCCTCGAAGTCGGGGGACTTGACCGGGTCGATGACCGTGGCCTTGCTGATGTCGGCGCCGAGATCGCGGGCCTTGGCCTCGATCTTCTCGACGTCGCCGAGCAGGACGAGGTCGGCAGCCTCGCGGCGCAGCAGGATGTCGGCAGCCTTGAGAATGCGGGGCTCCTCGCCTTCGCACAGGACGATGCGCTGGCGGGAGGCGCGGGCGCGCTCGAGCAGGCTGTACTCGAACATGAGCGGGGTGGTGCGCTGGGGGGCGTCGCCGCCGGCGAGCAGGGCGGAGATGGCCTTGCCGTCGACGTAGTGCTCGAAGAGGCCAAGGGCGGTGTTGACCTTTCTGGCGTCCGTGGGCTCGATGATGCCGGTCACCTTCTGCACGAACTGGGTGGCGCGGAAGGTGTGGTGCTGGGTGAGCAGCACGGGCAGGGGCGTGGCGGTGATGCCCTTGATGATGTCAAGGGTGGCGTCGGCGGGCTTGAGGCCGCCGGTGAGCAGGATGCCGGAGACGCCGGGCTTGTTGCTGGAAAGCTTGGCCGCCATGGTGGCGAGCAGGATGTCGGAGCGGTCGCCGGGGGTGATCACGAGCACGCCTTCCTCAAGGTAGGAGAGGAAGTGCTCCACCTGCATGGCAGCCACGACGGAGCCGGACACCGGGGCTTCGGGCTGGTCGCCGCCCCAGAGGAATTCGGCGTCGAGGGCGCGGGCCACGTCGCCAAGGGTCGGGCAGCCGAGGGTCTTGTCGTCCGGGATGGCGTAGATGAGCATTTTGCTCTTGGGGCCGTAGCCGGCGCGCAGGCCCTCGAGCTCGGCCTTGGAGAGGCTCGCGCGGTTGATGACGATGGCCGCCACGTCGCAGCTGGCAGACATGGTCTCGAGGCTGGTGTGGATGGCCTGGCGAAGCTCGGGCAGGCTCTTTTCCTTGCCGCCGGCCACGAGCAGCACGGGGCAGCCGAGGTTGCCGGCGATTTCGGCGTTGAGGCCGAACTCGAACACCGGATCCTTGGTGCGGAAGTCGGTGCCAAGGCAGAGCACGAAGTCGTACTGGGCTTCGAGGGCTTTGAATTTCTTGAGGATGTTTTCTTCGAGGGCGTTGCGGGATTCGCGCTCTATGACGTCGAATGCCTCGCTCTCGGTGTAGGCAAAGGCCGCGGCGTAGTCCTCCTCGAGCTTGAAGTACTCGATGAGCAGGCGCAGATCCGGATCTTTGCCGTCAAGGTCGGGGTCGGCGATGATGGGGCGGAAGATCGCGACCTTGCTTTTGTGGGAGCCCAGCAGCTGCATGACGCCGAGCGCGACGGCGCTCTTGCCCGACTGCGGCCCGGTGGCGGTGATGTAGAGGGATTTGGTCATGGAATACACTCCGGCTTCTTTTCCTGTGCAGCGCCCGCGGGAGGGGGCGGAGTTGACGACGTGAACGGGAGGAAGAGGAAAAAGTGCGGGGCGTGAAGACTCACGCCCCGCACCGTTCGGTCTAGATGCTACTTGCTCTCTTCAGCGGAGCCGATGCCGGGCAGGCCGGCCAGCTGCTCGTAGAGCTCGGTGCGCTTCGCGTAGAGGTCCGCGAGGTCGGCACGCAGCTTCTTGGAGGTCTCGGGATCCTTCTTGGCCAGCTGGGCGTAGCGGTTTTCGCCGCTGAGGAACTCCTCGATGTCGCCAGTGGGCTTCTTGGAGTCAAGCTGGAAGGGATTCTTGCCTTCGGCGGCCAGTTCCGGATTGTAGCGGTAGAGCTTCCAGTAGCCGGACTTGACGGCGAGGTCGCCCTCTTCCATGGACTTGCCCATGCCCTTGCGGATGCCCTGGTTGATGCAGGGAGCGTAGGCGATGATGAGCGAGGGGCCCTTGTAGGCTTCGGCTTCCTTGAAGGCCTTGAGGACCTGCTGCTTGTTGGCGCCCATGCAGATGGAGGCGACGTACACGTAGCCGTAGGTCATGGCCATGCGTCCGAGGTCCTTCTTGCCGGTGCGCTTGCCGGAGGCCGCGAACTGGGCGATGGCGCCCAGCGGGGTGGCCTTGGAGGCCTGGCCGCCGGTG
>DFDR01000209.1:8253-12857 GCA_002369295.1 Desulfovibrionaceae bacterium UBA3823
TGGAGTACACTTCGGTGTCGAGCACGAAGATATTGATGTCTTCGCCGGAGGCAAGGACGTGGTCCACGCCGCCGTAGCCGATGTCGTAGGCCCAGCCGTCGCCGCCGAAGACCCAGCAGCTCTTCTTGGTGAACATGTCGGCCATGGACTCGATCTCGTGGGTGAGTCCGCAGTCGAAGCTGTGGAGCTCCTCGAGCATGGCGAGGACCTTCTCGCCGGCGTCGCGGGAGGCGTCGCCGTCGTCCTTGACGTCGAGCCAGCCCTGGAGGGCGCCCTTGAGCTCGTCGGAGATGCCTTCGATGGCCAGGGCCTGCTTGACCAGGTCGGCCAGCTTCAGGCGGCGCTGCTTGATGCCGGAGGCGATGCCGAGGCCGAATTCGGCCGCGTCTTCAAAGAGGGAGTTGCCCCAGGCAGGACCGCAGCCGGTGCGCTCGTGCGTGGTGTAGGGGGTCGTCGGGGAGGAGCCGCCCCAGATGGAGGAGCAGCCGGTGGCGTTGGCGATCACCATGCGCTCGCCGAAGAGCTGGGTGAGGACCTTGACGTAGGGAGTCTCGCCGCAGCCGGCGCAGGCGCCGGAGAACTCCTGCAGAGGCTGCTGGAGCTGGGAGCCCTTGAGGCTGTAGCGGTCCATCAGGTTGTCCTTCAGGGTCACGTTGGCCTCGGCGAAGGCGAGGTTGGCCTTCTGCTCGGCCAGCTGGCTTTCCAGGGGCACCATGACCAGGGCCTTCTCCTTGGCGGGGCAGACGTTGGCGCAGGAGCCGCAGCCGAGGCAGTCCTCGGCGTAGACCTGGATGCGGAACTGCATGCCGGCCAGCTCCTTGCCCTTGGCGTCGAGGGTCGCGAAGCTCTCGGGAGCGCCTTCAAGCTCATCCTTGGTGGCGACCACGGGACGGATGGTGGCATGGGGGCACACGAAGGTGCACTGGCAGCACTGGATGCAGTTTTCGGGCTTCCACTCGGGAACCATGATGGCGACGCCGCGCTTCTCGCAGGCGGCGGTGCCGAGCGGCACGGTGCCGTCCGGATAGCCGGATTCGGGCGAGAACATCTTGGACACGGGCAGGAGATGGCCCTGCTGGGCCAGGATGGGACGCACGTACTCGGCGATGTAGGGATCGGCATCCGCATGGCCGGTGGCGGCGCCTTCGGTGGCGGTGGCCCAGGACTCGGGGTATTTCACTTCCTGGAGGGCGTCCATGCCCTGATCGACCGCGGCGATGTTCATGTTGACGATCTTGTCGCCCTTGGAGCCGTAGGTCTTCTTGATGGACTGCTTCAGGAGGTCGACGGCCCGCTCGAAGGGAATGACCTCGGCGAGCTTGAAGAAGGCCGTCTGCATGATCATGTTGATGCGGCCGCCAAGGCCCACGGCCTGCGCGACTTTAACGGCATCGATGTTGTAGAACTTGAGGTGCTTGCTGGCGATGCCGCGCTTCAGGGAAGCGGGAAGCTCGCGCTCCATGTCCTCGAGGGTCCAGTTGGAGTTCAGCACGAAGGTGCCGCCGTCCTTGATGCCGTCGAGCAGATCGTACTGGGTGACGTAGGCAGCCTTGTGGCAGGCCACGTAGTCGGCATGGGAGATGAGGTAGCTGGACTGGATGGGCTGCTTGCCGAAGCGCAGATGGGAGACCGTGAAGCCGCCGGACTTCTTGGAGTCGTAGGCGAAGTAGGCCTGGGCGTACATGTCGGAGTTGTCGCCGATGATCTTGATGGCCTGCTTGTTGGCGCCCACGGTGCCGTCGGCGCCAAGGCCGAAGAACTTGCACTGCACGGTGCCTTCGGGCACGGTGTCGAGCTCGACTTCAACGTCGAGGTTGGTGTTGGTGACGTCGTCGTCGATGCCCACGGTGAAGTGGTTCTTGGGCTGGAGGCCGAGGAGGTTGTCGTAGACGGCCTTGACCATGCCGGGGGTGAAGTCCTTGGAGCCGAGGCCGTAGCGGCCGCCGANNGGTTGTTGAACACCGAGATGATCTGAGCCGGAGTGGTGTCGTGAGAGCCGAGGCCGTAGCGGCCGCCGACGATGACGGGAGCGGGACGGCCGCTCTCCTGGAAGGCGGCGCACACGTCGAGGTAGAGGGGCTCGCCGAGGGAGCCGGGCTCTTTGGTGCGGTCGAGGACGGCGATGGAGGTGCAGGTGGCCGGGATGGCGCGCAGCAGGTGCTTGGCGGAGAAGGGACGGAAGAGGTGCACCTTCACGAGGCCGAGGCGCTCGCCTTCTTCGTTGAGGTGCTGGATGGTCTCTTCGATGACTTCGCAGGAGGAGCCCATGCTGATGATGACGCGGTCGGCTTCGGGATCGCCCACGTACTCGAAGATGTGGTGGGGACGGCCGGTGACGGCGGCCACTTTCTTCATGTAGGCTTCGACGATTTCGGGCACGTCGTCATGGAACTGGTTGGCGGCCTCGACGCTCTGGAAGTAGACGTCGGGGTTCTGGGCCGTGCCGCGCAGAGTCGGATGGTCGGAATTCATGCCGCGTTCGCGGAACTCGGCGACCTTGTCCCAGGGAACCAGCTTGCGGATGTCTTCGTAGTCGATGACTTCGATTTTCTGGATTTCGTGGGAGGTGCGGAAGCCGTCGAAGAAGTGCAGGACCGGCACGCTGGACTCGAGGGCGGCCAGGTGGGAGACGAGGGCCAGATCCATGCATTCCTGCACGGAACAGGAGCACAGCATGGTGAAGCCGGTCTGGCGACAGGCCATGACGTCCTGGTGGTCGCCGAAGATGGAGAGGGCCTCGGTGGCCAGGGCGCGGGCGGAAACATGGAAGACGCCGGGCAGGAGCTCGCCGGCAATCTTGTACATGTTCGGGATCATGAGCAGCAGGCCCTGGGAGGCCGTGAAGGTGCTGGTCAGGGAGCCGGCGGCGAGCATGCCGTGGACAGCGCCAGCGGCGCCGGCCTCGGACTGCATCTCGCGAACGGCGACAGTCTGGCCCATGAGGTTTTTGACGCCCTTGGCAGCCATTTCATCGACGACTTCGCCCATGACAGAGGAAGGCGTGATGGGGTAGATAGCTGCGGTGTCGGACAGCGCGTAGGCAATCCATGCGGTTGCGTTGTTGCCGTCCATGGTTTTCATCTTGGCCATGTTTACCTCCTGAAAGGTGCAGAGAAAAAGAGAGCATGCTTGGCGGGCCGTCTGCCGGCGGCTCCGAAAAAAAAGGGGGAAAAGCGACATGCCCTTCCATGGTGAAACTGATCTCTCCTAGCATAAAGTTGAGCGCTTGAACAGTTTTTTCATGTAAAAAATTTCACAAGCAATAACAGGTTGTTATAGCAAGAAAAAGCAGAGCAAGCAGCCCTGCCGGAAGAGGCTCTGGCGGGGTGTCCGGGGGAGATCATTCCCGGAAGCTCTGGCAGGTGTCCAGGGGCAGGCCGCAGTCTGCCCCGAGCCCGTGGCAGGTGCCTGAATGCGGGGCCTTGGGGGCGCCGTCAGTAGCCCAGGGACTGGTAGTAGTTCATGAGCGCATAGACCTTCCCGAGGTAGGTTCTCGTCTCCTTGACCGGGATGCGGGTCGAGATGTCGCGGAAGAGCTCTTCGGGGGAGAGGGCGTTGATGCGGGCGAAGGCTTCCTTGCGGGACTTGCCGAAGTAGCCGTAGAAGCGGCCGGGTCCCGAGTTGTAGGCCGTGATGACGCAGAACTCGCGCGAGAGGGGATCGGTGACCTGGCCGAAATAGCGGGTGGCGAGGATGTGCAGGTAGGCCGCGCCGTAGCGTATGTTCTGCTCGGGCGAGAAGAGGTCCTGCTGTCCGCCGGAGCCCGGGCGGTCCCTGAGGAAGGACGCCACCTCCTGGCCTGCGGTGTGGGGCTGGATCTGCATGAGGCCCGTGGCGCACTTGCTGCTCACGCAGCGCACGTTGCCAAGGCTCTCCACCTGGATGATGGCCAGGAGCAGGTGCGTTTTCAGCCCGTAGTCGGCTGCGTAGCGCCTGACTATCCTGCTGAAGCCGAGCGCCTGGGAGGCTTCGCCCCTGGCGGGCACCCAGCGCGGAGCGTCCAGCATGGCCGTTGCCTCCAGCAGGCGCCGGGCCGCCTCGACGCGCCTGCGCATGCTGCGCTCGCGCCCCCAGCGCAGGGGCACGCCCTCCATGTCGAGCACCTCGCCGGCCATTTCCGACTGCCAGCCGTCGAGCTCGAGCCCCTGCCTGCCCCTGGCCCCGGGGATGAGCGGCACGGGCCTCGTGGCGCCGGCGGCCTTGCGCTCCTCCTTTTCGTCCACGTCGAGCACCTTTTCGCGCACGGCGAGGACGCGTTCGTCCACGCGCCGGCGCTCGATGCTCGGCGGCTCTTCGTCAAGAGGAAAGAGAAACCAGCCGGCAACGGCGCCTCTGACGGAAGCGCCCTGGGGCTGATCTGCAGAGGGGGCGGCTTCGCCCGGCGCGGCTGCCTGCGCCGCAGGCGGAAGCGCCAGGCATCCCGCCAGGCATCCCGCGAGACATCGGGCCAGGCATCCCGCAAGACAGGCAGAGAGGCTGGCGGAGAGGCCGGTCGCGCCGGCCCCGGCGCCCTGAAGCCGACTGGAGTCGCCTTGCGCAGGCGCCTGGCGCCAGAACGGCCGGCAGAGCCGCTGCCAGGACCTCGCGCCGGAGCTGACGCAGGA
>DFDR01000111.1 GCA_002369295.1 Desulfovibrionaceae bacterium UBA3823
TAAGGAGTATGCTAAGGAGTATGCTGATGAGCAAAAAGAAGAGCTTGTTATAGAACATATTGTGAATATGCTGAAAGATAGTGTCCCAGTAGAGAAGATTTCTCTCTATGTGAAATGGCCTGTCGAAAAAATTAACGAAATTGCCAAACAGTTACAAATATCACATACCTCCGCATAAAAACTTTCCAATTGAGACATATGATTTTTGTATACATTTATTAAACATAGCTTGTATAAAAACACAATAAATTTGGCTTTTACAACATTATAAAACCTAGTTAAAAGAAATAAATATATTATTTATTGTCTAATTTTGTGTTCAAAGCCCCCGCTTTTTAGGCGGGTGACTTCACTGGGCTTTCTGAGATCAGTTAGCGATATTAAAATTAAAACGTTGATTCTTGATAGGTAACTCGAATAATCCAATATAATTTGAATAATTTTATATCACAGAGCTGTTTTTTTAAGCCAAATGTGCCTACAAAAATACGAGTTCCAAACTAGGCAAACTAGCACATGACTTTTTGTGCTCAGATCCTGATAAAATGTTTTTTGAGGAACTCGCAGAAAAAACAAGATATTATAAAAAAACACAAGCAGGAGAAGAGAAAATGGTCGATGTTTTTGAAAAGTATGCTAAGGAGTATGATAACGAGTATATTAAGGAGCAAACAATAGAACATACTGTGAATATGTTGAAAGATAATGTTCCAGTAGAGAAGATTTCTCTCTATGTGAAATGACCTG
Source organism: Desulfovibrionaceae bacterium UBA3823 (assembly GCA_002369295.1). Lineage (GTDB taxonomy): Bacteria > Desulfobacterota > Desulfovibrionia > Desulfovibrionales > Desulfovibrionaceae > Desulfovibrio. Next base: position 748 of record DFDR01000111.1, read on the forward strand.
TAGAAAAAATTAACGAAATTGCAATACAGTTGCAGGCGTCGCATACATCTGACTAAACAAGATTTTCAATTGAATTGCATAATTTTTTAAATGTTTTATATCCATTTTATGTTAAAAATATGATAGTTTTTATTTTTTACAAGCATAAAAAATCTGTTTGAAAAAATAAAAACATTGGTTATATAGAGTACAATTGTTACAATATTCGATTTTATTCTATCTGATTAGTATATAAAATTTCTATTATTTATATGATAATTGTGTGAAAATTAAATAGTATTTATGTGTATATTTAAATATAAATATATTTCTAAAAAATTATATTATGAGTTGAATCTGCGCTAGTGCATCCTTAGCCAGAAGCAGATGAGGGGAACGACAAAGGCCGCCAGTGTGGCCAGCGCCTGCCCTATAGGAGAGGCAAGCCCCGGCTGTCTTCGACAGGCCATCCGCAAGGCGATGCCGAAGGCCATGCCGCAGGCAAGGCCTGCCATGTGGGCGATGTAGTCTGTATTTTCGCCCTCGGAGCCGAGCATGGCGAGCAGGGCTCCGCCGGCGGCCAGCGGGGGCACCGCCATGGCTCTGTCCACGATGCTTGTCCAGCCCGAGAGGGCGCCGATGCTGGCGAAGAGTGCCGTGGAGAAGCCGATGGAAGTGACGGGGAGTGGTCTGGCCCAGGCGTCCACAAGGTTGCCGGCAAGGCCTCCTGCCAGCGTCAGGAGCATGGCCCAGCCGGGGCCGCAGGCCCGTCCGAGCAGCCAGAGGAAGAGGCAGGAGAAGACGAGGTTGCCTGCCAGGTGCTGGATGTCGGCGTGCAGAAAGAGGGCGGTGCAGGCCCGCGGCCACTCGTGGAAAAGCGTTACTCTGACCGTGTCGAGCCCGAAGCCGGCCGTCCAGGCTGAGGGCTGGCCGGGAAAGGCGTCGAGCAGGGGGTGCAGGAAGGGAAGGGCTTCCGGACGCCAGCCCCAGCGCGCCAGATGCAGGAGAAAGACCGGCACGAGGATAAGCAGAGCCCAGGCCGCATAGGGATGGGCTTTGGGGGGGCGCGCCATGCGCAGCCTTGCCCGCTCGGGTTCGGCCGCGAAGTCTTCGAGCTCGGCTCTGGCAAGCTTCTCCACAAGGCAGGGCACATAGAGCACGGGGCTTCGGCGAGGCCCCTCCAGCCAGCGCGGGAGCCCCAGCGCGTCCAGCACCAGCGGCCAGAAGAGGCGGTCGTCCCCCTTGAGTCCGCCGGCCTGGGAGACCGGCACCCAGTAGCGGCCAAGGGGGCGCGGCAGGGCCTGCATGCGCCAGGGAAGCCTGCCCTTGCGGGATGTCTGGCTCCCTTGGGGCCTGCCTTGCCCCTGCAGTCGGAACGCGGGCGCGTCCTGTCCCTGTGCGGACGGGGTGCGCTCCGCCAGGGCCATGGTTTGGGCGGACTTTCTGCGCGCAAGGCAGGCGGCAGGGCCTGGCCTGCCTTTTCTGAGGCGGGCAGAAGGGCCAAGGCGCGGGCCATGGGGCCTGGCCGCTTGCCGCGCATCCCTGCCGGAGTCCTGTTCCGGCTGAGGGCCTGCCTGCCGGCTGGCCGCTGTAGAGGACGCTTCCTCCCGGACGGGCGTGCCGTCCGGCGCTGGGGGCAAGGTGTCGCGCTTCATGCTCAAGAGCTCTACAGGGAAAGTCCCTGTCGTGCCAAGGGTGCCGGGCACAAAAAAAGCGCCCTTGGAGAAGGGCGCTTTTCCTGCAGGGGCAGAAGAAAGCTAGCCTTGAACCTTGCGGGCGACCGGCTTCACGACCAGGCCGGAGCGCAGGCAGCGGGTGCACACGCTGACGGTGGCAACTTCGCCGTTGGGGAACTGGTGGCGCACCTTCTGAAGGTTGGGGACGAAGCGGCGCTTGGTCCGGATGTGGGAGTGGCTGACCAGGCAGCCGGACTGCGGCTTCTTTCCGCAGAATGCACACACTTTGCTCATGGTATTCCTCCGTATATGGCTCGGCAAATTTGATTTTGAGGGGATGCGGCCTGAAAGCAGCAGCGGATCCAGGGCCGGCCAGAACAGCGCGGCCGGCGCGCAAGGCGGAACCGCACAGGCGGCAGCTCGTTTCTATAGGGGAAGTCGAAGGAAATGGCAAGGAAAAAGGCGCAGGATCTCTAGAAAATGTTGAACAAGCCGGCCTGCAGGGCACAGGGCTTCGAGCGCCGCTTGAAGCATGCTCTGCATCCGGCGGGCACCCAAGGCCAGGGCCAGGGCAAGGCCAAGGACACAAGGGCAGAACCCGTTTGACGGGGCGGAGCCGCTGTGGAAATATCGGCCCCGCCGGCTGGCACAGGCCAGCATTCTGTCCCCGCCCTGCACGCAAGCCAAGGAAGACGACCGCATGAAAGCTCCCGACTTTCCCTCTCCCTCCATCTGGCACGCCCACCGCGTCTCCTACGGCGAGACCGACACCATGGGCTACCTCTACTACGGCGAGTACCTGCACGTCTTCGAACGCGCCAGGAGCGCCTACTTCCGCACCATCGGCATGAGCTACAACGAGGTGGAGGCCAAGGGCTTTCTGCTGCCCGTCCGCGAGGCCTCCCTGCGCTACCGCAGGCCCTCCCGCTACGACGATCTGCTCTACACGCGCTGCGCCGTGTCCGAGATCTCCAGAGCCTCGCTCACCTTCGTCTACGGCATCTACGCCGAGGACAGGGAGGAGCTGCGCGTCACCGGCTTCACCCAGCACGCCCTGACCGACCGCGGGGGCCGGCCCGTGCGCATGCCGGACTGGCTGAAGGACTGCGTCGCCCGGGTTCCCGACGGCGAAGTCGTGCTGGTGTAGGGACGCAGCCGGGCAGGAAGGCCAGACCTGGGCGCGTCTTGCCGCAGGCATCTCCGGCGCGGCGGGCCTTCTCCGCCATGTGCCTTCCCCGCCAAGCGTCTTCTTGCGGCGGTCCTTCCTCTTGATGCCCCGCTTTTCCGAGGGGGCGGCCAGCGGAGCAGGCTGGGCGCGAGCCCGCAGGCCCCGCAGGGCGGGATCGCCGGAACTGGGGAGCTTCCGCCGGCATGGGGCGATCCCTGCAGGCAGGCTATGGCGCCGGCAGGTCCTTGACGGCGTCCATGAGTCCGAGGCCTTCTGCAAGGTCCTTGTCCGAGGCGTCCCTGCGGCCAGCGGCCACCAGGCCCAGATAGTGCCGGCCGCGGTTCTCGGCGCAGGCGAGGGCGGACTCGCCTTCGAGCAGTCCCTTGAGGCAGCGCCTGCCGGCCCTGCTGCCGGCAGGGTAGTCGGCAAGCTGCGAGAGTCCCGAGTCGCGTGCGTAGGCGCGGGCAAGATCCATGCAGTCGAGGTGCTCGGCGTTGGCCTGCATTTCGAGGAAGCAGGTCGTCCTGCCGCCTGGCGGGGAGGCCATGAGGCCGCTTTCCGTGGCCTGGACCGTCCAGCCTTCAGGAATCGTGGCCGTGAAGCGGTGGAAGGAAGGCCCGTAGACGGCGGCTTCCCTCTTCGCCCCGCCGGCTGCCTGGCCTGTCTGGGGGGCTGGCCTGGCTGCGTCCTGCGCGGTCTGGCCGCTCTGGCGCGGGGCTTCGGCCTGTGCCGGCGCCTGCCTGGGGGCGAGGGGCGTGAAGCTGGCGGCGATGCCCTCGAGGCGGGGAATATCCCGTCCAAGCAGGGTGGCCGCGTAGGCATAGCCGTTCTTGACGGTCACCCGGCACAGGGCGGGGCTGCCGGTGACCTTGCCTCTGGCCGTCCAGACGCCGGGCCTGTCCTCCCGGGGGCTGCCGAGCCCCATTTCCTTCGCCAGCGCGAAGGCTTCGGCCCGGGCGTCGCCCTGGGCCCTCGTGGCGGTCAGGGCGATGAAGGCGGTGCTGTCGTCGGGCGTGACGGAGACGCCGTGTTCGATGATCTGGGCATGCCATCCTGCTGGCACGTCCACGGTGAAGCGGGCGTAGCCGGGGCCGAACTCCTTGACGGCGGCCTCGGGGGCGGCAGGGCAGGCCAGGGCGAGCAGAAGGGTCGCTATGAGCGCGCGGAAGCGGTGCATCGGGAGATCCTTGGCTGAGAGCTTGGGCTGGGTGCGGACGGCTGCGTCCGCCGTGCCTGCCCGGGAGGGATTGCGGCCATTCAAGCAAAAATCGCCCGCAAAGGCCAGAGGGGCCAGAGGGGGCAGAAGCGCAGACGCCGCGGTTCCCTGCCGGCGCCTTCGTGCCGGCCTGGCAGGGCGCATTTGTCCTTGCCGGGGCACGGTCCTGCCGCGTAGTTTCCCTGGACCTGGAGGCTGGCGGACAGGCCAGCGACAGGCAAGACTGGCAGGGGCCCGGCAGTGCCGGCGCTCAAGGAGGCGTCCCGTGCGGGAGTGGCAGTGGAAGGACTTCGGGAGAGGCGCGGGCTGCGCCCTGCCCGTGCTGCTGGGCTTTGCGCCCTGCGGGCTCGCGCTCGGGGCGTGGTGCGTCCAGAAGGGCTTCAGCGCCCTCGGCGTGCCCCTGTTCTGCGGAGCCAACTTCGCCGGCGGGTCGGAGTTCGCCGTGGTTGCCATGTGGACCTGGCCGCCCAACGTCCTGCTCGCCGTCATGGCCACCCTGCTCGTCAACAGCCGCCACCTGCTCATGGGCGCAGTCCTCGGCCGCTTCATGGAAGGCCTGCCTGCCGGCAAGGCCCTGCCGGCGCTCTTCCTGATGTGCGACGAAACCTGGGCCCTCTCCCTGGCCGACGCGACGTCCAGGGACGCCGGCGGCCGCCCCCGCGGCTGGAGCTTCGCCCACTACCTCGGCACCGGCATCACCCTCTGGTGCGGCTGGGTCGTCTCCACCCTGACCGGCGCCCTGGCAGGCCCCCTGATAGGCGACTTCCGGGTCTGGGGCCTCGACATGGCCTTTCCGGCCATCATTCTCTTTCTCGTCAAGGGCATGTGGCGGGGCATCGTCCCCAGCCTGCCCTGGCTGGCAAGCCTCATAGCCGCCGTGCTCGCCTGCCGCTGCCTGCCCCAGGGCTGGTACGTGCCCTGCGGCGCCCTGGCAGGCCTTGCCTGCGCCCTGCTCCTGCCTGCCGGCTCGTCCGGAGACGGCGGGGCCAGCGGCGGCCCGGCCGCTTCCCCAGCCGGTTCTCTAGCCAAGGCCCCAGCACATGCCTCAGCACACTCGGCACAGGGCAGGGAGGGCGCATAGCCATGCCGGACTGCTCGGGACTCACGCCGGCCTTCCTCCTGACCGTCGCCTGCATGGCGCTCGCCACCTACCTCACGCGCATCGCGGGCTGGCTCGTCCTGCGCGGACGGAGCGTCGGGCCAAGGCTCAGGCGGGTGCTCGACGCCAGTCCGGGCTGCGTGCTGCTCTCGGTCATCGCGCCGAGCTTTGCCTCGGCGGATCTGTCGGAGCTGGCGCCGCTGGCCGTCGCCGCCCTTGCCGCAACGCGCCTCGGCTTCCTTGGCACCGTGCTTGCCGGCGTGCTGTCGGCGGCCTTTGCCAGGCAGGTTCTGCCCCTGCTGCTGGGCTGAGGC
>DFDR01000197.1:0-1097 GCA_002369295.1 Desulfovibrionaceae bacterium UBA3823
TACTACGACTACTACCAGCCCGAAGCCTACGTGCCGGCCTCCGACACCTACATTGCCAAGGACTCGGCCATCAACGACAACATCGACAAGCTGCGCCACGCTGCCACCCACGCCCTTTTGACGCGCCGGGACGTGGTCATCGTGGCCTCGGTCTCCTGCATCTACGGCCTCGGCTCGCCGGAATACTACGCCAAGCTTGTCATTCCCGTGGAGGAGGGCCAGCATCTGCCCATGGAAGAGCTCATGCGCCGCCTGGTCGAGGTGCAGTACGAAAGGAACGACTACGACTTCCACAGGGGAACCTTCCGGGTGCGCGGGGACGCCATCGAGATCATTCCGCCCTACCGCCACGAGCAGGCCCTGCGCATCGAGTACTTCGGCGAGGACATCGAGTCCATGAGCGAGGTGGATCCGCTGACCGGCGAGACCCTGGCGCGCGTGGCCAAGACCGTCCTCTTTCCGGCAAGCCACTACGTCTCGGCCCAGGACAACCTCAAGCGCGCCTGCAGCGACATCCGGGAGGAGCTTTTGAGCCGCCTGCAGGAGTTCAAGGATGCCGGCAAGCCCCTGGAGGCCGAGCGCCTCGAGCAGCGCACCCAGCTTGACCTCGAGATGCTGGAGGAGCTCGGCTACTGCAACGGCATCGAGAACTACACGCGCCACCTCGACGGCCGCAAGCCCGGCGAGCCGCCGTCCTGCCTCCTGAACTACTTTCCCCGGGACTTCGTCATGTTCATCGACGAGTCCCACATCACCGTTCCCCAGGTGGGCGGCATGTACAAGGGCGACCGCTCCCGCAAGCAGACGCTGGTGGACTACGGCTTCCGCCTGCCCTCGGCCCTCGACAACCGTCCCCTGCGCTTCGAGGAGTTCCGCAAGCTCCAGAACCAGACGGTCTACGTTTCGGCCACGCCCGGCAAATGGGAGCTGGACGAGTCCCAGGGGCTGGTGAGCGAGCAGATCATCCGGCCGACGGGCCTCGTGGATCCGAAGGTTGTCGTGCGTCCCGTCGAAGGGCAGATGGACGATCTGCTCGGCGAGTGCCGCCGCCGCGCAGCCGAGGGCTCGCGGGTGCTCGTCACCACCCTCACCAAGCG
>DFDR01000197.1:1146-2784 GCA_002369295.1 Desulfovibrionaceae bacterium UBA3823
CTCACCAAGCGCATGGCCGAAGACCTCACCGAATATCTGGGCAGCATGGGCGTCAACGCCCGCTACCTGCACTCCGACATCGACACCCTGGAGCGGCTCCAGATCATCCGCTCCCTTCGCCTCGGCGAGTTCGACGTCCTTGTGGGCATCAACCTGCTCCGGGAGGGCCTCGACATCCCGGAAGTTTCCCTGGTCTGCATACTCGACGCCGACAAGGAGGGCTTCCTGCGCTCCACGGGTTCGCTCATACAGACCTTCGGCAGGGCGGCGCGCAACACCCGGGGCGAGGTCATACTCTATGCCGACACGGTGACGCGCTCCATGCAGGAGGCCATGGACGAGACCAGCCGCCGCCGGGACAAGCAGACCGCCTACAACGAGCGCAACGGCATCGTGCCGAGGAGCACCACCAAGAGCATGGACTCGCCGCTCGACGCCATCTGCGACGACTCCGCCAGAGGGAAGGGCAGGGGCCGGGGCAGGGGGCGGAAGCGCCAGGTGGACGAGGACCGGCCCCTCACCGCCGAAGAGACGGCAGAGCTCGTTGCCAAGCTCGAGAAGGAGATGCGCCAGTGCGCCAAGGATCTCGAGTTCGAGCGGGCTGCGGAACTGCGCGACCGCATCCGCGAGCTGCGGGAGAAATTGATCGCCCTGCCCGAGTAGCGTAGTCTGCCAGCATGCCGGGCCGCTGAACGCCCGGGCAAGGAGGTGGGCCATGGCATACAAGCAGGGAAGCCTTTTCGGCGACGGCGGCGTCAGCACGCCTGCCGGCAAGGCGAAGGAAGAAGCGCGCCAGGAAGAAGCGCGGCAGGAAGAGGCGCAGAAAGAAGAGGCGCGGGAGCAGTCTCCCCGTCCGCCTGCGCCCCCTCAGGCGCCTGCCTCCGGGGAGCAGGATGCCGATGCCCCGATCCGCGCCCGCATGGACGCGCTCGTGCGGGAGCTCGAGCGCCACAACCACCTCTACCACACCCTGGACGCACCCGAGATCTCGGACGAGGCGTACGACGTGCTCTTTGCCGAGCTGACGGCGCTGGAAGCGCGCTATCCGGCCTTCAAGTCGCCCCATTCGCCGACCCTGCGCACCGGCGGAGCGCTCTTGCCGGGCCTGGAGCGCCGCCGCCACACCGAGCGCATGTACGGGCTCGAGGACGTGTTCAGCACCGAGGAGTGGCGCGGCTTTGCCGATCGCATGGTGCGCGCCCTGCCCGAAGTTCCGCTGGTCTTCTGGTGCGATCCCAAGATGGACGGTCTGGCGCTGGAACTCGTCTACAGGAATGGCGTGCTTGAAGACGCCGTGACGCGGGGCAACGGCGAGGAAGGCGAGCTCGTCACCGCCCAGGCCCGCACCATACGCAGCATTCCCCTGCGGCTGCTGGGCGCCGGCCCCTTTCCGGAACTGCTTGAGGTGCGCGGCGAAGTGGTCATTTTCAAGGACGACTTTGCGGCGGTCAACGCCCGTCGCGAAAGCCTTGGCCAGAAGATTTTCGCCAACCCCCGCAACGCGGCCGCCGGCAGCGTCCGCCAGCTCGACGTTGCCCAGGCGAGAAGCATGCCGCTCGCCTTTCTGGCCTACAGCGTGGGCGCCGTCGGCTGGGGCGCCTGCCAGCCCTGTTCGAGGCAGGCCGAGCTCATGGCCCG
>DFDR01000075.1:0-4369 GCA_002369295.1 Desulfovibrionaceae bacterium UBA3823
GGGAGGCGAGCCGGGAAGGAGGAAAGAAGGCACCCTCGAACGGAGCATTTCGGCCGAAGGGCAGGGAAGGGATGGAAGCCCTGCCTGCAGGAGCTCGTCCTAGAGCGCGCGGAGAGACGGCCCGAAACGCCGCTTCCCTGGACGCCGGAGCAGAGACAAGCAGGGATGCGGCCTGAAGTCGAAGCCTGGGCCGTCCCTGAATGCGCCTACGGAGAGAGAACCTACACCGTGGCCAGGCCCGCCTTCTTCCAGACTTCCGTCCTGGCAGCCGAGGTCTGCGCCGTAGTCGGCGAAGCGGCCTTGGCCCAGGCATTGAAGGCGGACATGGTGCCGGCGGGGACGGGACGGCAATGTCCCCGCCATCGGCTGGGAGGAGCCGGGCGGGGGCTTGCAGGGAGCGGGCATGGCCGGACGGCTCCGGCGCTTCTGGCCGGAAGGATTCGCCGTACTGCCATTGCGGACCGGGCGGAGACGGATGTGCGGAGCCCGGCCCGCCTGCCGATCTGCCCCGCACGGCTGGAAAGGTCAAGCCCGCCGGCGGGGACGGCGCGCCTCTCCTCCGCCGAGGCGATGGGAGGGAAAGGATGAAGGGAAGGCGCCCTCGGCTGGGATGGCATCGGCCGAAGGAAAGGAAGCGAAAGCCCTGCCTGCAGGGGGCGGCGCTGAGGCACGCGCGGAGAGGGCCCGAAGCGACGCTTGCCTAGGGGCGTCTCTTCTGCATGCGCCTACGGAGAGGGGCAACGCCACGGCCATGCCTGCGATCTTCCAGACTTCGGCTCTGGTGCCCTTCGCCTGCGCTAGGGACTGGTCGACAACGCCTCCCGTGAGCCATGCGACGGCAGGTGTCCAAGGCGTCACGGAGCCGCATGGCCGGCTATATCTTGTCCTTGCGTTCCTCATGGAAGGTGGCCAGAAGCCTTATTAGCGCCTTGGCGTCGAGGGGCTTGGTCATGTGGGCGTTCATGCCGGCGTCCCTGCACCGCTGGGCGTCCTCGGCGAAGGCGTCCGCCGTGAGGGCGATGATGGGCACGGTGCTGGCATCGGCGCGGTTCATGGCGCGTATGGACTTCGTGGCTTCAATGCCGCCCATGTGGGGCATGCGCAGATCCATGAGTATGGCCTCGAAGCAACCAGGCTCCGACTCGGCGAAGAGCTTGCGCGCGGCGACGCCGTCCTCGGCCCATGCCACGGTGCAGCCGGCATCCTCCAGGATGGCCGTTGCGATGTCGGCGTTGATGGGCTGGTCCTCGGCCAGCAGCACGTGCATGCCCTTAAGGGAGGGAAGGGCGTCTTCCGCATTGCCACCTGCGGATGTTCCATCGCCGGTGAGCCGGGACAGGGCGCTGTGGAGCGTGGACTTGAAGAGCGGCTTGGGAATGAAGCCGGCAATGCCGGCCGCCTTGGCCTCCTCTTCGATGTCGCTCCAGTCGTAAGCGGAAACGAGGAGTTCGGGCACCTTGCCACCGGTTACCTCGCGTATCTTCACGGCCGTCTGGACGCCGTTCATGTCCGGCATCCTGTAGTCGATGATCGCGGCGAAGAAATCCTCGCCGGCCGCATGGGCTTTGGCGGCTAGATCGACGGCGGCTTCGCCACTGGTGCAGGTCTGGGGCCTCGCACCCATCTCCGCAAGGGAGGCTTCCGTCGAGCGGCACAGATCCCTGCTGTCGTCGACCACGAGCACGGTCCATGGCGGGAGCTTGAGGTCGTCGCTGGAACCGTGGACGCGCTCCAGATCGAGCCGGAGGTGGAAGCTCGTGCCCTTGCCGGGCGCGCTCTGCACCTCTATGGTACCCTCCATGACCTCCACGATGTGCTTGGCGATGGCGAGCCCGAGGCCCGTTCCCTGTATGCGCTGTACCCGGCGGCTGTCCTCGCGCTCGAAGGCCGTGAAGAGCTTCTTCTGGAATTCCTCGGTCATGCCCATGCCGGTGTCGCGCACCACGAAGTGGGTGTCCGCCCAGTTGAGGCCCTTGCTGGAGGGCTCCTGCCAGAGTTCGAGCTCGACGGATCCGCCCGCCGGCGTGAACTTCATCGCGTTGCTGAGGAAGTTCAGGAGTACCTGGCTGAGGTGTACGCCGTCGCAGACGACCTGCTCTGAAAGCATGCTGAAGACGAAGACATCGAAGTTCTGCCCGTTGGCCGCGATCTGCGGGCGGACGATGTCGCAAATGGTCTCCAGGGTTTCGCGCAGGGAAAGGTTCTCCGACTTCAGTGTCAGCTTCCCACTCTCGATCTTGGACATGTCGAGGATGTCGTTGATGAGGCCGAGCAGCTGTCTGCTGGACGCCGTGATCTTCTTAAGGCAGTCGTCGACGCGAGCGCTGTCGTCCATGTGCGCGCGGGCAACGGAAGTGAGGCCGACGATGGCGTTCATGGGCGTGCGGATGTCGTGGCTCATGCTGGAGAGGAACTCGCTCTTGGCCCGGCTGGCATGCTCGGCGCGATCCTTCGCGGCCTCCGCCTCCTTCTGGGAGGCTAGGGCTTTGGCGTTTGCGGCCTCCTCCTTGGCCACTGCGGCCTGCGATTCCTGCAGGGCATGCTCTGCGGCGAGCTTGGATTTCTCGAGATCCGCTATCTGGCGCATGGTCATGAGCATGTACAAGAGAAAGACGGTTAAGACTCCGACACCCATGCAGGCGAGCGCGACGATGGTGGCGCGAAAGCGCAACGAGCTCATGTCCTCGATGACATCGTCGAAGACGTCGTAAGGAGCGACGGAGACAAGGTACCAGTTGCTTTCCTTGAGGGGCACGGCGCGCATGCAGTGGTTCTCTGCGATGCCGAGTTCAGGATCGATGTGGCGACTGTTCAGGGTGAAGACCTCGTTGGAGGAGACGGCCTGGCGAAACATTGCGACGAGGTTTTCGGGAGAGGAGCCGTCCGGCGCCTCGTGCTTGCGCAGATGTTCGAAGTAGTTTCTGTCTCCGGGGACGCCAGCGTCTATGACGTAGCTCGAGTCGCGCCTGATGAGGCGGTACTTGACGCGCCCGCCTTCCCTGTTGATGTAGAGCATGTCCTTGAAGAGGGCGATGGACTTGCACCAGAGCATGCCGACGCTCGTGCGGCCGTTGGCCATGGGTAGCCGCAGGGGCGAGGCGTATACGCTCACATGCATGGACTCCGTCCAGGCGTCGGTAACGATGCGGCGGCCGGCACGCAGGTTCTCATGGAGGAAAGCTTCGTCGCCAAGCCGCTTGATGGGGTCGCCGAAGACTGTCTCCAGTTCGCCCGATGCGGAAACAAGAGTGCAGTTCTCCACGGCCTGAAACTCTGCGAAGCGGCACAGAACTTCAGACGCCTTTTCGTGTGCGCAGAAGGCGCCGTGCCTGGCGAGTTCGCGCAAGAGTTCGTCGATCTGCCGGAAGCGGAGATGGACGATGGCGTCGAAGCGGTCGGACTCGAGTTCGGAGATGTCCTCCAGGTGGACATGCGCTATCTCGTTGACGTCTTTTTCGGTCTGGGCACCCATGTAGGAGGCGAGCAGGGCGAAAACTGTAGCGACGAGCAGAAGGATGAAGACCAGACCGCCGATGATCGTCTTAAATTCTTTTTTCATGGCAAAAGGGATAGGGGCATGAAGTCGTGGGCAAGAGGTGCTCCTGCGGAGTACGCAAAGATATTTGCTAGCCTAAGGGGGCTTGTCCTGCAAGTCATTCTGCTTGCCTTTTTGGTGCAGGAGCGTCTTCTCCGTCCCCTTCTCAGCATCCGCTCTGACGGGGAGTCGTTGCCCGGTGGACGGGAACAAACCCTTGTACGGTTGTAGAGATCGGGTTGGTGTGCAGGATCAAATCCAGACGGATTGGGCTTCGCTTCCGTAGCGCGCATCTGCCCCCCGTCTTGGCCTCTTTAGTGCTCCTTTTTTCACTTCATGCGATTTGCTGGCACCGTGCAGAGTGCTTACTCCATGTCAACTTCGTCCCAGCGGACTCTGGCACTCTCCTTCGTCCGGCCCGCTGTCCATGCCGTGAACAGCAGGACGTTGCGGACGGTCGGGGCTGACCATTCTCCGCTAGGCAAACTGAACAGGAGCCTCTCTTTCCGGTAGGCTCTCCCGCATGAAACAGTCAGACATCACCCTCATCGAACAAGACCTTGCCGCGCCTAAAAGGCTGGCACAGGTCCGGCAGTGGCTTCTGGAGTATGCAGGCTGCACCCTGCTCCAGTTTGCGTATCTCGTCTGCATGCGGCTCAGGCTTGTCAACGAAGCCGGAAAGCTCAGAGACCATGCCTGCGCCCGGGCTCTGGAGGAGCTCGACAGGAAGGGGCTGATCTGCCTTGCGGACAGTCTGAAGCTCGCGGCGCCGGTCAAAAAGGCCCCGGCTCCGGAGATTGTCCCTGGGGAAAGACCCGTCCCCCCGCCGGTGAA
>DFDR01000075.1:4434-5182 GCA_002369295.1 Desulfovibrionaceae bacterium UBA3823
GCAGCGGGGAAGAGCCTGTTCCCCCGCCGGTGGGCGTTCCAGACAGCGTTGAAAAGATTCGGGAAATCCGGATCGTCAAGGCCGTCGCGAAAGAGCAGAAGAACCTTGTGTACAAGCTCCTGAAGGAGGAGCATCCCAACAGCGAGAACGTTCCTCCCGGCCCCAGGGAGACGTACCTGATCTATACGGAGCACGGCCTCGTGGGCGCGGCCGTCTTCACGGGCGCCCCGAAGAACAGCGGCCCCCTGAACGCCTGGATGGGCTGGTCGAAGGCCAAGCGGGACGCGCACATCAACTGCGTCATCAACATGGCCAGGTTTCTGGTGCGTCCCTGCGTCAAGTGCAGAAACCTTGCCTCCAGGCTGCTCAGCCTCCTCGAGGCGCGGGTTCCGGGCGACTACATGATGGACCACAGGCTCCACCTCTGCGTGCTGACCACCTTCGTCGACTCCGAAGCCCACAGCGGCGCCTGCTACAGGGCCGCCGGCTGGGACGAGACTGGAAAGACGCAGGGACGGGGATGGCGCGGCCCGAAGATCCGCGCGAAGGGCGAGACGCCCGTGAGCCCCAAGCTGGTCTTCGTCCGCACGATCGATCCGGACTTCAGGAAGCGCCTCGGCCTGCCCGACCTTCAATGGTGCACCGCGCCCGCCTGGTACCGGAAGGGGGCGCTGTCCCTGCATGACGGGCTCTCCGGAGGCGTCCAGGCCTTTTTCGAGAGGGAGCTTGAAGCGTCCCCGCTGGGAAA
>DFDR01000075.1:5250-6542 GCA_002369295.1 Desulfovibrionaceae bacterium UBA3823
GCAGGGCGGCCACAACCCTGGGCATGCTCTACGACATGCCTCCGGCCGTGATCAGCAAGGCCGGGGGCGGCTTGCGGAAGAAGTCCAAGGGAGCGTACCGGTTCTGCGAAACGGAGGAAGAGCAGGTCACCATGGAGAACATCCTGGCGGGCCACGTCGAGTGCACCTGCCGGCGCATGATGGCCCAGGAGGTCGTCTTCGCGACCATAGACGGGACGGAATACAACTACGACACCAAGCGGGCGACGAACAGGGACATGGGAGACATAGGGCGGAACCAGGCGCACACTTCCCGGGGCCTCGTCCAGTACGCCACGCTGGTGCACACCGCCGGAGGTCTTCCGCTGGGAATCCTGAAGCTGACATTCGCGGCCCGCAACTTCCGGAAGCCCGGCGATCCGCGCCCTTCGCCGAACCGCCCGATCGAGGAGAAGGAGACGAACGTCTGGCTCGAGCACGCGATGCACGTGAACGAGGTCGCGCGGTGGATGCCGAACACGACCGTCATCCTGCTCTGCGACAGGGAGAGCGACTTCTACCAGTTCCTGGCGCTGGCGGCGAAGCTGCCCAACGTTCAGGTCATCCTGCGGGCCAAGGTCAGCCGCGAAGTGGTCGGCGAGAAGAATCCGCTCTTCCCGCTTCTGGCGAAGTCGGACGAGTGCGCGAGGATGACGGTGCGCGTTCCCAGGCGGTCGGAGCAGCCGAAGAAGCCCGGCCAGGCCGCGAGGACGGAGAGAAAGGCGCGCGAAGCTGAGCTGAGCCTCAGCATGCGCAGGGTGACTTTCAACCCGCCGGCAAGGCTCAGGGACGAAAAGCCGGTCACTGTCTCCGCCGTCGTTGCGGTGGAGATGGATCCGCCCGAGCCCGCGTATTTGGAACGGCTGCACTGGATTGTTCTGTCCACGGCGGAGCTGAAGCGCGGATCCGACGCCGTGGCGTGCGTGGAGCACTACATGAGGCGGTGGACGATCGAGGAGTGGCACCGCGTGATCAAGGACTGCTGCAGGGTGGAGGACCTTGCGCTCAGGGATATCGATCACATGAAGCGGGCCATGACGCTCAAGGTGCTTGTCGCCTGGTTCATCATGTACAGGCTCAAGCTGGGCCTCAAGGTGGACAACCTGCCTGTGGAGGACGTCTTCGACGAACTGGAGGCGGCCGTCCTTAGAATAGTCGTAATGGACATGAATCTGGACGTGGAAGACGCGGAGACAGCCAAACCGGGCAGTCTCGCGACTGCGAGGGGAGCCGTAAAGGCGGTGGCGAGGCTCGGTGGACATCTGGGACGGAAG
>DFDR01000160.1:0-4458 GCA_002369295.1 Desulfovibrionaceae bacterium UBA3823
ATCGCCTTTTCGTCACGCTCTGGGAGCCTCTCGACGCCGCGCGCATACGCCGGATCGGCAGCCTTCCGCTGGACGAGCTGGAAGCGCTGCAGGGCTACGACGGGGAGCAGGCTGTCCGGCGCTGGATAGCCTCCCGCCGCTAGTCCTGCGCGTGTGGCCAGGCTCGCCGGCAGGGCCGGATCCGCTCATGCGAAAAGCCCGCCGCGCGTTGGGCGCGGCGGGCTGGCGGGCAGGGAAAGGGCTGCGCTAGGCGTCGGTCTTCACCGATGGCCTGAAGGCCAGGAAGTAGACGGCGAAGGCCACGCAGCAGGCGATGCCGAAGGTGGCGTTGACGGCAGCCGCGCTGGCTCGTCCGGTCGCCTTGGCAAGAATGAAGACGAGGGGCCAGATCAGCGGAATGAGCGGGATCCAGGGCATGACGCCGGCATCGCGCATGCGGCGCATGGAAAGGGTGAGGCCGGGAATGGCCAGCATGCCGGCAAGGGCCACGGAGGCGACCTGCGGCAGGACGATGGTTGCCAGCAGGAGCAGGACGAAGCTGGCGGCGAGGTAGCTGAAGAACTCGCAGCGGCCGGCTCTGCCCTTGAAGTCGGCCGTGTTCCGCACCGTTTCGGCGGCCGATGCGAAGCAGGCCTTCACCTTCTCTTTGAAGGAGAGCCTGCAGAAGGTGCAGGACTCCTGCTCTTGCTCGGTGTCGCCGGGATTGCGTCCGCATGCGGGACAGATGGTCGCTCCGTCGGGAAGTTCGGAGCCGCAGGATGAGCACTGCATGGTGTTGCCCCCTGTAGAGGTGAGAAGTGTGCGGATGGACATTGATCCATCCTGCAGGCTTCCCTTTCTCTAGCACGCCTTGCCGCAGGGGGAAAGGGCTTCACAGGGCCGTTTCCGCGCAGGACCGGCTTCCGGCTTCCGGCGCCGGCTCGAGCAGGATCTCGCCCCGCCGCAGATGCAGCCTCGCGCCGCCCGGCAGCTCGAAGACCCGGGGGCGTCCGCCCTGCTCCCAGGCCTCGTCGAGCAGGAAGAGGGTTGAGGCCCTTGCCTGGCCGGCCGTTCCCAGCGCGTGCAGGGCCCGCAGGTAGAGCCGCAGGCGCAGGGCCCGGGGGAGGCTCTGCAGCAGCGCCTTCGGCAGGCGCAGGCCTGCCGGCGTCTGCCTCCAGGGGGTTTCTGCCAGGGCCCTGTCGAGCGCTTCCTGAAAGAAGGCCTGATCTGTCCTGGCCAGCCGGGCGAGGCTGAGCAGGGCCTCCTCGATCTTCGGGTTCTCTGCCTTCAGCCGGGGAAGAATCTCGAGGCGCATGCGGTTGCGCAAGAAGGCCGTATCCCTGTTGCTCGGATCCTCGCAGTGGGCTGCGCCCATGCTCGCGAGAAAGGCCCGCAGCGCCAGGGGATCCTCGTCCAGCAGCGGGCGGACGAGGCGCCGCGCCGGATCGATGCTGGCCATGCCGCCAAGGCCGGGCCAGCCCGTGCCGCGGACAAGGCGCATGAGCATGTCTTCGGCCAGATCCCGCCTGTGGTGCGCCACAGCGGTCCACTGGGCCCCCAGCAGCCGGCGCCGGCGCTCGAGGGCCCGGTAGCGCAGGCTTCGCGCAGCCTCTTCGATGCCCTGGCCCGTGCGGGCCGCTTCGCCCCTGACGTCGAGGCGCTCCACGCCGCAGGGAAAGCCGAGCCAGCGGCACAGCCGTGCTGCGTAGGCCGCCTCGGCGCCGGCTTCGGGTCGCAGGCCGTGATCGAGCGAGAGGCCGTGCAGCTCAAGGCCAAGCCTCGGCGCGGCATAGGCCATGAGGCAGGCCAGGGCGCAGGAGTCGGCGCCGCCGGAAACGGCGAGCAGAAAGGAGCCGCCCCTGCCCCCGGATCTGGCGTCCGGCCGCTGGCCGAAGCCCTTGCCGGCGAGCCAGGCGCACAGCTTCAGGACAAGCTGGGCGGAGCGGGCCGGAAGCTTCTTGAGCGCCGGCGGTCCGCCTTCCGGAAGCGGGCAGGGCGCAAGGGGGCTGGCAGGGCCTTGCGGCATGGACTAGGGCTCGATGCCGAAGCCGGCCGCAAAGCCGTTGAGCCAGTGGATCATGTGCAGGACGAGCTCGTCCGGGGCGTAGGCGATGCACTCGCAGCGCACCCTGCTTCTGGCGCGCACCAGCAGCTCCATGCGCAGGCTGTCGCCTTCCGTCTCGAGGGCCATGGCGTAGGGCCCGCAGGAGCCGGCGTGCTCCTTCTGGAGGGGGCTGAGCATGTCCTCAGGCACGGGAAGCCAGAAGAGGTGCTCGATGCTGGCCTGGCAGCCCATCTCGGCAAGGCTGGCCTCCATGTCCTGCATGGCCTTGGCGGGGATGTCGGTGAGAACGTACTGGCGCATGCTATCCCTCCTGGCCGGCAAGGCCGTCCATGTCTGCGGGGCAGAGCTTCTTTTCGCCGTCCCCGGGCGCCTGGGCGCTGGCGCGGCGCTGGGCATTCTCCCTGTCCTCGTGGGCGTTGAAGCGGCTCGCGCAGTGGCGGTCGAGATTGAAGATGTTCTGGATGGCGAGGATGCGGCGGCTGTGCTCGGCCTGGTCGCCTTCCTTGAGGTAGGTGAGCGGCTCGTGGAGGAACTTCTTCATGAGCCCCTGGGCCATGGCCTCCAGCGCCTCGCGGGTGGCGTCGTCGCTGCGGCCGAGCCGGCGCATGGTGCGGGCGACTTCCTCCTCCTCGGCCAGCCGGCTTCGGTGGATAAGCTCCTTGATGGTGGGCTGCACGTCGAGGCGGCCGACCCAGCCGGCAAAGGACGCCACTTCCTCGTCCACGATCTGCCTCGCCTTGGAGGCCTCCTCGCGCCGGCCGGAAAGGTTCTCCTCCACGACTTCCTTGAGGTCGTCGATGTCGTAGAGATAGACGTTGTCCAGGCCGTTGACGTCGGGATCCACGTCCCTCGGCACGGCGATGTCGATGAAGAACATGGGCCTGTTGCGGCGGGCCTTGAGGACGCTGCGGATGTCGCGGGCGCGGATGATGGGCTCCTGGGAGCCGGTGGAGGTGATGACGATGTCCACGCTGGCAAGGTGCCTGGCCAGCTCTTCGAAGGGAACGGCCCGGCCGCGGTAGAACTCGGCGAGCTTCTCTGCCTTGGCGAAGGTGCGGTTGGCAACCACGATCTCGTCGATGCCGTTCTTGATGAGGTGGGTGGCCGCCAGCTCCGCCATTTCGCCCGCGCCGATGAGCATGGCCCTGTGTCCCTGCATGGTGCCGAAGATGCGCTTGGCGAGCTCCACGGCGGCGTAGCTGATGGAGACGGCCGAGGAGGCGACTGCGGTTTCCGTGCGCACGCGCTTGGCAACGGAGAAGGCCTTGTGGAGCAGATGGTTGAGAATGACGCCCGTGGCGTGGCAGGCCGCGGCCTTGCGGTAGGCCTGCTTGAGCTGGCCCAGAATCTGCGGCTCGCCCAGAATCATGGAGTCGAGGCTGGAGGCCACGCTGAAGAGGTGGCGCACGGCTTCGGCGTTGACGTAGCTGTAGGTGTAGGGCTTGAGGTCCTCGACCTTGGCGCCCCGGGCCATGGCCCAGTGGCGCAGCATCTGGTCGGCCACGTCGCCCGTGCCCATGGCGAGCAGCTCCACGCGGTTGCAGGTGGAGAGGATCAGCGACTCGTGGATGGCGCCCCCCAGGGGAAGGGCCCATGTGTCGGGATCCGTGTGCTTGACGAGCGCAAAGCGCTCGCGCACGTCGACGGCGGCGGTCCGGTGGTTCAGGCCGACGAGAACGATATCGCAGTCCATGAGGCTAGGTCCTTGCGAAAGAATGGTGGCTGGACATGAAGAGGTTGACCACGACGAAGGAGACGGCGCAGAGAATGAAGATGAGCACCATCAGCCTTGCGGGCTTGCGGCCGTACCAGCCCCGGGCGAGGCGGTTGTGGAAGAGCACGGCGTAGAGCACCCAGGTGGCGAAGGAGATGATCTCCTTGGGATCGCCTGTGACCGTCCTGCCGTAGACGGCGCCGGCGTAGAAGAGGCCGCAGATCATGCCGATCGAGTAGAGGGGGAAGCCCACGGCCGTGGCGATGGCGTTGATCCGGTCCAGGATGTTGAGGGCCGGCATGTCGGCGATGAAGGCCGGCAGGCCCAGCTTGGCCTTGATGCGGCCGTCCAGGTAGAGGAAGACGGCGCCGGCCGCGAAGGCCAGGCCCACGAGCGCCAGGCTCAGAAAGAGGGCGCCGATGTGCAGGGCGTAGAAGGGGGCCTTGAGGGTCTCCGGCACCTTGACGACGGCCTGCAGGGCCGGCGCGGAGAAGCCGTAGAGCATGAGGGCCGCGACCGAGGCGAAGATGAGCGGGGCGTTGTGCTTCATGAAGATGCGCAGCGCCGTTCCCGTCAGCACGAGGAACCAGGCGAGCATCTGCAGGTAGGCCCCGATGCTCAGGCCGCCTGCGGTGGAGGCGTGGAATCCCGTGGCGAGCGCAACGGTCTGGAGGGCAAGGCCGACGACGGCGGCCGCCGC
>DFDR01000160.1:4519-5832 GCA_002369295.1 Desulfovibrionaceae bacterium UBA3823
GCCGCCGCCGCGGAGCGGACGGGACGGCTCCTGACGAGCATGCCGGCAAGCCCGCAGAGGCCTGCCGCCGCATAGAGCGCCAGCGTCAGCATTGTCGAGGTTTCAGGCGAGAGTAGCGGATGCATGGAGAAGCTCCTCGATGTGGTCGCCGAGTTCGCGGGGAAGCCTGGCTTCGAGCAGGGCGCCGGCGTCGGCGAAGCGCCCTTCGGCAAGGGCCGCTTCGAGATCTGCCTCCGCAAGGGCGCGGAAGATCTCGCGGTCGCGCCCGGGGCCGAGCCCGAGTCCGAGCACGAGGGGACGCGCCCTGGCCATGAGGGCGCAGATGCGCTCCTTGCCGGCAAGCCAGGCTTCGAGTTCGCCCTTCCAGCGGCGGGCGAGCGCAGGGCTTGCGCCGCCTGTCGAGAGGGCCGCGCACAGGGCGCCCCGGCGGGCCTGGGCAGGCACGTGGGCTGAGCCCAGCTCCGGCCTGTCCGTGCAGTTGCACAGGATGCGGCGCCTGGCGCAGGCGCTGGCGACCTCGCGGTTGAAGGCATGGTCGCTGGTGCAGGCGTAGACAATCTGCGCATCGTCCAGAATTCTGTCAACCTCGCCGGGACTGGCCAGTTCCACCTCGATGCCGGCGGCCCTTGCCTCGCCGGCAATGGCCGCCGCCTCGGGCGCGAGCGCGCCCTGCTCGGCAAGCACCAGCCTGCGGGGACGGGCGGGGAGGAGGGCTGCCGCCTTGCGGCGGCCGACCTCCCCGAGGCCGAACACGGCGCAGGAGGCGTCTTTCAGCGAAAGGAAGAGGGGGTAGAGTTCGGCGTCGGGCAAGGATGGCTCCGTTGGGCTTGCGTGAAGGGCGCAGAAGGGCGCGCAGGGCGATGGTATAGGCGAGTTTTGAACTTTCGGCAATGCTGGCGCTTTTCCAGACTTTCAGGGCCTTGCGGGGCAGGAGCGCAGGCCGCGGGGCTGGAATCGGCCTTGAAGGCCGGGCCCCTCGCGTGGTATGGCTGTCTTTTAAACTGATGGAGGTACGTCACCGGATGGCTGACACGCTGGCACAGGACGGGGAATCCAGGCCCGTCATTGAAATATGCAACCTCGGCAAGTGGTTCGACACCAAGAGCGGCCGCATCCACGCCCTGAGGGACATCAGCCTCGCCGTGCACAAGGGCGAGATCTACGGCATCATCGGCCGCAGCGGGGCCGGCAAGAGCACGCTCGTGCGCTGCATCAACATGCTCGAGCGCCCTTCCGAGGGCAAGGTGCTCTTCGAGGGCCTGGACATGGGCTCGCTGAAGGAGCGCGATCTCAACGTCGTGCGCCGGTCCATG
>DFDR01000144.1:0-2227 GCA_002369295.1 Desulfovibrionaceae bacterium UBA3823
AGCTTTTTATCAGTGCTTCCCTAGATGCTGGCAGCAACAAGCAGGGAGCAGGGGCACCTGACGGAAGGCGTGCGGCCAGCACGGCGCGGAAGGACGATCCCCCGGCGCAGGGCAGGGGGCTGGCGCGACGACCTTCAGACCGCGTCGCGCAGGTCCTGCCCTGCAAGCTTTCGCAGGATTGCCAGACTGTTGCGCAGGGATCGCCAGTCAGAGGGCGACTTGGCGAGAACGAAGCGCAGCTGCCTGCCCTCGGCGTCCTCAAGACCGAGAACATAGTGCTTCTTGTGGCGCAGAAGCGACCAGCCGAGGCGCGTCATGGCCTTGACCACGCGACCCGCCTCCTTCGAGTGTCCGCGATGCATACGGCATTCTCCTTGAAGCGCGCGTCTCTGCGGGCATATGGAAGCCAGCATTTTTGCGCTAAACGTTTTTTATAAAATCTTAAGAAAGGCAGTCCGGGGCATGACTCAGCAGCCAGATCAGAGCCTGGGCGTCCCTGGCGCCGAGACTGGCCAGCCTGGCCCTGCCGCCTGTCGCCCAGCAGAAGATCGGCAGGCGCGCAGCGACAAGGCGGGTTTCGACGAAGAGCCTGACGAGCGCAGGCTGGCGCTGGACCAGGGCCTCGAGGGCGGGGTCTGCTCCCGGCGGGGCGCTTCCGCCCTCCGCAGGCCTGGCCTGGTAGAAGGATCGAGCCTGCTGGACGCTTCCCGCAGGCACGAAGCCCACGGGAAAGCCCAGCCGCGGGGCAAGCTCGGCAAGCAGGGCGGCCAGCGCCCCGCAGGCAGGGCAGTCCCTGCGGGTGAAGGCGACAAGCAGGGCCCCGCCCTGGTCCGGCGTGCCGTCAAGGCGCACGGCAGGCGACTGCGCAAGAAGGTCGAGCAGCTCCTGCGCGGGAAAGGAGGGGATGGCGGCCAGGCGCCTGCCGGCTGCCCCAAGCCAGGCTTCCGGCGGCGCGTCAGGTTCCGCGCCGTCCCAGGCCCGCGGGTGCGGAAGGCCTGGCGCCAGCGCCAGGGGCCAGGGGAACTGCCAGGCCAGCGTGCGCCGGACTATTCCCTGGCGCTGGAGGGGATGGCAGGGAAGGCGCAAGAGCGCAGGCGCAGGCCCTGCGGCCTCTGTCGCCAGGCAGGCCTGGGACTGCCCGGCCAGCGCCGGGACCGGCCGGCAGAGCTGGAAGAGGGCCGTCAGGGCTGTCGCCAGAACGGCCGCCGGGACGGCAGCAAGGCAGGCCAGCAGAGTGGCAGAAAGGCAGGAAGAGCGCCAGGAAGAAAGGCAGGAAGAAAGGCAGGAAACGGCGGAAGCGTCGGACGAAGACAGAGCGGAGAGCGGTGCTTTCCGGCATGCCATGACGTGTGCTCCTGCGCCTGTCGCGGCGCGGCTGATAATTGAAGTTTTACTTTAATTTTTGCCGGCATCGGGCTGCGGAGCCTGGCTGGCCCCGGCGTCCTTGCCGGCCTTGGCGCCCTTGGTGCCCTTGCCGGCCTTGGTGCCCTTGCCGGCCTTGGCGTCCTTGCCGGCCTTGGCTTCGGGGGGCCACTGGACGTTGACGAAGCCCTTGGTCCCCTCTTTGAGGGGCAGGGTTGCGGGAGGCGTCAGCTCGCCCCAGCGCGCCAGCATGTCCTGGCAGGTCCGGGGCAGGGGGCGCCGGCCGCCGAAGGCGTCCCAGAAGCGGCGCGTGAGCAGGCTGAGCCAGCGGGCGCCCGAACTTTTGGCGCCGGCTCCTTCGGGGTCGAGGATCAGCGAGACGGGAATGAGGCCGCCGGGGCGCTCGGCGCTTTCGAAGAGGAGCTGGCAGCGCACCATGGACAGGCCGGCAAGCCGGCCCTGGGAGGAAGCATGCACCGCCGGCGCCGACATCTGCACGAGCCTGGCCTCGAAGGTCCTGCCGCCGGCAAGGCGCCTGGCCATGGCCTCCTCCTTGGCCCTGGCGGCGGCTTCCCGGGCTTCGCGCAGCTGCTCGGCAAGCTGGCGGGCGCGCTCGCGGCGGGCCCTGGCGACCTCCTCGCCGCGGGCCTGCCAGAGCTCGACGTGCTCAAAGTCCACTTCAAGGAGCTCGAGCCTGGTGTTGTTGACGACGGCAAGCGGCCCCTGGCATTCGGGGCAGGCCGCAGGCCTCGCGCCTTCGGGAAGCAGAGCCCCGCACCACTGGCACACGGGCCGGCCCGGCCGCTCGCCGGGTTCCTGGCCTGGCAGGCCGGCTTCGCCGGCGCGGGCGCCGGGGACTATTCTT
>DFDR01000144.1:2280-3791 GCA_002369295.1 Desulfovibrionaceae bacterium UBA3823
GGACTATTCTCGGCGCGTTGGGCGAGCCGTGGCGGCCGACGTTGTCCACGAGATCGAGCAGGAGGCAGTCGCGCTTGCCGGGTGCCGGCCGCAGGCCCCTGCCCACCATCTGCACGTAGAGGGCAGGCGACATGGTGGGCCGGCAGAGCAGGAGGCAGTCGACTTCGGGACAGTCCCAGCCCTCGGTGAGCATGCCCACGTTGCAGAGCACCCTGAGCCTGCCGAGCTTGAAGTCGTCGAGCCTCGACTGGTTGTCGAAGGTCTCCCTCCCCGAATCCACGGCGGCGGCCGCGATGCCGGCCTGGCGGAAGCGGCGGGCCAGCATGGCCGCATGGGCTATGGTGCAGCAGAAGGCCACGCAGCGGCTGCGGCCGGCGCCGTGCTCGAGGAAGGCCTTGACGGCGCTGTCGAGCTCGAGCGGACGGCTCATGAGCTTCGCCAGCTGGGCTTCGCTGTAGTCGCCTGAGCTTAAGTCAAGGCCTGCCAGCTCGCCGCGCAGGCTGGGGCAGGAAAGGGCCCGCAGGGGAACGAGGAAGCCCTGGCGCTGGAGCTCTGCCATGGAGATGCGGCAGTCGATGCGCTCCCACCAGTTCACCGTGCCTGCTGCCGCGCGGGTGCCGTAGATGCAGCCCTGGCCGAGGCGCCAGGGGGTTGCCGTCACGCCGACGACGCGGGCGCCGGGCCGTCTGGCGAGCACGGCCTCGATGATGGCCCTGTAGGTGGACTCCTGGTTTTTCGGGGCCACGCGGTGGCATTCGTCGATGACGACGACGTCCACCTTCGGGAGCTCGTCCAGATGGTTCTTCAGCGTCTGGGGCGACGCCACGACCACGTCGGCGTCCGCTTCGCGCCTGGGGGAGACCGAGGCGCACACGAGGCCGAGGGCAGGCCTTCGTCCGCCGTCCCCGTCCTCGCCGGCAGGCCAGTCGCAGAGCAGCTTGTCCATGGCCTGGCGCACCAGAATGCTCCGGTGGGCCAGCACGAGGGTGCGCATGCCCCAGCGGGTGAAGTAGTAGCGGGCGAGTGCGCAGAAGACGACCGTCTTGCCGGCGCCCGTGGCCGCCTGCAGGAGCAGGAACTGCCGCGACGGGGCCGCGGCCACGAGGGCGGAAAGCGCGTCGCGCTGGTAGGGACGGAGCGTGAACATGAAGAGCGTGCCTCGAGCTTGAAGAAGGAGGGGAAGTGCAGCTTGAACTTTTTGCAGAGCCTTCGGAAGGGCCTGGGACAAGGGTTTTCAGGAATGGCGCCGGTGATTTTCGCCTTGCTCGCAAGTTAGGGGTTATGCGGCACTTGAAGTTTGCCGTGCTTTGGACTAAAGCTGAAGTCGAAGTTTCGATCCTGAGGGCATCAGGAATTGAAGAGGCGAGGCCCGCTGGTTCCCACTCCGGCGGGCCGCTTTTTTTCCGCAGGCACAACGCCGCAGGAAGGCGGAACGGACAGAGGCAGGGAAAGGGCGGGAGAGGCCAGGGAAAGGCCAGGCCCAAAGCTTGGGGCAGGACGCCTCGAGGAGG
>DFDR01000180.1:0-3130 GCA_002369295.1 Desulfovibrionaceae bacterium UBA3823
CGGCAGCTGGGGCGGCAATTCCGTGAGCGAAAACATTGGAGTGAAGCACCTGATGAACGTCAAGACCGTGGCTGCCCGCCGCGAGAACATGCTCTGGTACCGGGTCCCGCAGCGCATCTACTTCAAGCCCGACTGCCTGGCCGAGGCGCTGAAGGAGTTTGCGGGCAGAAAGCGGGCCCTGCTTGTCACCGACGATCCCCTCGTCTCCCTCGGCCTCGCCGACAGGGTGGTGCGGATTCTCGAGGAGACGGGATGCAGCGTGCGCGTCTTCAGCCAGGTCAAGCCCGATCCCGGCATGGACTGCGTCAGGAGCTGCCTTGAGCTTGCCAAGGCCTTCCAGCCCGACATGTTCGTCGCCCTCGGCGGCGGCTCGCCCATGGACGCGGCCAAGATGGCCTGGCTTCTCTACGAGGTGCCGGACATGAAGGTCGAGGATCTCGCCCTGCGCTTCCAGGACATCAGAAAGCGCGTGACCTCCTTCCCCCGCGGCGGCCGGAAGGCTGTCATGGTCTGCATCCCGACCACCTCGGGCACGGGCTCCGAGGTGACGCCCTTCGCCGTTGTCAGCGACGAGACAACGGGCCAGAAGCTGGCCATCGCCGACTACGCGCTCACGCCCGACATGGCCGTCGTCGATCCCGATCTGGCCCGGGGCATGCCGGATTCCCTGGCCTCGGCCTCTGGCATCGACGTGCTCACCCACGCCGTCGAGGCCTACACCTCGGTCATGGCCAGCAACATGGCAGACGGCCACGCCATGGAGGCCGTGCGCCTCGTCTTCAAGTACCTGCGCGACTCGGTGAACCACGGGGAGCGCTTCGAACAGGCCAGGGAGAAGATGCACTATGCCGCCACCATCGCCGGCATGGCCTTCGGCAACGCCTTCCTCGGCGTCTGCCACTCCCTCGCCCATGCCCTGGGCTCGGCCTTCCACCTCGCCCACGGGCTTGCCAACGCCCTCCTGCTCTCCTACGTCATCGAGTACAACGCCACCGACCAGCCCACCAAGCAGGGCATGCTCCCCCAGTACAAGTACCCCTGGGTCAAGGGCCGCTACGCCCGCCTCTGCGACATGCTCCACCTGGCCGACGACCTCGAGGGCGACACCCCCGAGATCCGCGCCCTCAAGACGGCCCGCTTCGTCAGGGCCGTCGAGGCCCTCAAGCAGGACTGCGGCATCCCCCGCTCCATACGCGATGCCGGCGTCGAAGAGTCTGCCTTCCTGGCCAAGCTCGACGAGATGGCTCTCGCAGCCTTTGACGACCAGTGCACCTCGGTCAATCCCCGCTATCCCCTTGTCGCCGAACTCAGGGAGATCTACCGCAAGGCCTACTACGGCGAGCCGCTGGCAAGCCTCCAGGATCCCGGCCCCCAGAATCCCGGAGGGACGGTCTGCTAGCCAGCCTTTCGGCATCCTCGTCGCGTGAATGCTGGCAAGGGCGCCCTACCCGCAGTCCGGGAGGGGCGCCCTTCGGCGTTCTGCGCTTGCCGTCGCTCCGGCACTGGCCAGGGGCCCAGCCTGCCGCAGGCAGAGCCTGAGACGGCCGTCTTCCGGGCGCGCTCCCGCGCCGGCACGGGCAGTGGCGAATTCTTCCCAATTGACAATATTCTGCTTGCCGAATTTTCCCAAAATGTGCACAATGCCCCTGTTCCCCGGGACGGCAGGATAACGCCCCGCCGGCGCCGGCAAGGACAGTCCGGTCCCCGCCCTCCCGTTCCCCCATTCCCCTGCCAGGAGCACCGGCATGATCGTCGAACGCGTTGTTCTGGAAAACTTCGGCCCCTTCTTCAGCTGCCGGGCCAGCCTTGAGGCCGCGCCAGCGGCCTGCGTCCCCCCGGACGGGAGCCCGGAAGGGAGCGCCTGCCCTTCCCCTGATGCGGCTTCAGCGGGTTCGGCCTGGCTCGTGGCCGGCGGAAGCCGGCAGGAGCAGAGCGGCTTTCTGGACGGGCTGGCACGCCTCTTGTCCTGCTTCGTCCAGGCCATGCGCCGGAGCCGGCGGGCCGGCGTCCTTGCGGGCGTGCCCTTCCCTGTTCCGTCCCCCTCTGCCGGCGCCCCGCAGGCTGTCCCAGGTTCGCCTGTTCCTGATCGGCCTGCTGTCCCAAGTCCGGCAGCCAGCCTCGCCTGCACGGTCCGCAGCGGCAGAAGCAGCTTTTCCTGGCGCCTTGCCAAGGCCGGGGAGGGAGCCCGGACGCGCAGGGCCAGCTCCCTTGGCGACGCCAGATTCCTCGCTGGACTCTATCTGCAGCGCCGGATCAGGGATCATGGCTGCTCCCTGCCCCTCGTTGCCTGCTATCCCCGGGATCGCCGTCTTTTTGCAGGCACTGGACCGGGAAGCAGGGCGGATTCCTGCTTCGACGCCTACGATGCCGGCTTTGGCGCCAAGGCCAGGCTGTGCCGCTTCCTGACGCTCGCAGGCGTCGCCTGTGCCGGGAGCGGCAGCCCTGTCTCTGCCAGCATTGCTTCCGGCGCCGCCCCCGGAACGGCTTTGGGGTGCGCTGTCCCGCCGGAGAGGCTGAAGGCCTGCATCCTTGCCGCCCTGCAGCTCCTCTTTCCGGACTGCACGGACCTTGCACTGCAGGGAGGTCCCCGTCCGCGCCTCCTGCTCGAGCGGGAAGGAGGCGTGCGCGATCTGGCCTTCCTTCCCCGGGGGGATGCCCTGCTGGGCGCCCTTGCAGCCGACATGGCCTGTCGCCTGGCCCTGCTCAACCCTGCCCTGGCCAATCCCCTGGAGGGAGGCGGCATCGTGCTGATCGACGGGCTTGACCAGGGGCTGCCAGGTGCATGCGGGCCGGCGCTGCCCGAGTCTGCCCGGCCTGATTCCGCTCTGTCTGGACAGGCCCGGGACGGCGCTGTCCGGCCCGGCCCCTCTCTGTCGCTGGCAGGCGCCGTGCAGGGCCTGCGGACAGCCTTTCCCCGCTGCCAGTTCGTCTTCACCGCAGGCGATGCCGTTAGCGGTCCTGCCGGCGCAGATCAGGCCCTTGCTCTTGCCGAAGCCTGCGGAGCCAGGCTCTGCAGGCTTGAGCTGCATCGCCGCCCGGCCTCTGGGGGTGCCTGAGCGCCATGCGCCAGCTCCATGTTCCCGCTGGCCTCGCCTCTTCCGCTTTCCGCATGGGTTCGTTTCCCGCATGG
>DFDR01000180.1:3183-7978 GCA_002369295.1 Desulfovibrionaceae bacterium UBA3823
TTCCCGCATGGGTCAGCTGGTCCCGCGCTTGGAGGCGGAAGGGCCCTCTTGATCCGGCTGATCCAGTGACGGCGTTGCTTTTTGGGAACTGTCTGGAAGAGCACGAACTCGAGCCGGCACGGCTCGGCACTGCCCAGGGCTGACCCGGCCCTGTCCGAGGCTGTCCGAGGCTGTCCGAAGCTCGCCGCGGGGCTTCCGAGGGAATTCTGAGGGACTGCCGAGGGGGGCTGGAGGAATTCAGGAGCGGGTCTGGACCGGCTCTGGCCCGGCTCTGGACCGGGCCTGGACCGGGGCCGGAAGAAAGCCGGCCTTGTCCCGCAAGCGCGAGGCATGCTGGCCTTGTTTTCCCAAAACGAGTATGGCCTTGCTGGCAGGAAGCGGGCTGGATGTCCCACCCGCAAGCCTGCCTCTTTCCTGCGCCGTCCCCGTTGCCATCGCGCCGGAAGCGCTCTGCCTGAAGCCGGCGCCCGTGGCGGTCTGCTCGGGCATGCAGCCCTTCCTGCCTCGGCGGCTGTCAGCGGCGTCAGCAAGCCGCTGGCCGGCTTCAGGCACGGCGTCCCAGAGGGAGCGGAGCTGCCTGCCGGGACAGGCCCCTGTCTGACACCTGCGGGGCAGAGCTTGTCTGCACGCCTCTCCTTCGTCCTTCCGGCGGCGTCCAGTCCCTGAGCGCCAGTGGCGCAGGAGGGGGGATTCGAGGCCGGGGCGCAGTCCAGACACGCCATCCAGACCAGCCATCCTGAGGCCCGTCCAGACGCCCCTGCAGACGATCCTCAGGAACGCCTTGGCGTGCGCGTCCTTTGGGGAGAGCAGGCGTCTGGCTGCCCCGGCTCGCCGGGCCCTGCGCTGAGGAGCTGGTCCTGGCGTCATTGCCGGAGGGGGCGCAGGCCCCCCTTGAGCATGGCGGCTTACAGCCCTGCGGACGCTGTTTGTCCTGACGGTGGTGCCCGGGTCGCTGCCGTGCCTTGCCGTCGGCTGCTGCCGCCTGCCTGACGGCAGGAAGGGGCGTCGCAGGCTGCCTGCATGCGGCCTTCGGGGCATTGTCTCCGACAAGGGGGGCTGGGAGCACCCTGGCCAAACCCCAGGCAGAGGCTCTCCTTGTCTTGGGGAAAATATCACAGAAAAATTAAGTGGTTGTCTGGAATGCTCCTGCCTGGAGCCAGGTCGCTGCCACAGGACCGCCGAGGGGCCTTGCGAGAAAGATCAGATTTTTTTACCAAAAGGGAATAGTTCGCTTGCCATCTTTTCCCAAAAAGACTAGTACTGGTCTTGCCGGCAGAAAGCGGGCTGGATGTCCCTCCCGCAAGCCTGCCGTCAGCCTGAAGCGCCCTGGGATGTGCCCAGGGTCGCATGCCGTCAACAGCCGCCGTCGACCGGAAGCCCGGCAGGAGCCGGAGCTCGTGACCCAACCTGAAGTCTGCCTCCGGCGGCAAGGAGAATACGCCATGACCACCCAGCTTTCTTCCGCATCCCGCCTCCATCCCGTCTCCGCCCTTTCCCTGCGCCGAGCCCTTTGCCGTCGTCCCGCAAGCCGCGGTGCCGGCTTTCCGTGCCCGCACGGGCCTGCTCGAGAGCGTTGCCGTGCTCGTCTCGGCAGCCGTTGCCGGCGTGTGCCTTGCAGCCGTGATCACGGTCTCCGTCTGCTGGCACGCCCTCTACCTTGAGGCCCGGGAGGACGCTCTGGACAGCACCCTCGACAGTGGCTTCAAGGTCGCCGTCCTCGAGCTCGGGGCCGTCCCTGGCCGGCAGGACGCGGCCGGCAAGGCGCTTGTCCGCGGCTAGGAAGCTGTCTGCCAGGCACGCGTTTGCCGCCCCTGCGGGCTTCAGCTGTCTGCCTCTCCTTCCCCGCTGAAGCCTGCCTGGGCGGCGATTCGCTCCATGGCCAGTCCGACGTCCCAGTCCATGCCCTGCGCAAGCCTTTGCCTGACGCCTTCCGCCAGTCAGGGCCAGTCTGGTGCAGTCTGGGCCAGCCGCACGGACGAACGCTTTCTCGCAGAAAAGCAAGATTCTTTTACAAAAAGGGAAAAAATCGCTTGCCATCTTTTCCCAAAATGAGTAATACTTGGTCTGCCGGCAGGAAGCAGGCAGGAACTTCTTCCCGTCAAGCCTGAAGCCTCGCCGGCAGCCCGAAGCGCCTTGGAATGTGCCGGGGCGCACACCCGCATCAGCCGCCGTTGACCGGAAGCCCGGCAGGAGCCGGAGCTCGCAACCCAACGTAACGCCTGCATCCGGCGGCAAGGAGGACACGCCATGACCAGCCCGCTTTCTTCTGCATCCCGCATTCAGCCCGCCTCTCCCCTGCCCTGCGCCGTGCCCTTTGCCAGCGCGCCTGAAGCAGCCGGGACGTCGTCCTGCTCCCGCGGCCGCCTGCTCGAGAACTTTGCCGTGCTTGCCTCGGCAGCCGTGGTCGGCGTGTGCCTTGCAGCCGTGATCACGGTCTCTGTCTGCTGGCACGGCCTCTACCTCGAGGCCAGAGAGGGCGCGCTGGACAGCACCCTCGAGAGGGGGTTCGAGCCCGCTGTCCTCGAGCTTTCGGCACCCGGCGCCCGCTCAGGCGCGGCCAGGCGCGCATAGGCGCCTGCCAGGCCCCGTTCTGTCCCGTTTGTCCTTCTGCCCTTTCGTTCAGCACCGTTCAGATTTGCCAGTCCGGATCCGCGGCTTCTTCCGCTCAGCCCGGATCCGGAGCTGGCTTCGCGCTTCCTCCTTCCAGGCTCCGTTTGTCCGCTCCAGCCCGCGGTGCCGAGCCTGGGAGGAGGTTTTTCGCTGCTAATCGCGCTTTCGCGCTCTCTTGGCATCCCGCGGCCTACGGCTGGTCCGCCTTGACCTGGGGAGCTGCCTGGCCGAGCCTTGCCAGCTCCGCTGCCAGCATGCCCGCAAGGGGCTGGCCGGCATCGCGCCTGATGTCCTCAACGGCGCCGGGAATCCGCAGGGCCTCGCCGAGGACAAGGCGGATGCGTTCCGGCGTCAGGTTGTAGCTGTAGCGCTGGTAGAGCAGGAAGTAGTCGCTCTCCCGGGAGCGGTGCCAGGCTTCCTCCATGATGCGGGTGACGTCGCACAGTCTTCCGCTGGGGAGGGTGAGCTCCACGTGGGCGTGGTAGCCGCCGTTCCTTCCCACGCAGTGGCCGGTGTTGCCCACCGTGCCGTAGGCCTGTCCCTTGAAGATGCGCGTGCCTTTGGGGCAGAGGACGAGGCGTCCGTCGTCGCCTCTGGCGGCAAAGGGCGGAAAGACGGCGGCCATGTGGTAGACGCGCTGGACGGTGCCGGCGAGGGGGCCCTTGTCGTAGGCTATCTCGATGTAGGTGCCCCGGCTGCGCGGTCCGCTGCCGGCATCCCGGCCAAGGCGCAGCACTCTGCCGTCGGCCATGGCGTAGAGGCACTCGTGCCTGCCGTAGCCGAAGTCGGTGCCCTTGTGGACCCGTCCCCAGCGGTTGGGCTGCATGCGCGAGGTCACGAGCCTGCCAGGAGCGCTCCCATCCTTGGCAAAGGCCGCGCAGGTGCCGGGCTCGCCGGACTTGATGCGAAGGTAGATCGCCGTCTCCTCGGGATCGCCTGCCGGCGCGAGAAGGGGCGCGGCTGCTGGTCCGGACCCCAGGGCCAGCAGGGCCAGCAGGGCCAGCAGGCCGGCCCGGCAGGGGCCTTGCCGCTTCGCCCGGACGCCTTGGGGGCGTCCGCAGGCTGGCGACAGGCTAAGGGAAGCTGGCAGGCAGAGAGACGACGGCAGGATCGGAACAGGGGACAGCGGCTGCATGGCATTGCTCCTTAGGGCTTGGGGTGGTGCCGTCCGTCCCCCGTGCCCTGGCAGGGCTGGTCTGGACCGGACGGCTGGCGAAGGGCCTGGGAGGAGCATGGCACAGTCTGGGAAAAATGCGCAAGCGGAGCTGCGTTTCGACGATCATCCCGCAGGCTTCTGCCACGCCCGGTCCTGAAGCATTCAGTCCCAGCGCCCGCCTTGCCGCTGCCCAGGCCTGCTTGCTTGCCTGCCTGCCGGTCCCAGCGCCTGTCTGCCGGCAGCTGGCGGAATGCCGGGGCCAGAAAAGCCAAAAGCCCCGCCCGGCGTATCCGGAACGGGGCCAGCCGGCATCAGAGGGCTGTCCGCTAGCGGGTGCGCATGCGCACCGGACCGCCGTCCGTGTGGACGGTGATCTCGCTCAGGACCGTGCTGGCCGGGAGCTTGAAGACAAGGCTGGAGCCGGGAGGCATCCTGCAGGGGATCTTGACGTTGGTGCACTGGGCGGTGACGTCCTGGCGGTTGACTTCGACGCGGTTGACGACGACGTCGGTGGTGCCGGCGCTTGAGAGCGTCAGGATCTTCCAGCTTTCGGTGCCGTAGTTCTGCTCGCCTGAACTGGTGAGCTTGGCCTTGAAGGACACGTCCATGTCGGCGGATGCCGGCAGGGGGGATGCCATGGCGAGGCCCAGAACGAGGGCCGCGGCCGCGATGTGGCGTAGCATAGGTCTGCTCCTTGGGTTGCGCGCCAGGCGCGGGGGCGTGGCGCTGGCTGTGCTCTACGCTTCTTTGCCCCTGTCCGCAACGTCCTGCCTGCCCGAACTGCCGGCTTTTCCAGAGCGCAGGAGGGTGCAAAGTCTTGCGGAGAAGTATGAGATTGCCATGCCTCTGCGTTTTGTGCGGGGGCTTCTGGACGGAGTGGGGCATATTTCAGGTATCTGCAGCCAAACATTGACTTCACCGTGGCATTTTCTGGGAAAGCGAGTAATTTCAAAATGTTGCGTGGCAAAACGCCACGGATCGGCGGATTTTGCCCCTTGCCAATGGTATCCGCTCACCCCTGTGAATAGC